>NZ_JACAPZ010000005.1:0-461948 GCF_013385475.1 Pseudomonas sp. G5001
TTACACGCTGCTGTCAACACCTCTTTTTCTCCGCTTTCGACCGAGAAGATCGAAACGTTAATAGGGCCAAACAACACTGCCTTACTAACTCCTTCTGGGCTTCGATGACCTGAAGCAACTCGCTGCCGAAACCTACATAACTCTTTGTTTACCAAGGAGTTTTCCGTTTCGACTGCGCCGGAAGTGGGGCGAATTATAGACTTCCAGAATCTGCCGTCAACCCTTAATTCAGCTTTTCTATCAAATAGGCATTTCTGGCTAAAAACCGACCAACTTCCCTCCATATAGAGAGCCTCAACAACCCTCTATATAGAAGAGAAGCTTCAGATGACCCCGGCCTCCCTCAAAGCCGACACATTCGCTGGCGTCAAACCCAGCACTTGCTGCAGCACCTGATGGGTATGCTCACCCAACAGCGGAGGTGCGCTGCGGTATTCAACAGGCGTCTTGGACAGGCGCATAGGACTTGCCACCTGGGGCACAGTACCAGCCAACGCATGAGGCAACTGCATCGCCAACCCGCGCGCTTTCACCTGAGGATCGGCAAACACCTGCGCCAGGTCATTGATCGGGCCGCAAGGCACACCTACTCGCTCCAGCTGAGCCACCCATTCAGCCGTGCTCTTGAACACGGTAGCCTGACGGATCAACGGAATCAGCACCGCCCTGTTAGCCACTCGCAGCTTATTAGTAGCAAACCTAGGATCATCCGCCCACTGGGGCTGCCCAGCCACTTCGGCAAATTTGCGGAACTGCCCATCATTACCCACAGTAAGAATGAAGTCGCCATCCGCCGTAGGAAAATCCTGATAGGGAACGATATTCGGATGAGCGTTACCCAGGCGCTTTGGAGAGACGCCCGTCGTCAGGTAGTTCATCGCCTGATTAGCCAGACAAGCCACCTGCACATCCAGCAACGCCATATCGATATGCTGGCCGCCACCATCATGATCCCGGTGAGCCATGGCCGCCAGGATCGCAACTGTCGAGTAAAGCCCCGTAAGAATATCCGTCAGCGCCACGCCAACCTTAACCGGTCCGGCGCCGTCTTCACCCTCCGGGCGGCCAGTCAGGCTCATCAGCCCGCCAAGCCCCTGGATCATGAAGTCGTAGCCCGCCCGCGTCGCATAGGGCCCGGTTTGACCAAACCCGGTAATCGAGCAGTAGATCAACTCCGGATTGATCTCCTTGAGCGACTCATAGTCCAACCCATAGGCCGCCAAGCCGCCTACCTTGAAGTTCTCGATCAGAATGTCGGACTTCGCCGCCAGGTCACGCACCAGCTTCTGGCCCTCCGGCCGCGTGAAGTCGATCGTCACCGATTCCTTGTTGCGATTGGCAGACAGGTAATACGCCGCCTCAGTGGTGTTTTCCCCATACGCATCCTTGAGGAAGGGTGGCCCCCAGGCACGAGTGTCGTCGCCACTCCCGGGCCGCTCGACCTTGATCACTTCAGCGCCAAGGTCTGCAAGTATCTGCCCGGCCCAAGGGCCCGCCAGCACTCGCGACAAATCCAGTACCCGCAGGTGCGAAAGCGCGCCCATGGTCGTTCTCCTATTAATAGAACGCCTGAATACCGGTTTGCGCTCGCCCCAGGATCAATGCATGCACGTCGTGAGTACCCTCATAGGTATTCACCACTTCAAGGTTGACCAGGTGGCGGGCAATGCCGAACTCATCCGAGATGCCGTTACCACCGAGCATGTCACGCGCCATCCGGGCAATGTCGAGCGACTTGCCACACGAGTTACGCTTCATGATCGAGGTGATTTCCACAGCCGCAGTGCCCTCATCCTTCATACGACCCAACCGCAGGCATCCTTGCAGCGCCAGGGTGATTTCAGTCTGCATGTCTGCGAGCTTCTTCTGGATCAGTTGAGTAGCCGCCAAAGGCCGCCCGAACTGCTGGCGATCAAGGGTGTACTGACGCGCGGTATGCCAGCAGAATTCCGCGGCCCCCAGGGCACCCCACGAGATCCCGTAGCGTGCCGAGTTAAGGCAAGTGAACGGTCCTTTCAGGCCACGCACATCCGGGAAGATGTTCTCTTCAGGAACAAACACGTTATCCATGACGATTTCACCGGTGATCGAGGCGCGCAATCCGACCTTGCCGTGGATCGCCGGAGCACTCAGGCCTTTCCAACCCTTTTCCAGCACGAAGCCGCGAATGTCGCCCGCATCGTCCTTGCCCCACACCACGAACACATCCGCAATCGGGCTGTTGGTAATCCACATCTTGCTGCCAGTGAGGCTGTAGCCGCCATCCACTTTGCGCGCGCGGGTAATCATCGCGCCCGGGTCGGAACCATGGTTAGGCTCGGTCAGGCCAAAGCAGCCAATCCATTCACCAGAGGCCAGCTTCGGCAGGTATTTCTGCTTTTGCGCTTCGGTACCGAATTCATTGATAGGCACCATCACCAGTGAGGACTGCACACTCATCATCGAACGGTAGCCAGAGTCCACACGCTCTACTTCACGAGCGATCAGGCCATAGCTGACGTAGTTCAATCCACTGCCACCGTACTGCTCTGGAATCATCGCCCCCAGCAGGCCGGTCTCACCCATTTCGCGGAAGATCGCAGGGTCAGTCTTTTCATGGCGGAAGGCTTCGAGAACACGGGGCGCCAGCTTGTCCTGGGCGAACTGTTGGGCACTGTCGCGCACCATGCGTTCTTCTTCGGTGAGCTGTGAATCCAGCAGCAGTGGATCGATCCAGTTGAAGCTTGCCTTACCGCCCATGAGTGAGTCCTCGCGAAGTAAATCAAAAGTCGTGCATGGAGCCTAGGCCGGGCAGGCGAGGAGGGCAAACGAGGATTTTGCATAGCCTTGTGCTAATTTCTCACTCCGTAACATTCAAAAGCGGCATAGATGCTCTTTACTTGTGAGGTCACGGTACATGCGCAGAAAAATTCCCAGCACCACGGCGCTGGTCAGTTTCGAGGCTGCTGCCCGCCACGAGAGCTTTACCAAGGCGGCACAGGAGCTTTCGATCACCCAGGGCGCAATCTGCCGACAAATCGCCAGTCTTGAGGAGTTTTTAAGTGTCGAGCTGTTTCGACGCTCGCGCCGGGGCGTGAAACTGACAGAAGCAGGGCTTTCCTACAGTCGCCGGGTGGCTACGCAACTTGACGCCGTGGAACGCGACACCCTTTCGATCATGGGACAGCAGGGCACCAACGTTATTGAACTGGCGGTGGTCCCGACGTTCGGCACCCAATGGCTGATCCCACGCCTCAAGGACTTTCAGCACCAGCATCCCGAAGTCACCGTCAACCTGACCAACCGCACACGGCCTTTCCTGTTCGCCGATACCGAATTCGACGCGGCAATCTACTTTGGCGATGCCGACTGGTCCGGTACCGAATCCCACAAACTGATGGGAGAAAACCCGCTCCCGGTATGCAGCCCGCGCTTGCTGGGCGATCGCACGCACTTCACTGCACACGAAATCGCCGAACTGCCCCTGCTGCAACAAACTACTCGACCCTATGCCTGGCGCCAGTGGTTCAACGCGCAACAGCTGGACATACCCCGCGACATGACAGGCCCGCGTTACGAGCTATTCTCCATGTTGTCCCAGGCAGCCATGCACGATATGGGCATTGCACTGATACCGCCGTTCCTTATTCAAAGGGAACTGAGCGATGGGCACTTGGTGATTGCCAGCCCTCAGGTACTGGCGAGCTCAAAGGCTTACTACCTGATGATTCCCGAGAGAAAGGTCGAATCAGCTTCTCTGCATGCGTTCAGAGACTGGCTGATTGATCAGTCGCATCGTTACAACCCCAATATCTAAAGGGTCTTCGTCAATTTATTAACTTTGTAGTCAACAAAATAAAATACCTACATATGTATATATATGTCGCAATTTAGAAGACCGCATCTTTTGACCCTGAAATGGCCTTTAAGCCATGTAGGTATTGGCCTGTAGCCATAAAATTGCAGCGATGCCCAATCATTCACGTCGGCGATGGAGAAGCGCTGATATTTCGGTAAAAACTCTTTAATCTCCTGTATTTAAACGACTTTAATCTATCCATTGCGACAATCGGTCACGGGGTGACTTGTAGTTAATTTTTTGTCACCCGTCATAATCTCTTGAAGGCCGTAAAGTTCGCCTGCAAAATGCCGCGCCCCGCTGTATTTCAGCGGGATCGTGCTGATCGGCCGCCCAGATTCGCCTGTCGTGGCGCACTGGCCTTTTACAAAAATCAAAGCAAAAAGATCATGCAGGAGATTTGACGTGCACATTGGTGTTCCTCTCGAAACCCAGACCGGTGAAACGCGGGTGGCTGCCACCCCGGAAACCATCAAGAAGCTGATCGGCCAGGGCCACAAGGTCACTGTGCAAAGCGGGGCAGGCATCAATGCCAGTGTCGTCGACAGTGCCTATGAAGCAGCGGGCGCAACCATTGGCAGCGCCAGTGATGCATTCGGCGCCGAGCTGATCCTCAAGGTGGTCGCCCCCAATGACAGCGAACTGACGCTGATCAAAAGCGGCGCAGTGCTGGTGGGCATGCTCAATCCGTTCAGCAACGAAACCATCACTCGACTGGCCGAGCATGGCATCACGGCCTTTGCCCTTGAGGCCGCGCCGCGCACCTCCCGCGCGCAGAGCCTGGATGTGCTTTCTTCCCAGGCAAACATTGCCGGCTACAAGGCTGTACTGCTCGCCGCCCATCACTACCCACGCTTCATGCCAATGCTGATGACCGCCGCCGGTACGGTGAAAGCCGCTCGCGTGCTGATTCTTGGAGCTGGTGTAGCAGGGCTGCAGGCGATCGCTACCGCGAAACGCCTGGGTGCGGTCATCGAAGCGTCCGACGTGCGTCCGGCGGTAAAGGAACAGATCGAATCCCTGGGCGCCAAGTTCGTCGACGTGCCATACGAAACTGATGAAGAACGTGAATGCGCGGTTGGCGTGGGCGGTTACGCGCGCCCAATGCCAACAAGCTGGATGCAGCGCCAGGCCCTGGCCGTGCATGAACGTACCAAGCAAGCCGACATCGTCATCACCACCGCATTGATTCCGGGTCGCAAGGCACCGACCCTGCTCAGCGCCGAGACCGTCGCACAGATGAAGCCAGGCTCGGTGGTCATCGACCTCGCCGCAGCCCAGGGCGGCAACTGCCCGCTGACCGTGGCAGACCAGGTGGTCGTGGAAAACGGTGTGACCATCTGCGGCCCGACCAACCTGGCCGGCGCCGTCGCCGCCGATGCCTCGGCGCTGTACGCACGCAACCTGCTGGACTTCCTGAAGCTGGTCTTCACCAAGGAAGGGCAGTTTGAAATCAACCTCGAAGACGACATCGTCGCCGCGTGCCTGATGTGCCGCGACGGCCAAGTCATCCGCAAAAACGCCTAAGCAGGGATTCAGACGATGGAAGAGCTTATTTCCCCCGGTATCTACAACCTGATCATCTTCGTGCTGGCGATTTATGTCGGCTATCACGTGGTCTGGAACGTCACCCCGGCCCTGCACACCCCGCTGATGGCCGTGACCAATGCGATTTCGGCGATCGTGATCGTCGGCGCCATGCTGGCAGCCGCACTCACCGTGACACCACTGGGCAAGACCATGGGCACCCTGGCCGTGGCGCTCGCAGCGGTCAACGTGTTCGGTGGCTTCCTGGTTACCCGCAGGATGCTTGAGATGTTCAAGAAGAAAGCCCCGAAAGCAAAAGAAGAGGCGCCATCGTCATGAGCATGAATCTGGTCACGACGCTCTACCTGATCGCGTCGATCTGCTTTATCCAGGCCCTTAAAGGCCTGTCACACCCGACGACGTCCCGGCGCGGCAACCTGTTCGGCATGCTCGGCATGGCGCTGGCAGTGCTCACCACCGTGGGCCTTATCTATAAGCTCGGCGCCGAGCTGGCCACTGCCGGCATTGGCTACGTCATCGTTGGCCTGCTGGTCGGCGGCACCGCCGGCTCGATCATGGCCAAGCGCGTGGAAATGACCAAGATGCCGGAGCTGGTGGCGTTCATGCACAGCATGATCGGCCTGGCTGCAGTGTTTATCGCCATCGCCGCAGTCGTGGAACCACAGTCGCTGGGTATCGTGAAACACCTGGGGGATTCGATCCCCGCCGGTAACCGCCTGGAGTTGTTCCTCGGTGCAGCCATCGGTGCAATTACGTTCTCCGGCTCGGTCATCGCCTTCGGCAAGCTGTCGGGTAAGTACAAGTTCCGCCTGTTTCAGGGCGCACCAGTACAGTTCGGCGGTCAGCACAAGCTGAACCTGGTGCTGGGGCTGTTGACGCTGGGCCTGGGCCTAGCCTTCATGTTCACCGGCAACCTCAGCGCCTTCGCATTGATGCTGGCCCTGGCGTTCGTGCTGGGCGTGCTGATCATTATCCCGATTGGCGGCGCCGACATGCCGGTGGTCGTCTCGATGCTCAACAGCTACTCCGGCTGGGCTGCGGCGGGGATCGGCTTCTCGCTGAACAACTCGATGCTGATCATCGCCGGTTCGCTGGTGGGTTCAAGCGGTGCGATCCTGTCGTACATCATGTGCAAGGCGATGAACCGCTCCTTCTTTAATGTACTGCTCGGCGGTTTCGGCAACACGGCAGACGCCGCCGGCCCGGCCGGCTCGAAAGAAGCGCGCCCGGTGAAATCCGGCTCGGCTGACGATGCAACCTTCCTGCTGACCAACGCCGACACCGTAATCATCGTACCGGGCTACGGCCTGGCGGTGGCACGGGCACAACATGCGCTGAAAGAGCTGACCGAGAAGCTGACCCACCGCGGCGTGACCGTGAAGTACGCGATCCACCCGGTTGCAGGCCGTATGCCTGGTCACATGAACGTATTGCTGGCCGAGGCAGAAGTGCCTTACGACCAGGTGTTCGAGATGGAAGACATCAACTCCGAGTTCGGCCAGGCCGACGTGGTGCTGGTGCTAGGCGCCAACGACGTGGTCAACCCGGCCGCCAAGAACGATCCCAAGTCGCCCATCGCGGGCATGCCGATCCTCGAAGCGTTCAAGGCCAAGACCATCATCGTCAACAAGCGCTCGATGGCCAGCGGCTATGCCGGCCTGGACAACGAACTGTTCTACCTGGACAAGACCATGATGGTCTTCGGCGACGCCAAGAAGGTCATCGAAGACATGGTCAAGGCCGTCGAATAAACACTGCGCCAGCGCAATACCCAAAACCCTGGCCTTTAGTAGGCTGGGGTTTTTTATTGCCGGTAAAAACCGACAAAAGGCTCTAAATCGCTGCCTGGCATTCGACCATGGTAGCGGGACGAAATTTTTTGAAATCACTAGACTGCGCATCTTGCTTCCGTAGCCCGAGATAACAATCCATGTACCGTGATCGTATCCGCTTGCCTTCGTTGTTGAACAAGGTCATGAGCGCGGCTGACGCTGCCGCACTGATCCAGGACGGCATGACCGTCGGCATGAGCGGCTTCACCCGCGCCGGTGAAGCCAAGGCCGTGCCCCACGCCTTGGCCGAACGCGCCAAGACATCACCGCTGAAAATTACCCTGATGACCGGCGCCAGCCTGGGCAACGACCTGGACAAGCAACTGACCGAGGCCGGTGTACTGTCGCGACGCATGCCATTCCAGGTAGATAGCACCCTGCGCAAGGCGATCAACGCCGGCGAGGTGATGTTTATCGACCAGCATTTGTCGGAAACCGTCGAGCAGTTGCGCAACAATCAGCTCAAGCTACCGGACATCGCGGTGATCGAAGCCGTAGCGATCACCGAGCAAGGCCACATTGTGCCAACCACTTCCGTGGGCAACTCCGCCAGTTTCGCGATTTTCGCCAAGCAGGTGATCGTCGAGATCAACATGGCGCATAACCCGAACCTGGAAGGCCTGCACGACATCTATATCCCGAGCTATCGCCCGACCCGCACGCCAATTCCGCTGGTGGCCGTGGACGACCGTATCGGCAGCACCGCGATTCCGATTCCGCCGGAAAAGATCGTCGCGATCGTCATCACCAATCAGGCGGATTCGGCCTCCACCGTGACGCCGCCCGACAGCGACACCCAGTCGATCGCCAATCACCTGATCAACTTCCTTAAAGAAGAAGTCGACGCCGGACGCATGACCAACAAGCTCGGCCCGCTGCAGGCAGGCATCGGCAACATTGCCAATGCGGTGATGTGCGGTTTGATCGAGTCGCCCTTCGAAGACCTGACGATGTATTCGGAAGTCCTCCAGGATTCCACATTCGACCTGATCGACGCAGGCAAGCTGAGCTTTGCCTCAGGCAGTTCGATCACATTGTCGGAACGGCGCAACGCCGACGTGTTCGGCAACCTGGAGCGCTACAAAGACAAATTGGTGCTGCGGCCCCAGGAAATCTCCAATCACCCGGAAGTGGTGCGGCGCCTGGGCATCATCGGCATTAACACCGCGCTGGAGTTCGACATCTATGGCAACGTCAACTCCACCCACGTCTGCGGCACCCGGATGATGAACGGAATTGGCGGCTCGGGCGACTTCGCGCGCAACGCGCACCTGGCGATCTTTGTCACCAAGTCGATTGCCAAGGCCGGCGCGATTTCCAGCGTGGTGCCAATGGTCAGCCATGTGGACCATACCGAGCATGACGTCGACATCCTCGTGACCGAGGTCGGCCTGGCGGACCTGCGGGGCCTGGCGCCGCGGGAGCGGGCTCGGGTCATCATCGACAACTGTGTGCACCCGGCGTACCGCGATGCCCTGAACACCTACTTCACCCAAGCCTGTGTGCTGGGCGGGCACACCCCGCATATCCTGCGAGAAGCACTGAGTTGGCACATCAACCTGGAAGAAACCGGGCATATGCTGAAGGCGTGATTGATACAGATTCGGGCTGATGCAAACACAGTTTCATCAGCCCGAGCTTCCGAGCCCAACTTTTATAAAAAACTGTACTGCTGTACCGGTCATTTCCTACCGAAATATCCTACCTCGAACTCCATAAACGCCTAAAACGCACCATAAAAGTGCCGACAGGTACAGTTGCTCCAATTTCGTACAGTACAGCCCCTATAAACAGTTAACTGGCCCCTCACAATACAGGTGAACTGTATCTAGAGAGTCTTGCGCGGGAGGAGGATCATTGGCACCAGTTAAACCACTACCTAATCCCGCCACAAGCGGAAGGATGTCATCATGGAACGTACACTCAGTTCCGATCTGTTCTTCGAAGAAAAAGCTGTAAACACCCAGGCTTCCCTGCCTCTGCGCGTTCTCGCCAACCTGATGTTGTGGCAGCGCCGCATCTCCAGCCGCCATCAACTGGCTCGTCTGGATTCGCGTCTGCTGGCTGACGCCGGTATCAGCGAAGCACAACGCTACGAAGAGCTGAGCAAGCCGTTCTGGCGCTAATTAGCGTCCGCTGGCCCTGACCCACCGGGTCCACCGCCAGCACTCCGAATTGTTAAAGCAGAACCCGCCCCGGGTAACCGGCGGCGGGTTCTGCTGTTTCTGGGGTTTGGATTTTCAATGGCGAAAACAGTCGGCTTTCTACAGACCGATACAGTTTAAAAAACATAACAATTAATCAGTACAATTTAACCCGCGTGTATCTGTACCGGTAGCACCCTCCAGCCCAAGATGGTGTTCCAGGACCTCATGAAAGGCGCGCGTCATGAATACCAAAAACCAGCAACACCCTCGGTTGATACAGCTACTCAAGCGCACCGCTGCAGCACTCGTCTGCTGGGGGCAACGGGCCCGCACACGCAGGCTGCTGGCTCAACTGGATCCGCGGGAATTGTCCGATGCGGGTATCAGTCACGGCGACCGGGCATCTGAGCTGACCAAATCGTTCTGGCGCGAGTAATCACCGCAGGAAGCTATCCGAACAGATAAGCGGCGGCTAATATCCGGCTACCACGTGGCGAACCCTGTAGAACGGGCGTCTGATGCCCATGGTCTCGCTGCTCAAGCAGTAGCTTTGTGCCACCCTTTCGTTCATTTACAGGAGTCACCCCATGTCCCGTCTTCACCTGCTGAGCGCTGCAGCCCTGCTGGCCCTGGCTGCCAATGCCAACGCCTCCAGCCTGATCGTGACCACGGATTCGATCGTCGGCGCACTGAAAGCCACCTCAGACGCCACCTCCGATGCCACTTCCTCCCTGCGTGACAACAAGGTCGTACGTGCCGCCCGTGACGACGCCGCCAGCTTCGTTGCCAGCGAAGGCGCCATCCGTGGCGTAAAACTGGAAAGCGCCCTGGCCCAGATCCGCCAACAGGCTCCACAACTGAATACCGCGACTGACGCGCAGCTGGCCCAGGCGATCCTGGCCATCTGACCGCAGGTGGGATAAAGGGGGCGCCAGGCGCTCCCCGAACCCTCCGCGCTGGCTCTCGCCCGGGCATTGCGCTAGCCTTGGCGCTCGTTTTCAGTTGTCGAGTCCCATGGCTTTTTCATACCGCCTGTTGATCGCTCCCGTAGTGTTTTGCACCTGCTGGTCCACGCAAGCTCCGGCCTTTGACCTGTCCACCCAGAGCCTCGTTGTCAGTGCGTATGCCACCAGCAAAGTGACCTCCGCACCGTTCGACCATAAACTGATACTGGCCGCCCAGGATGACGCTGCCGCTTTCATTGCCACTGACGGCCAATGGCGGGGAGCCCGACTGGAATCAGCGCTGGATTATCTGCGCCATACCCAGCCAAAACTTAACGCCAGTGACCTTGAACTGGCGCAAGCAATTCTCGTCCAATAATCATCTTTGTATTTCGGAGTCATTCCATGCGTAGCCCGCTGATCGCCGCCGCTCTCGGCCTGCTGTTGTTGGCCGGTGTTGCCCAGGCACAAACCCTGAAGGCCACCAGTAACATCATCGTCCGAGCCTCGGCCCGTACCATCGATTTCACCTCGGACACCACCACGTCCATCCGCGACTCCAAAGTCGTACGCGAAGCCCACGACGATGCCGCCAGTTTCGTCGCCAGCAATGGCGAGATTCGTGGCGCTCAACTGGAAGCCGCCTTCGACACCCTGCGAACCCGCGTGCCGGAAGCCCGCGACGCCAGCGACCAGGTCCTCGCCGAAGCTATCCTCTCTCTGTGAGGCGCATTGCCGCCTGGCTACTGGCCGGCACCTTGCTGCTGGGCGCCAGCGCGGCTCAGGCCGCCCTGCAACTGCGGCTCAAGACCGATGGCTTGAGCCCGGCCCAGCAGCAGGCGAGCCAGGCATTGCTGGATGAAGCGATGCAGGCGTTGCCGCCGCGCTTCATCGAGCAACTGGACCGGACCATCGACGTCGGCTGGACCGACAAGATGCCCGAGAACGCCTACGGCCAGGCTTCGCTGGTGTCCGAACTGGACCTCAACAGCAACTTGCTGGAAAGCCTTACCGACGGCAGTGCCGCGACGCAAAAAACCAATCGCCCCCACGGGACCGTGCGCCGGGAAATGCTCGCCACCGTGCTGCATGAACTGACCCACATCTATGACCGTGCCCGCCTGTGGTCCAGCGCCGACCGCAAGCTGATCCAGCGTTGCAGCCGCCAGAACAACATCACCGGCCTGATCGGCCTGCCCGATCAATGCCGGGGCCAGAACGACCGCCGCTTTACCCTCAGCGATGACCCACGCCTGCTGGACCTCGCCGGGTGGCCGCAATACGTCGGCCGTCGCGGCGAACGTGAACAGAACAACCATCAGGTCGCCCGCAGCCCGGACATCTACGAAACCACCAGCCCGCTGGAATTCGTCGCCGTCAACATGGAGTACTTCCTCCTCGACCCGAGCTATGCCTGCCGCCGGCCTTCGCTGTACCGCTATTACAAGGAACACTTTGGCTGGGCGCCGCCCGCCAAGGACACCTGTGCCAAAACCTACGCCTTCCTCAACGCCGGCAACGACTTCGCCAAGACTCCACTGGGCCAGGTCGACCCCGAGCGGGTCTACGAAATCGACTACCTGCTGGCCGAAGCCAACCAGAACCTCGTGAGTCGCTGGGGCCACAGCATGCTGCGCCTGGTGATCTGCGCCCCCGGCCGGCCACGGGGCCCGGACTGCCGCCTGGACCTGGACCAGCACCTGGTGTTGTCCTACCGCGCGTTTGTCGGTGACGTACAACTGTCGAGCTGGGACGGCCTGATCGGCAAATACCCGTCGCGGCTGTTCGTGCTGCCGCTGTCTCAGGTCATTGACGAGTACACCAAGACCGAGCTGCGCGGCCTGGCGTCGGTGCCGTTGAAGCTCACGCGCCAGGAGATCAACGATACCGTCGAACACGCCGCCGAAATGCACTGGAGCTACGACGGCAACTACTTCTTCATCTCCAACAACTGCGCAGTCGAGAGCCTGAAACTGTTACGCAGCGGCAGCGCCAACCCGCAGCTGACCGGCCTGGACAACATCACGCCCAATGGCCTGCTGGAAGTCCTCAAGGGCCGAGGCCTGGCCGATACCAGTGTGCTGGACGACAAAAAACGCGCGCTGCGCCTCGGCTATCACTTCGACTCCTTCCGCGAGCGCTACCAGGCGATGTTCGAGGTGTTGAAAAAGCGCCTGCCGATCAAACAGGCTGAAGTGGAGGATTGGTTGTCACTGAGTGCCGAAGAGCGCCGCCCATGGTTCGCCGAAGCCGACCTGCGCGCCAGCGCCGCCTTGTTGCTGCTGGAACAGGCGAGCTTCCGCAAGCAGCTCATGCTGGCCCAGGATGAAGTCAAGCAACGCTACCTTGGCGCCCGCGAGCTGAAGAACGGCGGCATGGAAAAGGCCAACGCGACGTTGCAGCAGATCCTTGCCAACAGTGGCTTCCTCAGTCGCCCGGCAGAGCTGCTGGGCACCAGCGGTTACGGCTTGCCACAACCAACAGAATCCAAACGCCTGGAATCAGAGAGCGCCGCGCGCCAGAAGCAGTTGCAGTCGCTGACCGGCGATCTGGACAAAGAGGTGAGGGCGCTGCTGGAACCGGCCCGCGCGGCGGAGATTGCCGCATGTGAAGCCAACCTCAAGCAGCTAGGCGAGCACTTGCGCGCACTGCACAAGGCCTCCGGCGGGTTCGAACTGCCCTAGAGCGCTTCTCCGGCTTCTTCCGGTAGTTGCTCATCCAGGTGTAACCACGGCAATCGGCTCTCTACCCAGATGTGCCGATCTGCCGGGGCCAGCTCCGGGTGATCCAGGGTTGCGATGGTCACATCGATACTCTCGGCACTCAGTTGCGTTACCAGCGCCAAATGCGCCCCACAGTTAGAACAGAAATACCGCACGCATGTCGGCGAAGATTCGTACTGCGCCGGCGTTCCCGCCACCCAGGCGAACGCGGAACGGGGCAGGGTGATCCAGGTTGTCACCAAGCCGCCGCTGACCCGCCGGCAAATCGAACAGTGGCAGTGGGCAATATCCACCAACGCCCCGCTGAACTGATAACGCACCCGCCCGCAATGGCAGCCGCCTTGGTGTTGCTGATGCATGCTCTGTCTCCCACATCCTTATTTCACACAGGACCAGTCGTCCATTCAACGTAGCCCGTTTCTCAAGCGAAAGCTGGCTGAAAGCTTCCGGGACTAGGATCGCCCACCACTACCGGCAACAGACCGGTTGTTAACAACAACAATGGTGATTCCCGATGTCCGCCCGTACCCGCCTGTTTGCCCCGACTCCACCCGTACGCCTCGTGCCTTTCGTTCTGCGCTGACCCAACCGGTTCGCCATTCCCTAGCCGCGCTACGCCTGGAGTATTCCTATGCTGACTTTCCTTGGCTTTGCCATGGTCATCACGTTCATGTTCCTG
Source organism: Pseudomonas sp. G5001 (assembly GCF_013385475.1). NCBI lineage: Bacteria > Pseudomonadati > Pseudomonadota > Gammaproteobacteria > Pseudomonadales > Pseudomonadaceae > Pseudomonas > Pseudomonas sp. G5001. The sequence continues at coordinate 13,712 of NZ_JACAPZ010000005.1, forward strand.
ATCATGACCAAGCGCCTGTCTGCGCTGATCGCCCTGATCATCGTACCGATCCTGTTCGCGCTGTTCGGCGGCTTTGCCCCGCAGATCGGCCCGATGATGCTCGCGGGCATCACCAAGCTTGCGCCGACCGGCGTAATGCTGATGTTTGCCATCCTCTATTTCGCCTTGATGATCGACTCCGGCCTGTTCGACCCGGCCGTGCGCAAGATCCTCAAGCTGGTCAAGGGCGACCCGCTGAAGGTCTCGGTCGGCACCGCCGTGCTGGCCCTGGTGGTATCACTGGACGGAGACGGCGCCACCACCTACATGATCTGCGTGGCCGCCATGCTGCCGCTGTACCAGCGCATCGGCATGAGCCCGCGGATCATGGCCGGCCTGATCATCCTCGCCGGTGGGGTGATGAACATGACCCCATGGGGTGGCCCGACCGCCCGCGCCGCCAGTGCATTGCACGTGGACCCATCGGATATTTTCGTACCGATGATTCCAGCCATGGCCGCCGGCGTCGTCGCCATCCTGGTGATTGCCTATATGTACGGCAAGCGCGAACGGGCACGCCTGGGCGAGCTGCACCTGCAAGGCGATGAAATCGACCACAGCGAAATCAGCGTCTCGCAATACCCGGACGCCCGCCGTCCGAAACTGATATGGTTCAACGGCGCACTGACCTTCGCCCTGATGTGCACCTTGATCGCCGGCCTGTTGCCACTGCCGGTACTGTTCATGGTGGCCTTCAGTATCGCGATGATCGTCAACTACCCATGCCTGCAGATGCAGAAAGACCGGATCGCCGCCCATGCCGGCAGCGTCCTGGCGGTCACCGGCCTGATCTTCGCCGCCGGTATCTTCACCGGCATCCTGTCCGGTACCGGCATGGTCGATGCCATGTCCAAGAGCCTGCTGGCCGTCATCCCTGACGCGCTGGGGCCTTATCTGGCCGTGATCACCGCGCTGGTGAGCATGCCGTTTACCTTCTTCATGTCCAACGATGCCTTCTACTACGGCGTTCTGCCGGTACTGGCCGAAGCCGCCAGCCACTACGGCATCACTGCCGTGGAAATGGCCCGCGCCTCAATCGTTGGCCAGCCTGTGCACTTGTTGAGCCCACTGGTTCCATCGACCTACTTGCTGGTAGCCCTGGCGGGTATCGAATTTGGCGATCACCAGCGCTTCACCCTCAAGTGGGCGGTGCTGGTGTGCCTGTGCATAATGGTCGCCGCTTTGCTGATGGGGATTTTTCCGCTGTTCAGCACTCTATAATCGTACAACTTACTGCGCCGGCTCTTAAGGCTGGCGCGGTCTAACACTCGCTCAAAGGAATACACATGGAATGGCTGACCAATCCGGAAATCTGGATTGCCTTCTTCACCCTGACGGCCCTCGAGATCGTCCTGGGCATCGATAACATCATCATGATTTCGATCCTGGTCAGCCGCATGCCCAAGCACATGCAGGCGCGTACCCGGATCTTCGGCCTGGCGCTGGCGATGGTCACGCGGATCCTGTTGCTGCTGTCGATCACTTGGGTCATGCGCCTCACCGACGATCTGTTCGTGGTGTTCGGCCAAGGCATTTCCGGCCGCGACCTGATCCTGTTCTTCGGTGGCCTGTTCCTGCTGTGGAAAAGCTCCCAGGAGATGTACCACGCCCTGGAAGGTGAAGACGAAACCCACGACGAGCCGAAGGGCGCCGGTGGCAAGTTCATCTACACCATCATCCAGATCGCGATCATCGACATCGTGTTCTCCCTCGACTCGGTGATTACCGCCGTTGGTATGGTTTCCCACGTACCGGTGATGGTGGCCGCGATCATCGTCGCCGTACTCGTGATGATGCTGGCCGCTGGCACCATCAGCGATTTCATCGACAAACACCCGTCGCTGAAGATGCTGGCGCTGTCGTTCCTGCTGGTGGTAGGTACCGTGCTGATCGCCGAAGCCTTCGACGTTCACGTGCCAAAAGGCTACGTTTACTTCGCCATGGCGTTCTCCCTGGCGGTTGAAGCGGTGAACATCAAGATGCGTACCGCCATCGCGAAAAAGAAGAAACAGCAGGACCCTGTGAAACTGCGCAAGGACATTCCGGGTCAATAACCTGGACCCGCTGCTGAAAAAGGGGCTTTAGAGCCCCTTTTTTTCATCTGCAAAAAGCTGATTTCATGACAGTTTTGTTTCAATCCCGACTTTAGCTATGCGATGCTGGCGCCGAGCCCATTCGCCAACTACAGCTTAAGTACAAGACGTAGAACGGCACGCGGCACTATTCACTTGCTCCGATTGGAGCACGACTCAACACAGGGGGCCCAGCATGCTGACCCTGCTCAATCTGCTTTCCGCGGTAACCCTGCTGATCTGGGGCACGCACATCGTCCGTACCGGCATCCTGCGGGTCTACGGCTCCAACTTGCGCCAGGTCATCGGGCAGAACATGTCCAAGCGCTGGCTGGCGTTTATCGCCGGCATCCTGGTGACGGCCATGGTGCAAAGCAGCAACGCCACGGCGATGCTGGTGACTTCGTTTGTCGGCCAGGGCCTGATGGGCCTGATGCCCGCCCTGGCGACCATGCTCGGTGCCGATGTCGGTACCGCGCTGATGGCCCGGGTGCTGACCTTTGACCTGTCGTGGCTGTCGCCGCTGTTGATTTTCCTCGGGGTGATTTTCTTCCTGTCGCGCAAACAGACACGCGCCGGGCAGATGGGCCGTGTCGGGATCGGCCTCGGGCTGATCATCCTTGCGCTGCAACTGATCGTCGAAGCCGCGGGCCCGATCACCCACGCGCAGGGCGTCAAGGTCCTGTTCGCCTCGCTGACCGGCGACATCTTGCTCGATGCCCTGGTCGGCGCACTGTTCGCGATGATTTCCTACTCCAGCCTGGCCGCCGTCCTGCTGACCGCGACCCTCGCCGGTGCCGGCGTGATCGGCCTGCACGTGGCCATCGGCCTGGTGATCGGCGCCAACATCGGCAGCGGCGTGCTGGCCTTCCTCAGCACCAGCATGCAGAACGCCGCCGGGCGCCAGGTGGCCCTGGGCAGCCTGCTGTACAAGCTGATCGGCTTGCTGCTGATCATCCCGGTACTCGACCCGCTGGTCGGCTGGATGGATAACCTGGACTACAGCGCCCAAGGCATGGTGATCACCTTCCACCTGCTCTATAACGTTATTCGCTGCCTGATCCTGCTGCCCACCATCGGCCCGATGTCCCGCTTGTGCGCCTGGTTGCTCCCGGAACGCGAAGAGGTCAACGGCCTGGCCAAGCCGCGCCACCTGGACCTGGCAGCACTCGCCACCCCAAGCCTGGCACTGGCCAACGCCGCCCGCGAAACCCTGCGCCTGGGCGACCTGATCGACAACATGCTGACCTCGATGCTGGAGGTGCTGCGCGGCAAGCAAACCGCCATCACCCAGGAAATGCGCAGCCTGAGCGACGATGTCGAGGCGCTCTACAGCGCGATCAAGCTCTACCTCGCGCAAATGCCCCGGGAAGACCTCAGCGAACAGGACAGCCGACGCTGGGCCGAGATCATCGAACTGTCGATCAACCTGAAACTGGCCGGCGACCTGATCGAACGCATGCTGCGCAAGGTCCAGCAGCAAAAGACCTCCCAGCGCCGTTCATTCTCCGAAGTCGGCCTGGAGGAACTCGCGGGCCTGCAAACCCAACTGATCGCCAACCTGCGCCTGGGGCTCTCGGTGTTCCTTAGTGCCGACCCGGAAAGCGCCCGGCAACTGCTGCGGGAAAAGCGCCGCTTCCGCGCCCAGGAGCGTCGCCTGGCCCACGCCCACGTCAGCCGCTTGCAACGTAAAATCGTACAGAGCCTGGAGACCAGTTCCTTGCACCTGGAGCTGATTGCCGACATGAAGCGTCTCAACTCGCTGTTCTGCAGCAGCGCTTATGTGGTGCTGGAAACCACCGACACCGGCGCCCTCTCGGCGGACGATATTGCCGACATCACCCATTCGCCCTGAACGTACGACGGCGAGTGAAGTCAGTTAACAACGGACCTCACTCGCCAGGAAGCCTGTTATGCGTCGCCTGCTATTCGCCTGCCTGCTCATGGGTTCGGCACACACCTTTGCCTTTGACCGCCTGCAAGTCGAGGGCTACACCCTGCCCAACGGCCTGCAATTGCTGCTCAAGCCGGGCACCGAACGCGGCCATGTGGCAATCCGCCTGGTGGTGGGTGTGGGCCTGGATGACTTCAGTTGCGAAGACAAGGAACTGCCGCACCTGCTGGAGCATTTACTGTTCAGCGGGATCGACGGTGGCGGCGAAGGTGAACTGGAAGAACGCATGCAAGCCCTCGGCGGCGACTGGAACGCCTACACCAGCAATGCCGACACCACTTTCGTCATCGAGGCTCCGGCGCAGAACCAGCGCAAGGTGCTCGACCTGCTGCTGGCCATCATCACCCGCACCCAACTGACCGACGCCAACATCAATGCCGCCAAACAGGTGGTGGAGCGCGAAGACGGCGGCCATTACTCACACCTGCAACGGCTGCTGGACCGCCAGGACCTCGGCCACAAGGCCAGCAGTCAGCTTGCCGTCGAACTGGGGCTCAAATGCGCCGAGCGGGCCGAAGTCGAGCACCTGACCCGCGACCAGTTGGAAAAGCTGCGCAAGGCCTGGTACGCCCCCAACAACATGACCCTGATCATCGTCGGCGACCTCGACAAGCTGCTGCCGGCCTATCTCGAACGCACCTACGGCGCACTGGATCCGGTTGACCCCAGCGAACATCGCCCGTTGCCGGAGATTCAACACGCCGCCGCCGTCCGCCGCGACCTGATCCACGGCTGGGTCGGTGACAACGCCAAGCTGCACTGGTTATTCCCCGAGCCGGTGCTGGACGACCAGTACGATGAAACCTTCGACCTGCTCAAGGACTACCTGGATTGGGCGCTGTATCGTCAATTGCGCTTGCAGCACGGCTTGTCCTATGGCCCATGGAGCGAGCGCGAAGTGCTGGGCGGCGTCGGCTTCATGAGCCTCAACGCCGACCTTGAACGCGACAACCTGCCGGAAGCCGAGCACGTGCTGGAAACCCTCAGGGCCCAACTGCTCAAGGACGGCCTCGACCCGGCCACCTTCGCCCGCCTGCAACAAGCCGCCATTGCCCGCCAGGCGTGGGCCGTTCAAGGCAACAGCGCGTTGGCCGACTATTACTGGAGTGCCTCGGGCGACTACGCCAAAGGGCATTTCAGCGACCCGGCCAAGCGCATCAAGGCCGTCAGCCTGGACCAAGCCAACCAGGCCATGCGCGAGCTGTTCAAGCAGAACGGCTACTGGCGCATCGAGAAACCGTTGTTCAGCTACGATAGCCTCAACTGGATCGCCGCAGGCGCACTGGGGCTGATTGCGATTGTGTTACTAGGCGTGTGGCGTTATCGCAAAGGGATTGCGTAATCGGGCCCCGAGAAAACGGCTAAAACGTTATTCTGTCTGGGATTTTTCCTACAAAGACTGTGAACTGCCGAATGCCTATCCTGACTCACACCATCCAGCGCATCCTCGAGCTGATGAAGCGCTACCCAGGGGTGATTGCACTCGGCGGTTTCATCTCGGGTGTGGGCAGCTTCATCCTGGTGGATCGCCAGCAAGGCATGGCCAGCTGGATCGCGATCATCATGCTGGTGAGCTGGTTATGGCTGATGCTCGAAAACAGCCTCACCCAGCTGTTCAGCAAAGTCTTCAAACGGGAAATCCCCGAACCGCTGCTGCGCTACGCCACGCAGATGATCCATCAGGAAAGCCTGTTTTTTGTCCTGCCGTTCTTTTTTGTCACCACCACCTGGAACAGCGGCCAGTCGATCTTTACCGGCCTGCTGGGCGCGGCGGCGTTGGTCTCCATCACCGACCCGCTGTACTACAAGTGGCTGGCGCCCAAGCGCTCGCTGTTTCTCGCACTGCACACCCTGACCCTGTTTGCGGCCCTGCTGACCGCGCTGCCGATCATCCTGCACCTGACCACCGCCGAGAGTTACAAACTGGCCCTCGGCGTGGCAATGGCGCTCTCTATCCCGAGCCTGGCCGTGAGCCTGCCGCTGCGTAGCATCAAGGGCTGGGCGATGCTGTTGGGGGTTACCGCAGCGATTGGTTGCGCCGGCTGGTTCCTGCGCACTTGGGTGCCGCCCGCGACGCTGTGGATGACCGAAGTGGCCATCAGCACCCAATTGCAGGACCGCACGCCCGGCGATGACCTGAAAGAAGTCAGCGCCGCCCAACTGCGCAGCAGCGGGCTGTATGCCTACACCGCGATCAACGCGCCGCGCGGCCTGGATGAGCGGATCTACCATGTGTGGAAATTCAACGGCAAGGAAGTCGACCGCATCGCCCTGGACATCCATGGTGGGCGCAAGGAAGGCTATCGGGCCTGGACCCACAAGCAGAACTTCCCCCCCGACTCGGTAGGACGCTGGCAGGTACGGGTGCTGACCGAAGATGGCCAAGTGATCGGCGTGTTGCGCTTCAAGGTGACTGACCCCGGTCAGGGCGCTACAACGCCAGACGCGCCAAAGTAGGCAGGATCGTGCTATTACGTAGGAATTCTGGAATAGCCAAACAAGCTCGGAGCTTATGACCAGTAGCACAACGGCCGGTGCAGCCCATCTGGACACGTCCACCCAGCCTCCATTGCTGAGGATTACAGGGGATTGGACGCTTGCCCACTATGCCAACCTGAAGAAGCTGTCGGAAAAGCTCGACGGCCAGTACGACGCTGGCGCACGCATCGACCTTAACGGCCTCGGCGCCCTGGACACGGCCGGCGCCTCGCTGCTGGTGGAATTGCTCGGCCCCGAGCGCATCGAACAGTCCGCCGAACAGACCGACTGCAGCCTCTCGACCGCCGACCGCGCGTTACTGAAAACCGTCTACCGCTCTCTGAACGACTTCTGTGTGCCGGTCAAGGAACCCGAAGAAGCCGCCGGCATCATGTTGCTGGCGCGCATCGGCGGCGCGGTCTACACCGTCTGGCAAGACGGCATGAAACTGCTGGGCTTTATCGGCCTGATCCTCGAAACCTTCGCCCGTGGCGTATTCCGGCCCAAGCGCTGGCGCGTGACGCCAATGGTTGCGCATATCGAACAAACCGGCCTCGATGCGGCCCCCATCGTGGCCTTGCTGACCTTCCTGGTGGGCGCAGTGGTGGCGTTTCTCGGTGCCACGGTGCTGGCCAGTTTTGGCGCGAGTATCTTCACCGTGGACTTGGTGGCGTTCTCCTTCCTGCGGGAGTTCGGCGTGTTGCTCACCGCGATCCTGATGGCGGGCCGCACTGCCAGTGCCTTCACCGCACAAATCGGCTCGATGAAGGCCAACGAAGAGATCGATGCGATCCGCACCCTGGGCCTCGACCCGATGGAGTTGCTGGTGCTGCCCCGCGTACTGGCGTTGCTGGTGGCGCTACCGATGCTGACGTTCCTGGCAATGCTCTCGGGCATTATCGGCGGCGGTGTGGTGTGTGCCGTGGCCCTGGATATTTCGCCGGCAATGTTCCTGTCGCTGCTGCAATCGGACATTGGCGTGCAGCACTTCCTAGTCGGCATGGTCAAGGCGCCGATCTTCGCGTTCCTGATCGCGGCCATCGGCTGCCTCGAAGGTTTCAAGGTCAGCGGCAGCGCCGAGTCCGTCGGCGCCCACACCACCTCCAGTGTGGTGCAATCGATTTTCGTGGTGATCGTGCTGGATGCGGTCGCCGCACTGTTCTTCATGGAGATGGGCTGGTGAGTCGTCTGCGCCGTGCGCCCACTGAGGCGGTGATCGAAGTCCGCGGGCTGTGCAACCGGTTTGGTTCGCAAAGCGTGCACGAGAACCTCGACCTGGACTTGTACAAGGGTGAAATCCTCGCCGTCGTCGGTGGCTCCGGCAGTGGCAAGTCGGTGCTGCTGCGCAGCATCATTGGGTTGCGCCAGCCCAGCGAAGGCCAGGTGCGGGTGTTCGGGCAGAACTTGCCGAGCCTGTCGGAACACGAGCGGTCGCTGGTGGAGCGGCGCTTCGGCGTGCTGTTCCAGAAGGGCGCGCTGTTTTCCTCGCTGACGGTCACCGAGAACGTTGCGTTGCCACTGATAGAGCATGCCGGCCTCAGCCGTCCCGATGCCGAGCACCTGGCGGCAGTAAAGCTGGCGTTGGCCGGGCTGCCGCTGTCGGCCGCCGACAAATACCCCTCGTCACTCTCCGGCGGCATGATCAAGCGCGCGGCCCTGGCCCGTGCCCTGGCGCTGGACCCGGACATCCTGTTTCTCGATGAACCCACCGCCGGCCTCGACCCGATCGGCGCCGCCGCCTTCGATCAACTGATCCTGACCCTGCGCGATGCGCTGGGCCTGAGCGTGTTCCTGGTCACCCACGACCTCGACACGCTGTACACCATCACCGACCGCGTAGCGGTGCTGGCGCAGAAAAAGGTACTGGTGGCGGATGCCATCGATGTCGTCTCGGAAACCGACGACGCCTGGATTCACGAATACTTCCATGGCCCACGGGGCCGCGCGGCATTGGATGCCGCTCAACTGCTCAACGAGGTATGACATGGAAACCCGAGCCCATCATGTGATGATCGGTCTGTTCAGCGTGATCGTCGTGGTCGGCGCCATGCTGTTTGGCCTGTGGCTGGCCAAGTCCAGCGTCGACAGCGCATTCCAGGATTACGAAGTGGTGTTCAACGAGGCGGTCAGTGGGCTGTCCCAAGGCAGTGCCGTGCAGTACAGCGGGATCAAGGTGGGCGACGTCACCAGCCTGCGCCTCGACCCGAAAGACCCGCGCCGGGTGCTGGCGCGCATCCGCCTGGCCGGGCAGACGCCGATCAAGGAAGACACCCAGGCCAAGCTGGCCCTGACCGGCATTACTGGCACCTCGATCATCCAGCTCAGCGGCGGTACGCCCCAAAGCCCTGAGCTCAAGGGCAAGGACGGCAACCTGCCGGAAATCATTGCGTCGCCATCGCCGATCGCGCGACTGCTGAACAACAGCAACGACCTGATGACCAGCATCAACTTGCTGCTGCACAACGCCAATCACATGTTCTCCCGGGAGAACGTCGACCGCCTCAGCAATACCCTGGACAACCTGCAACAGACCACCGGCGCGATTGCCGATCAGCGCGGCGACATCAAGGTGGTGATGCAGCAATTGATGCAGGTGAGCAAACAGGCCAGCGCCACCCTGGAGCAAACCACCGCGTTGATGCGCAACGCCAACGGTTTGCTCAACGACCAGGGCAAGCAGGTGTTTGGCAGTGCTGAAAAGGCCATGCAGTCCCTTCAACAGAGCACGGCCACGATCGACACCTTGCTGACCAACAACAAGGATTCCCTGAACAGCGGCATGCAGGGTCTCAACGAACTGGCGCCAGCGGTGCGCGAGCTGCGCGAAACCCTGGGTTCGTTGCGCGCCATTTCCCGCCGCCTGGAAGCCAACCCCAGCGGTTACCTGCTGGGCAGCGACAAGAACAAGGAGTTCACGCCATGAAGCGTGCATACCAAATGATCGCCCCCGTTGCGCTGGTATTGGTCAGTGCGTGTTCCATCCTGCCGAAGGCGGATCCCTCGGACGTGTACCGGTTGCCATCGGCGCAGGCCGCCACGCAGGCCAGCCCGGTGGCCTGGTCGCTGCGGGTGGCGAAGCCGCAGACCAGCGAATTCCTCGACAGCCCGCGGATTGCCGTGGTGCCTAACGGTGACTTGATCAGTAGTTACGCGAATTCCCGCTGGAGCGATCCAGCCCCCGTGCTGTTGCGTAATCGGTTGCTGGACGGGTTTCAGCGGGATGGGCGGGTGACGTTGCTCAGTACCGATGAGACCAATCTGCAGGCGGACTTTGAGTTGGGCGGGCAGTTGCAGGCGTTTCAGAGTGAGTATCGCGGCAGCGCAGTTGAAGTGGTGATACGGCTGGACGCACGGTTGGTGCGCGGGAGTGATCAACGGATTATTGCCAGCAAGCGGTTCGAGGTGAGGCAGCCGGTGGGGGATACCAAGGTGCCGGCGGTGGTGGCCGGGTTTGGTCAGGCTGGCGATGTACTGAACAGGCAGGTGGTGGATTGGGCCGTCGGCCTGGGAAGCCGCGCTTTTGTGGCGAGGGAGCTTGCTCCCGTTGGGCTGCGCAGCAGCCCCAAAACCAGTCAATGAGCTTTGACTGACACACCTGAGATAACTGACTGGGGCCGCTTCGCGGCCCAACGAGAGCAAGCTCCCTCGCCACAGGGATTCAGGTCTTAGCCGAAGAACCAGTAGCACACCGCAATCGCCGCCACCACACCAGCAAACTCCGCCAACAACGCACACCCCACCGCATGCCGTGCCCGCTGGATTCCCACCGAGCCAAAGTACACCGCCAACACATAGAACGTGGTCTCGGTGCTGCCCTGAATCGTCGCCGCCACCAGCGCCGGGAAGCTGTCCACGCCCTGGGTCTGCATCGTCTCAATCAACATCGCCCGCGCCGCACTGCCGGAGAACGGCTTGACCATCGCGGTCGGCAGCGCATCGACAAAGCGCGTGTCCATGCCGGTCCAGGCCACCACGTGGCGAATGCCTTCCAGGCCGAAATCCAGCGCGCCGGACGCCCGCAACACGCCCACTGCACACAGCATCGCCACCAGGTACGGCAGCAGGTTCTTGGCAACGTCGAAGCCCTCTTTGGCGCCTTCGACAAACGCCTCGTAGACCTTCACCTTGCGCAGCGCGCCGATCACCAGGAACAACATGATCAGCCCGAACAGCGTGAGGTTGCCGAGGATCGACGACAGGCCCGCCAGCGCAGTGGCTGAGAGCGTCGCCAGCAAGGCCATGAAGCCACCCAGTACCAGCGAACCCGGAATCAGATACGCCAGCACCACCGGGTCCCACAGCCGCAGGCGTTGCATCACCGCCACCGACAACAGGCCCACCAGGGTCGAGGCGCTGGTGGCCAGCAGGATCGGCAGGAACACCAGCGTCGGGTCCGCCGCACCTTGCTGGGCGCGGTACATGAAGATGGTGACCGGCAGCAGGGTCAGGGAAGACGCGTTGAGTACCAGGAACAGGATCTGCGCGTTGCTGGCGGTATTGGGGATAGGGTTGAGCTCTTGCAGCGCCTTCATGGCCTTGAGGCCGATGGGCGTAGCGGCGTTATCGAGGCCCAGGCCGTTGGCGGCGAAGTTGAGCGTGATCAAGCCGATGGCCGGGTGACCGGCAGGCACTTCCGGCATCAGGCGCCGGAACAGCGGCCCCAGGGCCTTGGCCAGCCAGTCGACGATCCCGGCTTTCTCGGCGATACGCAGGAAGCCCAGCCACAAGGTCAGGGTGCCGAACAGCAACACCATCACCTCGACCGACAGCTTGGCCATGGCGAAAATGCTTTCCACCATGGCCGCAAAGATCCCGGCATTCCCGCCGATCAGCCATTGCGCCAGCGCAGACACCATCGCCACGATAAAGAAGCCAAGCCACAGGCCATTGAGCATCAGTTGAATCCCCCGAAAGATGGGGCGAATGATAGCGGGGCTGGCAGAAACGACAAACCCCGGATTTTCCGGGGTTTGTGTAGGAGCCAGTTATGGCGGTCAGCCGCGAGTGGTCTCGCCGGCCGGCAGCACTTGCTTGGTGCGCCAGTGCGGCAGGGAGTTCCAGTAGCGCTCGCCCTTGGCATCGTCGTACATGCCTTCCCAACGGGAGATGACCAGTACGGCCAGGGCGTTACCGATCACGTTCAGTGCGGTACGGGCCATGTCCATGATGCGGTCGACACCGGCGATGAACGCCAGGCCTTCCAGCGGAATGCCCACGCTGCCCAGGGTCGCCAGCAGCACCACGAACGACACACCCGGTACGCCGGCGATGCCTTTGGAGGTGACCATCAGGGTCAGCACCAGCATCAGTTGCTGGCCAATCGACAGGTCGATGCCATACAGCTGGGCGATAAAGATCGCCGCGATGCTCTGGTACAGGGTCGAACCGTCGAGGTTGAACGAGTAGCCGGTCGGTACCACGAAGCTGCAGATCGCCTTTGGCGCGCCGTAGGCTTCCATCTTCTCGATCACACGCGGCAGCACGGTTTCAGAGCTGGCAGTGGAGTAGGCCAGCACCAGTTCATCCTTGAAGATGCGCATCAGCTTGATCACCGAGAAACCGAACAGGCGGGCGATCAGGCCCAGCACCACAAAAGCAAAGAACAGGATGGCGACGTAAACCAGGATCACCAGCTTGGCCAGCGGCAGCAGCGAGGCGAAGCCGAAGTTGGCGACGGTCACCGCGATCAGGGCAAATACACCAATCGGGGCGTATTTCATGATCATGTGGGTGACTTTGAACATGCTCTCGGACACGCCCTGGAACATGGTCACCAGGGGCTCGCGCAATTCAGGCTTGAGGCTCGACAAGCCGAGGCCGAACAACACCGAGAAGAAGATGATCGGCAGCATGTCGCCACGGGCCACGGCGGCGAAGATGTTCGACGGGATCAGGTTGAGGATCGTCTCGATGAACGCGTGCTCGTGCTGGACCTCGGCGGCGGTGGCCGTGTATTTGGAAATGTCGACGGTACCCAGGGTACTCATATCGATGCCGGTACCCGGATGGAACAGGTTGGCCAGCAACAGGCCGACCACAATGGCAATGGTGGTGACCACTTCGAAGTAAAGGATGGTTTTAACGCCGATCCGACCGAGCTTTTTCGCATCGCCAACACCGGCGATTCCGACAATCAGCGACGAAATCACGATCGGGATAACGATCATCTTGATCAGGCGGATAAAGATATCGCCAGCGGGCTGCAACACGTTGCTGATCCACCAGGCCTTTTCAGCACTGAAATGGTTAAGCACCGCACCGATTGCAATCCCCAGCACCAGACCGATGAGGATCTGCCAGGCGAGGCTTAGCTTTGCCTTCTTCATGTCATTACCCTTACTTCAAGTGGACTCAGGCAGATGCGCCAGCAGCTGGAACGCTCGAGAGCGAAAAAGTGTGTGCATCTGCCCCCGTAGAAGGTCACCGCAGTTGGCCGATATGGCTCACTGGCAGGCGAAAAAAGGCGCAACTATTCCGATGCAAGGAGGCGACGTCTAATGCCGTAAACGCCTACCCTATGCCGAATCGGCATGAGTTTTTTTGAGTTTTTCTGTCTGAACGGTCAGTTCGAATACGACATTTCGGCAGGCATAAATGCCGCGAACCGGCCATTTCAGGCTCGCGCAGGGTTTTTTGAAAATCTACGGTCGCAGTTGAAAACCCCTGAAAATTCCTACGCATACCATCGAAAAACTCGTCTGGCAGGAGACAAACTTTCTCGATAGATGGTCACGCGGAAACACCAAGAAATGGTTGGGCGGACGCAAAAAGGAGAATTGCCGCTATGGGCGGCATGACAGAAGCGGGCATAGGAGCCGCAAGCCCGTCGCAAGTTCCACAAACCATCGGCTTGGGAACTTGCGTCGCAGCTTTTCACCTGACCCGGCCCTTGCGCAGGCACTCCCTGTCCCCGTAGGTCACGCCGATCCAAACGATCAGAGCAACCCGGCCCCTTGGTCATGCACCACCCTTGTCGGGCGATGCAAACAGAAAGAAGCACGGCGCTTCTTTCTATGGACGTTAAGCCGGTAGACGACAGCGTCGTCAGACCGAACCTAGTACCAATTCGGATCTTTCTTGAGCTGTTCCATCAGCAGCTTTTGCATGCCTTCGTCCGGCTTGCCAAGAAAACGGTAGTCGGCATGCCGCGTTGGCGATTTGTCCGCGGGCAGGCCCGCCGGGACTTCTACCAACATCGCGTAGGCATCTTCCTTGTCGAAGCTGAAGGCGACGATCAGGCGCTTGTTCAGGCATGTGTCTGCGGTCTCGCAGAGCGGCCCAACCAAGTACTTGTCGCCATCCTCTTCAACGGCATTCATTTGTTCAGCACTGCCCGAAAGGTTCAACACCCATTCAGGCAGACGCTCTTCCTTCTTGACCACGCTCTGCCAGGTCTCGCGATACTGCGGGTTCGCGCTCAACAGTTCGTTGGCTCGGGACTGGCCATCATTGGCAGCCAGCACCAAGCCGCTGCCGCCCAACAACAGAGCGGCAGCCAGGGCTTTAAGGGACGAGTTGAACATGCTTAGCCTCGGCCACGACGGCCAAAGAAGAAGGAAGCGATGAACATCACCAGGAAGACCACAAACAGAATCTTGGCGATACCCGTGGCGGTGCCCGCGATACCACCGAAGCCCAGGACTGCAGCCACAATGGCGATGATCAGAAATGTGATTGCCCAACTCAACATGGTGATTCTCCTTACGCTTCTTTTAGGGGTAACAGCGGTAGTGCCTGCGGTCGCTCGATTCGAGGACCGTGTATTGCCTAGAACACCCAGCGTTCCTGCGATGGCAGGTCGCCGAGGGTGGAGTCCTGTTCAACCGCCGCCAATTGCGGGGTTGTCACATCGGCGGCAGTGCTGCCGACGGAGCGGAAATGGGTCTGGGTCATCATCGGACGTTCAAACTGCACGACTTGCTGCTGACTCTGCTGCCAATGCGCCAATTGCTGACCGCCAATCAAGGTCACCATCAGGGCCAGGCTGGCAAACAGCCCCTGTTGCAGGCGCAGTGGCGATACACGCAGTTGGGTCAGGCTTTGGCGAGTCATGCTGTATCTCTCCCGCATTCTGATTATTCGTAGATGAAACTCGTATGAGGTGTATTGCAGCCTGCGTGCCAGTTTTTTAACAAAATAAAAACCAATAAAATCAACCAGTTAAAAACAAAAGCGCTTTGACACCACGAGCATCCTGCACGATGCCCCTATCCTTGCCGTGCGAAATGCACGATGGTCACTGGTCGGATCAAGGGATAGGAAGGCAACGTTCGACTGCCGAAGTGGCAAGAGGGAGACAAAAACGCCTCTTGTGGGCGTCTTTGTAAGAAGAAGCGCAGATAGCTGCGCGGTGACGGCTTTAATCAATCAGAATAAACCATGCAACTTGCCCGATTATTCCGGGACTAAACAACATCATTCATTCTTAAGGGAGCGCGGGACAGATGGAATCAGCCAAGGAACTTCAAGGCCGCATTCTTTTAGTGGATGACGAATCCGCGATCCTTCGCACCTTCCGTTACTGCCTGGAAGATGAAGGCTACACCGTAGCCACCGCCAACAGCGCCGCCCAGGCCGATGCCTTGTTGCAACGCCAGGTGTTTGACCTGTGCTTCCTGGACCTGCGCCTGGGCGAAGACAACGGCCTGGATGTACTGGCGCAAATGCGTATCCAGGCGCCCTGGATGCGCGTGGTGATCGTCACGGCCCACTCGGCCGTCGACACCGCCGTGGATGCGATCCAGGCCGGCGCGGCCGACTACCTGGTAAAGCCTTGCAGCCCCGACCAATTGCGCCTGGCCACGGCCAAGCAGCTGGAAGTGCGCCAGCTCTCGGCACGCCTGGAAGCCCTGGAAGGCGCAGTGCGCCAACCCAAGGACGGCCTCGACTCCCATAGCCCGGCGATGATGGTGGTGCTGGAAACCGCACGCCAGGTGGCGGGCACTGATGCCAACATCCTGATTCTCGGCGAATCCGGCACCGGTAAAGGTGAACTGGCCCGGGCGATCCACGGTTGGAGCAAACGCGCGAAAAAATCCTGCGTCACCATCAACTGCCCATCGCTGACGGCGGAACTGATGGAAAGCGAGTTGTTCGGTCATAGCCGTGGTGCGTTTACCGGCGCCAGCGAAAGCACCCTCGGCCGCGTCAACCAGGCCGATGGCGGCACCTTGTTTCTCGACGAGATCGGCGACTTTCCGCTTACTTTACAACCCAAGTTGCTGCGCTTTATCCAGGACAAGGAATACGAGCGCGTCGGCGACCCGGTGACTCGTCGTGCCGATGTGCGAATTCTCGCCGCTACCAACCTGAACCTGGAAGACATGGTTCGCGATGGTCGTTTCCGCGAGGACCTGCTGTATCGCCTGAATGTCATCACCTTGCACCTGCCGCCCCTGCGCGAACGCAGCGAAGACATCCTGACCCTGGCCGACCGCTTCCTGGCGCGCTTCGTGAAGGAATATGCGCGGCCGGCGCGCGGCTTCAGCGATGAAGCCCGTGAGGCACTGCTCAACTACCGCTGGCCGGGGAACATCCGTGAGCTGCGCAACGTGGTTGAGCGGGCCAGCATCATCTGCCCGCAGGAAAAAGTTGAGATCAGCCACCTCGGCATGGCCGAGCAGCCGACCAACAATGCCCCGCGTATCGGTGCGGCGTTGAGCCTGGATGAACTGGAAAAGGCGCATATCGGCGCCGTGCTGGCCACCAGCGACACCCTGGACCAGGCGGCCCGAACCCTTGGCATTGATGCGTCGACGCTGTATCGCAAACGCAAACAATACAACCTGTGAGCTGTAGCCTATGAAGCTTGCGATGACCCTGCGCACTCGGTTGTTCCTGAGTATTTCCGCGCTGATCACCGTCGCCCTGTTGGGTTTGCTGCTGGGGCTGGTGAGCGTCATGCAAATGGCCAAGACCCAGGAATCGTTGATTCGCAGCAACTTCATCACATTGGACCTGGGGCTCAAGCTTCGGCAGACCCTCGGCGACCAGTTGATGATCATGCTCAATGAACAGCCGAATACCGCTGCGCTGGAAGACTCCAAGCAACGCTATTTCGCCCTGTTGCAGCAAGGTATCGACCACGAACAAAAGGACGCGGTAACCAGCGGTTTTACCCAGGCCAAGACCAATTACCTGAGCTTTCTCGAGGCGTTCGATGAAAAGGAGAATGCTCCGCCGCAACTGCGCAACAACGACGAGCTGACCAAACGCGTCAACATCCTGCGCAACGGCCTGATCGCCGAGCACAAGAAAGCCCTGGATAACATCAACGATATCGAACACAAGTCCCGTGAACGTGCGCTGCTGATTGCCGGCCTGCTGGGCCTGGTCGGGCTGGCGGTGCTGATCATCGGTTTCGTTACCGCCCACGGTATCGCCCGACGCTTTGGCGGGCCGATCGAAGCGCTGGCCAAGGCCGCCGACAAGATCGGCCAGGGCAACTTCGAAGTCACGTTGCCCATTTCATCCGCAGCGGAAATGAACCTGCTGACCCGACGCTTCGGCATCATGGCCGAGGCGTTGCGCCAGCATCAGGCAACCAATGTCGACGAGCTACTCGCCGGGCAACAACGCCTGCAGGCGGTGCTCGACAGCATCGACGACGGCCTGCTGATGATCGACCGCCAGGGTCGCCTGGAACACCTTAACCCGGTGGCACAACGTCAACTCGGCTGGGACGAGAATCGCCTGGGCCAAGGCCTTGGCGACGCCCTGGGCCGCCCGGAACTGGATGAACAGCTGCAGCTGGTACTGCGCGGCGGCAATCTGGAGCGCGCACCTGAAGACCTGGAAGTAGAGGTTGAGGGTGAGCTGCGCCTGCTGACGTACAGCCTGACGCCGGTCAGCCATACCCAGGGGCACATTCTGGGCGCGGTGATGGTGCTGCATGACGTTACCGAACAGCGTGCCTTTGAACGAGTACGCAGTGAGTTTGTGTTGCGCGCGTCCCATGAATTACGCACGCCGGTGACGGGCATGCACATGGCCTTCGGCTTATTCCGGGAACGGGCGAAGTTTCCTGCGGAGTCGCGCGAAGCGGATCTGCTGGATACGGTCAACGAGGAAATGCAGCGCCTGATGCAGTTGATCAACGACTTGCTCAACTTCTCGCGCTACCAGAATGGCTTGCAGAAACTCACCCTGGGCCCGTGTGACATCAGCGACCTGCTCGAACATGCCCGCGCCCGCTTCGCGGAGCAGGCGAATGCGCAGAACATCGAGCTGCTGGTTGAGGAACAATCCCCGCTACCGAGGTTGCATGCCGATCGAGCGCAGCTGGAAAGGGTGCTCGACAATTTGCTGGGCAATGCCCTGCGGCACACAGCCGACGGTGGGCAGATCCGCTTGCAGGCGCGTCGTCATGGCGAACGGGTGATTGTCAGCGTTGAAGACAACGGTGAAGGCATTGCCTACGGCCAGCAGGGACGAATCTTCGAACCGTTTGTGCAGGTAGGCCGCAAGAAAGGCGGCGCCGGGCTGGGCCTGGCGCTGTGCAAGGAGATCGTGCAATTGCACGGTGGCCGCATGGGGGTGTATTCGCGGCCGGGGCAGGGGACGCAGTTCTACATGGCGTTGCCCCTGTAGGACCAACGCGCCAACCGTTATTGGTGATTCAACGCCCGCAGGATCGCAGCACTTTCGGCATCCGGCGTCCCGTCAAACAGCGACGCCCGGAAATGCATCTGGAACGCGGCCACCACATGCCGCGTCGCTACATCCAGCTCGCCCGTCTGTGGCGTCGGATAGCCCAGCTTCGCCAACTCTTCCTGGAACCAGGTAATGCTCGGCAGATCGGCTGCGTACTGCACCTGGTAACGGGCCACCGCCTTGGCGTCCGGCCACATGCCCAGCCCTTCATCCGCCAGGCGCTTCCAGGGGAACAACGGCCCCGGGTCCAGCTTGCGCAGCGGGGCAATGTCGCTATGGCCGATGATGTTTCGCGGGTCGATGCCGTTGCGTTTGCTGATGTCCTTGAGCAGCACCACCAGTGACTGCACCTGCGCTTCGGAATAGGGATACCAGACGCGGCCCGTCGGCAAATCCCGATAACCCGGGTTCACGATCTCGATCCCGATGGAGCTGGAGTTGAGCCAGGTGCGGCCCATCCATTCACTTTCTCCGGCATGCCAGGCGCGCTGGCTTTCATCCACGAGCTTATAGATGGTGGCCGAGGCGTCATCACCGATCAGGTAATGACTGCTGACCTGGCCATGGGTCAACAGCGCCAGGGAGCGCTCAAGGGACGCCGAGGTGTAGTGCACGACGACAAACTGCACACGATTGTCGTGGTTCACCGAAGGATGACTGGTGTCCAGGCGAGGGCCGCTCGCGCAACCGGCGAGCAGGAGAAACAGAAAGGCAGAACACAGAAGTTTCATGGCAGCAAATAGTACGCTTAAGACGATAACGCAACAGTGTAACGTACCGTTTGCTGCCAGGCGGCCAAATGCGATGTTTTAAACAAAATGGAACATTTCCGGTCAGGCCGCCTGCACCTGATTACGCCCCGCCGCCTTGGCACGATATAACGCCTCGTCAGCGCGCTTGAGCGCCAGGTCACTGCGTTCTCCCGGCTGAAACTGCGCCATGCCCATGGACACCGTAATCGTCACCGGCTCGCCCTTGAAGTGAAACGGGCAGGCTTGGATGGCTGCACGCAGGGTTTCACCCACCGCCAACGCATCGGACAGCGACGAGTTGGGCATCAGCAGTACAAACTCTTCACCGCCAAAACGCGCGATGAAGTCGTTCGGCCGCAGGCGTTTGCGAAGCACCGTGGCGATGATTTTCAGCACCTTGTCGCCCGCCAGATGACCATAGCCGTCGTTGATGCGCTTGAAGTGATCGAGGTCCAGCATGGCCAGTGACAGGTTATTTCCACGCTGGTGCCAGGCGTTGACCTCCTGCTCCAGGCGCTCGCTCCAGGCCGCGCGGTTGGGTAGTCCGGTGAGCGGATCGATCAGGGCTTTCTGGCGCTGAACCTCAAGGTGTTCACGGTAGCCCTGAGCCTCTTGCTCCATATTGGCGACCCGTTCGGCCAGGCCCTTGAGCCGTGCAGCCACTTCCTGTTCGCGCTGGTCACGCTGGTGGCGGTGTTCATCCATGGTGCCCAGCAGCCCTTCGAGATGGCTCTCCAGCACGTGCTTGAGGCTGTCGAGGTCCGCGGCGTCCTGCATGCTGGTTTGCAAACCATCCACTTGTTCGCGGATCTGGGTATCCAGCTCCCTGGCCGCCGACCGGCTGTCGGCGTGGCCGTCACTGGCGACCTGCAGGTGCCCCTGGAACGCCTCGAGACGATCGTTGAGCTGCTTGAGGTAGGCTTCAAACTCGTGCTGGCCGCTGTCGGTGATCGCCAGCATCAACACCGCCAGGTCATCGAGGATCGGCAGCAATTCGTACCAGTTCAATCCGTGGGCCAGGCGTTCACGCATGGCTTCGGCCTGGGGCCGATGGCGCTCGGGCAGCGAGAGGTCTTCCAGTAAGCCGAGCAGGGTATCTTCGATGTGCTTGGCCACCGAACTGTAAGACGGCTCGGGGGTGTCGGGCAGGGCGTAGGCTTGATCCGCTTGCAGCTCGTCTGGGTTCGGCTCTGCCTGCTCGGGCGATTCTTGCGGTTCATCGGCCAGGACCGGGGGCAGGGAAAGACTGCCGATCTCTGTCCGCTCCGGCTCACGGGCCTGCACCTCTGGCACCTCGACCATGGCGGCGAGAGCGCTCTCAAGCTCAACCTCCGCTTCGATCGGTTGCTCGGGTTCTGGCGTTTCGATAAGCGTAGCGGGTGCCTCGACGACAGGCGCTGTGACCGCGACGGCCGGAACAACAGGCACTGCTTCGCTGACAGCGTCGGTAGCCTCTACTGGCGATACCGGCTCAGGGGGCGACTCGATGGGGGCCGGGACCTTCGGCTGCGGTGCAAAAGCCCGCAGCGCCTGGGCCAGTTCTGCCGATTGCGCCGGCGCTTCAACTTCATCCACCGGCCTGGGCTTTGGCGCAGCAGGCGCCGGAGAAGCCGGGCGGGATGGCGTGGGCGCTTCAACCTCCGGCGTGTCGATTGCGTCCTTGGTGCCAAACAGACGCTGCAACAGACCCGGGCTCGAACGGCTGGTTTCGCCCTCCGGCTCCAGGTTACTCAACGCCTGCCCCTGGAGGCCGCTCAGCTCACTCAGCAACAGCGGGATCTCCCGCGCCTGGCCAACCCGACCGTCCAGCTGCTTGGCGAAAGCCTTCAGCGGGCGACTCACGTCCCGTGGCAAGGGCAGTTTCTGCAACTGAGTGACCAGGGCCGTCAACGCGCTGCCGATCTGGTCAACCCGGGTTTCGCGGCGCTGCTCCGAATCCAGCACGGCCTTTTCCAGGCGCGGCAGCAATGCAGCGAGGGCGGCGTCCATGTCGTCGGTGCGCACCACATCGCGCATTTCCTTCATGCATTGGTCAACCGCTCGGTCGGTCCCTTCTGCCGCCAGGGTGCTGCGCACCAGCCCTCGGCGCAGCAGGTCGAGGCGGGCGGCCCAGCGACGCTCGAGCTTTTCTTGTTGCTCGACGCTTTTAAGGTATTTCTCTTTCCAACGCTGGGCGTCGTCGCTCATGCAAGGGGTCCGCGAGGGCCGGGGCTCAACGCGGGCAATGCATCAGCCGTGAGCGAACCCGGCAGACGAATCTCTACCGCGACGGGCAGGTGATCGGAGATGGGCTGCGCCAGTACCTGCACACTTTCGAGTGTCAGGGTCGGGCTGAGCAGGATGTGATCAAGACAACGTTGCGGTCGCCAGCTGGGAAAGGTGGCTTCGACTTGCGGCGCCAGCAACCCAAGGTCGCGCAACGGGGAATTCTGTAGCAGGTCGCTGGCGTGGGTGTTCATGTCCCCCATCAGCACTTGGTGTTTGTAGTTGCCAATCAACTCGCGGATGTAGGCCAACTGCAGGGTGCGGGTTCGTGCCCCCAACGCGAGGTGCATCATCACCACGACCAATGCTTCCGGCCCTTCGCCGAATCGTACGAGAATTGCACCGCGGCCTTTCGGGCCAGGCAACGGGTGGTCCTCGATCGCCCACGGTTTCAGACGGCTGAGCACACCATTGCTGTGCTGGCCGAGTTTGCCGAGGTTGCGATTGAGTTGTTGATACCAGTAGGGAAAGGCACCGAGCTGGGCAAGGTGCTCGACCTGGTTGATGTAGCCGGAACGCAGGCTGCCACCGTCGGCCTCCTGCAGGGCTACCAGGTCAAAATCGCCCAGCAGGTCGCCGATCTTCTGCAGATTACCGGCACGCCCATTGTGGGGCAGCAGGTGCTGCCAGCCACGGGTCAGGTAGTGCCGGTATTTCTCGGTACTGATACCCACCTGGATATTGAAACTGAGCAGGCGCAACCGACTGTCAGCCGGCAGGCCCGTGGATTCCAGGTGATGTTCGTTGACCTTCGGGTCATGCAGGCCAACGACACGTTCAGTACCCCAGCGACGCATGACGGGCCCCTTACTTGGCTGCGCGCTCTTTGGCGATCAATTGGTCGGCCACGTTCAGCGCCTGCTCTTCGCCGCCGGCACTGCCGATGTCAAAGCGGTATTTGCCGTTGACGATCAGCGTCGGTACGCCTTGCACGCCGTATTTCTGGGCCAGTTCCTTGTATTGGGCCATCTTGCCCTTCACAGCGAACGAGTTGAATGTCTCCAGGAACTTGGTTTTGTCGACGCCTTGGGTGGCGACGAAATCGGCCATGTCTTCAGGCTTCACAAGGCGCTTGCCTTCTTTCTGGATGGCATTGAAGACAGCCGCGTGAACCTTGTGTTCTACACCCATGGTGTCCAGGGTAATGAACAGCTGGCCGTGGGCGTCCCATGGGCCGCCGAACAGGGCAGGAATACGTTTGAAGTTCACGTCCTCAGGCAGCTTCTCGACCCACGGATTGATGACTGGCTCAAAGGCGTAGCAATGCGGGCAGCCATACCAGAACAGCTCCACCACTTCGATCTTGCCCGGTACGGAAACCGGCACAGGATTGGCCAGCTCAACGTAGGTTTTACCGGCTTCAAGCGGCACATTATCGGCAGCTTGTGCGGTCATGCCGAAAAGGCTGGCAGTGACGAGAGCGGCGCTGAGGATCAGATTACGCATGCTTTACTCCTGGACAAATAAAGTCGCCTCACGCGACCTTTGTTGTGACAGGTCTACGCGGGCATGAGTTCGTTAGTGTAACGGCACCGGCCACAAAAAAGGGCAGCCTGGGCCACCCTTTTTATGCTTGCATCGACGGATTAATCGAGCGTTAACGTAGCCGGGGCCCTTAGTGCAGGCCCTGGATGTATTGGGACACGGCTTCGATGTCCTTGTTGCTGAGTTTCGCGGCGATGCTCTGCATGATCTTGGTATCGCCGTCGTTGGTGCGATTGCCTTCGCGGAAGTCTGTCAGCTGTTTGCCGATGTACTGGGCATGCTGCCCGCTCAAGTGCGGGAAGCCAGCGGCAGCCAGGCCTGCGCCGTTAGGCGAGTGGCAACCGATGCAGGAAGGCATGCCTTTTTCCAGGTTGCCGCCGCGGAACAATTCTTCACCGCGGGCCACCAGTTTCGCATCAGCAGCTCCCACACTGCCTTTCTGGCTGGCAAAATACGCCGCGATATCCGCCAGGTCCTGATCGCTGAGGTTGGCCAACAAGCCGGTCATTTCCAGGACCGTACGCTTGCCGTCCTTGATGTCGTGCATCTGCTTGGTCAGGTAACGCTCACCCTGGCCGGCCAGTTTTGGAAAGTTAGGCGCCGGGCTATTACCGTCCGGTCCATGGCAAGCACCACATACGGCGGCTTTCGCCTGGCCAGCAGTGGCGTCGCCTGCGGCATGGGCAACACCGGTGATGCCCAGGGTCAACAGCAGACTCACGATCAGTTTGTTCATCAGCTAATCCAACTACGGCTAAGGGTTAAAGAGTTATGGACCGGGTTCACTCACCATCAACTGAATGACGGCATGGTAATCCTCGGTACTGCAGTCCATGCACAAACCACGCGGCGGCATCGCCTTGAAACCCTGGGTCACGTGTTGCACCAGCGTGTCCATACCTTGAGCCAATCTTGGCTTCCAGGCTGCCTGGTCACCCCGTCCAGGGGCGTTGGGCAGCTGTCCGGCATGGCAGGCCCCGCAAAAGCGGTTGTACACAGCCTCCGGTTCCTGTGTAGCCTGCGCACTGTAAAGTGGCATCAAGAAACCGAAGGCCAGCAGCCACTTGGTCATACATCGACCTTTTCAGGGTTTGAGAGCGTTTTGCGTTCTAATGCGCAATAAAGGTCTATCGCTCCCGTGAACTTCATCCTTCGCTGGGACAAAGCACACACAAAATCTGCGGCATTATATACTGGCGCTACTGAAACGGAAACGACACCGCTTGCCGCACCTATTCCCGGCACCGCCCACATCGGAAAACTCATGCAACTCAAGAATCCCATCCTCGGCCTGTGCCAACAGTCCACCTTCATGCTCAGCGCCGCCAAAGTCGACCAATGCCCCGATGACGAAGGCTTCGAAGTCGCATTCGCCGGCCGCTCCAACGCCGGCAAGTCCAGCGCGCTGAACACCCTGACCCACGCCAACCTGGCCCGCACCTCGAAAACCCCGGGGCGCACACAGCTCCTCAACTTCTTCAAGCTAGACGATGATCGGCGTCTGGTCGACCTGCCGGGCTACGGTTATGCAAAAGTACCTATCCCGCTGAAGCTGCACTGGCAGCGTCACCTCGAAGCGTATCTGGGTGGCCGGGAGAGTTTGAAGGGTTTGATTCTGATGATGGACATCCGTCATCCAATGACCGACTTCGACCTGTTGATGCTCGATTGGGCCGTCGCCAGCGGCATGCCGATGCACGTCCTGCTGACCAAGGCCGACAAGCTGACCTACGGCGCAGCCAAGAACACCCTGCTCAAAGTGCAGGCGGAAATCCGTAAGGGTTGGGGTGATGCGGTGACTATCCAGTTGTTCTCGGCGCCAAAACGCATGGGCCTGGAAGACGCCTACACTGTGCTGGCAGGCTGGATGGAACTGGCTGACAAAGGTTCGGAAGCCGCCGAGTAAAAACTCGGGGCAAAAAAAACCCCGGACTTCGTATGGGGAGGGGAAGTTCGGGGTCCAAGTTCCGGACCGCTAGGGCGGGGTCCAGATATCTGCCAACACTTAACACAACATAGGAGCATTGAAGGGCTTCACCACCCATTCAGTAACTCTGAGTAGCAATTCACGGGTTAAGTTCCGGCACGTTCAAAAAACTATTGGAAATAACCCGCCGCGTTTTCCGATCTAAAGCGCTGCCGCGGCATGATGCCGCGGCCCAGGCCCCAGGCTTAGTGCGCTTCGTCCCAGTTGTCGCCCACGCCGACGTCTACCACCAGCGGCACATCCAGCTTTGCCGCCTCGCTCATGTGTTCACGAATCCTCGCGCTGACTTCAGCCACCAGGTCCTCACGTACCTCCAGCACCAATTCATCGTGCACTTGAAGGATGACCTTGGCGTCCAGGCCCGAGTCCGTCAGCCAGTTGTCGACCTTGACCATGGCCTTCTTGATGATATCGGCTGCAGTGCCCTGCATCGGCGCGTTGATTGCCGTACGCTCGGCGCCAGCACGCTCCTGAGGCTTGTTGGAATTGATCTCCGGCAGGTACAGGCGGCGCCCGAACAGGGTTTCCACATAACCCTGATCAGCCGCCTGGGCACGGGTGCGCTCCATGTACTCGCGCACCCCCGGGTAACGGGCGAAGTACACATCGATATAAGCCTTGGCGGTCTTGGTGTCGACGCCGATGTCCTTGCCCAGCTTCTGGGCGCCCATGCCGTAGATCAGGCCAAAGTTGATCGCCTTGGCACTGCGACGCTGATTGGACGTGACCTCGGTCAACTCAACCTTGAACACTTCGGCCGCCGTGGCGGTGTGCACGTCCAGGTCGTCGCGGAACGCATTCAGCAAGCCTTCGTCCTTCGATAAATGCGCCATGATGCGCAGCTCGATCTGCGAGTAGTCCGCCGCCAGCAGCTTGTAGCCCTTGGGCGCGACAAATGCCTGGCGGATACGCCGGCCTTCAGCGGTACGCACCGGAATGTTCTGCAGGTTTGGATCGCTGGAGGACAGGCGCCCGGTTGCTGCTACGGCCTGGTGATAGGAGGTGTGCACGCGACCGGTGCGCGGGTTGATCTGCTCCGGCAAACGGTCGGTGTAGGTGCTTTTCAACTTGCTCATGCTGCGGTACTGCATCAGCACTTTCGGCAGTGGATAGTCATCTTCAGCCAATTTGGCCAAGACTTCCTCGGCCGTCGAGGCCTGGCCCTTGCCGGTCTTCTTCAACACCGGCAGCCCGAGTTTCTCGTAGAGAATCGCACCCAACTGCTTGGGCGAGCCCAGGTTGAATTCCTCGCCGGCGATTTCATACGCCTGGCGCTCGAGGTCGACCATCTTGTTGCCCAGCTCGATGCTCTGGATGCCCAGCAAGGCGGCATCCACCAGGGCGCCCTGGCGCTCAATGCGCGCCAGCACGGGCACCAGCGGCATCTCGATGTCGGACAATACGCTGGCCAGGGTAGGAATAGCGGCAAGCTGCTTGTGCAGTTCCTGGTGCAAACGCAGGGTCACATCCGCGTCTTCCGCCGCGTAAGGGCCAGCTTGCTCCAGGGCAATCTGGTCAAAGGTCAGCTGCTTGGCGCCTTTGCCGGCGATGTCCTGGAAGCTGACGGTGTCGTGGTCCAGGTACTTCTTCGCCAGGCTGTCCATGTCGTGGCGCGTCGCCACGGAGTTCAGCACATAGGATTCAAGCATGGTGTCGAAGGCAATGCCGCGCACGGTGATGCCGTGTGCCGGGTCACCACCGATGGCGCAGTTGGCCAGGATGTTCATGTCGAACTTGGCGTGCTGGCCGACCTTGAGTTTTTCCGGGTCTTCGAGCAACGGCTTCAGGGCCAGCAGCACGGTGTCCCGATCCAGCTGTTCCGGCGCGCCGATGTAGGAGTGGGTCAGCGGAATGTAGGCTGCTTCATGGGCCTGCACGGCAAACGACACACCCACCAGTTGCGCTTTCTGGGCGTCGATCCCGGTGGTCTCGGTATCAAAGGCGAACAGCTTGGCGTCGTTGAGCTTCTTCAGCCAGACATCGAACTGGGCCTGGGTGAGGATGGTTTCGTACACCGGCTCCACAGAAACCGGCGCGACCACCTCAACCGCTGCCTCGGCGACCGCGGCCGAAGGAGCAGCGCTCAACTCGACGCGCTTGGCATCGCGTTGAATCTCGTCAATCCAGCTCTTGAACTCCAGCAGCGTGTACAGCTCCAGCAGCTTCTCGCGATCCGGCTCGATCAGGTGCAAATCATCCAGGCCCACGTCCAGCGGCACGTCGATCTTGATCGTTGCCAGCTCGTAGGACAGGAACGCACTCGCCTTATGCTCTTCCAGTTTGGCGACCAGGGTCTTGGCACCACGAATCGGCAAGGTCGGCACGATATCGAGCTGCTCGTAGAGCTCCTTCAAGCCGCCGTTGACGCCTACCAACAGGCCGGAAGCCGTCTTCGGACCAATGCCCGGAACGCCCGGGATGTTGTCGGACGAATCGCCCATCAACGCCAGGTAATCGATGATCTGCTCGGGAGCGACACCGAATTTCTCCTTCACGCCCTCAACGTCCATGGCGCTACCGGTCATGGTGTTGACCAAGGTAATGTGCCCGTCGACCAGCTGCGCCATGTCCTTGTCGCCGGTGGAAATCACCACCGGACGGTCGGCGGCCGCGCTGCTGCGGGCCAGGGTGCCGATCACGTCGTCCGCTTCGACGCCTTCGACGCACAGCAGCGGGAAGCCCAGGGCGATCACGCTCTGGTGCAGCGGCTCGATCTGCACGCGCATATCATCGGGCATGCTCGCGCGGTTGGCCTTGTATTCGGCGTACAGCTCATCGCGAAATGTCCCGCCCTTGGCGTCGAACACCACCGCGAACGGACTGTTCGGGTATTGCTTGCGCAGGCTTTTGAGCATGTTCAACACGCCCTTGACCGCGCCGGTAGGCAGGCCTTTGGAAGTGGTGAGCGGCGGCAGCGCGTGAAAGGCGCGGTACAGGTAAGAAGAACCGTCCACCAGGACGAGGGGGGCTTGGCTCATGAGCAGGATCAACCTTTTCGGCGGGTCAGGCGCTAGAATAGCCGGACCAATGACGACAAAGGGACAAGGTTATCATGCGTACAGTAAATCGCCTGTTGTTGACCGGCTTGATTGCACTCACTCCGATGGTGGCCATGGCGGCAGATACTGCCCCTTCGGGCGACCCGGAAGTCACCATTCGCACGGAAGGCGACAAGACCATTCAGGAATACCGCCAGAATGGTTTCCTGTACGCGATCAAGGTGACCCAGAAAGGCTTTCCGCCTTACTTCCTGGTGCGCGCGGACGGAACCGATGCGAACTTCATCCGTTCTGACCAGCCGGATATGCTGATCCCGTCATGGAAGATCTTCGAATGGAAATGATTTCTTAACTTTAATCGGCGCTGCTCCCTGCAGCGCCCGTAACGGCAGTTTTAACCATGTCTGTGTTCACCCCCCTGGCTCGGCCCGAGCTGGAAACCTTTCTTGCCCCTTACGGGCTCGGCCGCCTGCTTGATTTCCAGGGGATTGCCGCTGGTAGTGAAAACACCAATTTCTTCATCAGCCTGGAACAGGGCGAATTTGTCCTGACCCTGGTCGAGCGCGGCCCCGTGCAGGAAATGCCGTTCTTCATCGAACTGCTGGACGTGCTCCACGACGCTGATTTGCCAGTGCCTTACGCCCTGCGTACCACCGACGGCGTGGCCTTGCGCGAGTTGGCGGGCAAACCGGCGCTGTTGCAACCGCGCCTGGCGGGCAAGCACATCAAGGACGCCAACGCCCAGCATTGCGTGCAAGTGGGCGAATTGCTCGGGCACCTGCACCTGGCCACCCAAGGCGAGAAGGTGTTGGAACGCAAGACCGATCGCGGGCTGGACTGGATGCTCAGCGAAGGCGCGCAGCTGATCTCGCACCTCGACGCGGAACAACGCGGCCTGTTGCAAGCGGCGCTGGATGAGATCGAGGCGCACAAGGCGCAGATCCTCGCGCTGCCCCGGGCAAACATCCACGCCGACCTGTTTCGCGACAACGCGATGTTCGAAGGCACGCACCTGACCGGGCTGATCGACTTCTACAACGCCTGCTCGGGGCCGATGCTGTACGACGTGGCGATCGCCCTGAACGACTGGTGCTCGGACGCCGACGGCGTGATCGACGGCCAACGGGCGCGGGCGTTGCTGGGGGCTTATGCGGGCTTGCGACCGTTTACCGCCAAGGAAGCGGAGCTGTGGCCGACCATGCTGCGTGTGGCCTGTGTGCGGTTCTGGCTGTCACGCCTGATTGCGGCTGAATCGTTCGCCGGGCAGGACGTGCTGATTCACGACCCGCGCGAGTTTCAGGTGCGCCTGGCGCAACGCCAGCAGGTCAAGACCCCGCTGCCGTTCGCGCTGTAAAGATCGTACGCGATCAAAATGTGGGAGCGGGCTTGCTCGCGAATGTGGAGTTTCAGTCACCAGATGCGCTGACTGATCCACCGCATTCGCGAGCAAGCCCGCTCCCACAATGGTTATGCGGCGTCTGTCAGAGCGACTCCAGGCACCCAGCCAGGTCATTCCCCAGCTTCTCCAGCACCTGCTCATACCCCTGGGCGGAGGCCGGCGTGTAGCCGCCCAACGCATCCAGCTCCGCCAGCTTCACCGGCAAACCCGCCACCAGCGTTTCCGCCAGACGCGGGCGCAACGGCGGCTCGCTGAACACACAAGTCTTGCCCACTTCCTGCAAACGCGTACGCATCGCTGCCACATGCTGGGCACCCGGCTGCACTTCTGCGGCCACGCTGAACACCCCGGTGTGCTTGAGGCCGTAGGCATCTTCGAAGTAATCGAAGGCTTCATGGAACACGAAGTACGGCTTGCCGGCGACGTCCGCCATACGTGCCTTCAAGCGCGCGTCCAGTGCATCCATACGGCCATCAAAGGCCTTCACGTTGCTCTGGTAACGCTCGGCGTTCGCCGGGTCGGCAGCGCTGAGATCCGCCGCCATGCGGTTCGCAATCACCCGGGCGTTGACCGTCGACAGCCACAAATGCGCATCCAGGCTGCCCGGGCGATGGTCGTGATCATGTTCGTCGGCATCTTCAGCATGGGAGTGGCTATCTTCGGCGAACCGACGCAGTTTCATTCCCGGAAGGTCCTGCACCGCCACCGTCGGCAAGCTGCGGCCTTTCAAGACGCGCGGCAGAAAGCTTTCCATGTCCGGGCCGATCCAATACAGCAGGTCCACCGACTGCACGCGCCGTACGTCGGAAGGCCGCAACGCATAGTTATGCGGCGAAGCGCCCGGCGGCAGCAATACCTCGGGAATCGCCACGCCATCCTGCACAGCAGCAGCAATCAGTTGTAACGGTTTGATGCTGGTCAGCACCCGAACCTCCGCCTGAGCGGCACCGGCAAGCAGCAAACTGGTGACAAATACGACAAAAACGGGAAAAAGTCTGGACACGATGACCACTCAAGGAGGCAGGAACAGGTAACATAATAACGTCTCTCACAAATATCTGTCGCCGCTCATGCCTAAAACACCGCTTGCCAGCCGTCCCCATGACCACTCTCACTGCGTGCACAGCGCACTGTCAGAGGCCGACGCACTGTGCGCGCGCCAAGGGCTGCGCCTGACCGCCCTGCGTCGCCGGGTGCTGGAGCTGGTGTGGCAAAGCCACAAGCCGCTGGGTGCCTACGACATCCTCGGCGTGCTCAGCGAGCAGGACGGCCGCCGCGCCGCGCCGCCCACGGTGTACCGCGCGCTGGACTTCCTGCTGGACAACGGCCTGGTGCACCGCATCTCATCGCTCAACGCCTTTGTCGGCTGTAACCACCCGGAACACGCGCACCAGGGCCAGTTCCTGATTTGCCGCGAGTGCCACGCCGCCATCGAACTTGAGCAAAAAAGCATCAGCGACAGCATCATCAAGAGCGCCGGCGACGTCGGCTTCAAGGTCGAAGGGCAAACCGTCGAAGTCGTCGGTGTGTGCTCGGGCTGCCAGGGGGCTTGATGAGCACTGCGTTAATCCGCCTGGAGCAGGTCGGGGTCACGTTCGCCGGGCAAAACGTGCTGGACAACATCGCCCTGAGCGTCGAGCCAGGTCAGATCGTCACGCTGATCGGCCCCAACGGTGCCGGCAAGACCACCCTGGTGCGCGCCGTACTCGGCCTGCTCAAGCCCGACAGCGGCAGCGTGTGGCGCAAGCCGAGGCTGCGGGTCGGCTACATGCCGCAGAAGCTGCATGTGGACCCGACCTTGCCCCTCTCGGTGCTGCGCTTCCTGCGCCTGGTGCCCGGTGTCGACCGTGCCCGCGCACAGTCCGCCCTCAAGGAAGTGGGCGCCGAACAGGTGATCGACAGCCCGGTGCAAAGCATCTCCGGCGGCGAAATGCAGCGAGTGCTGCTGGCCCGCGCCCTGCTGCGCGAGCCGGAATTGCTGGTACTGGATGAACCCGTACAGGGCGTCGACGTCGCCGGCCAGGCCGAGCTGTACAGCCTGATCACCCGCCTGCGGGACCGCCATGGTTGCGGCGTGCTGATGGTCTCCCACGACCTGCACCTGGTGATGAGCACCACCGACCAAGTGGTGTGCCTCAATCGCCACGTGTGCTGCTCCGGCCACCCGGAACAGGTCAGCGGTGACCCGGCTTTCGTCGAGCTGTTCGGCAAGAACGCCCAGAGCCTGGCGATCTACCACCACCATCACGACCACGCCCATGACCTGCATGGCGCCGTAGTCGATGACTCCACCGCATCCCACACCCACGTTCATGGAGATAGCTGCAAGCATGGCTGATTTTCTGCTCTACGCCCTGCTGGCAGGCTTGGCTCTGGCGCTGGTGGCGGGCCCACTGGGCTCGTTCGTGGTCTGGCGGCGCATGGCCTATTTTGGCGACACCCTGTCACACGCTGCGCTGCTGGGCGTGGCCATGGGATTTCTGCTGGATGTGAGCCCGACCATTGCCGTCACCGTCGGCTGCCTGCTGCTGGCTGTGCTGCTGGTGACCCTGCAACAGCGTCAGCCTCTGGCCTCCGATACCCTGCTGGGCATCCTGGCCCCAAGCACCTTGTCCCTGGGCCTGGTGGTGCTGAGCTTCATGCATGAAGTGCGCATCGACCTGATGGCCTACCTGTTCGGCGACCTGCTGGCGATCAGCCCCACCGACCTGGCGTGGATTCTAGGCGGCAGCGCGGCAGTGCTGGTGCTGCTGGTGACGCTGTGGCGCCCGCTGCTGGCGATCACCGTTCACGAAGAACTGGCCACCGTCGAAGGCTTGCCCGTGGCGGCGCTGCGCATGACCCTGATGCTGCTGATCGCCGTGGTGATCGCTGTCGCGATGAAGATTGTCGGCGTATTGTTGATCACATCGCTGCTGATCATCCCGGCTGCTGCGGCCCAGCGTCACGCCCGCTCGCCGGAGCAAATGGCGCTCGGCGCCAGCCTTCTGGGGATGCTCGCGGTGTGTGGTGGCCTGGCGCTGTCCTGGTTCAAGGACACCCCGGCCGGGCCGTCGATTGTGGTCACGGCGGCCGCCCTGTTTCTGCTGAGTTTTGTCCTGCCCCGTCGTGGGGTGTAGACTTGCTCGCTTTTTGCGCAATTAGAGAGTCGCAGGAATGAAGCTGTTCAACGCCCGTTATCTGCTCCTTGCCGCATTTTCCTTGCTGCTGGGCGCCTGCCAAAGCACCCCGCCCGCCGCCCCCCAGGCGCCGGACGCACGTGCTGCGGCCATCGCACAGCTGGAGCAAAACCTCGCCAGCAGTGAACTGGCCACCGCCGAAGACGAGCTGGCCGCCTTGCAGGCCCAGTCGCCCAACGACCCGGCGCTGGAGCCTTATCAGCGCCAACTGGCCGAAGCCTATTTGCAGCGCAGCCAGATCGTCCTGCAAAAGGGTGATGTCAACGCTGCCGCGACGGCCCTGAGCCGCGCACGGGCATTGATGCCCAAGGCTCCGGCGCTGACCGGTGGCGTCAACAGTGCGATCGCCCATGCCCGTAAAGTCGAGCTGGACAAAGCCGAGGCCGCCCTGAAAGCCGCCGAAGCCAAGCCGCCGGCCAAGGTCATCGACCCGGCAGCGCCAAGCACTACGGTTGCGCTGAACCTCACCGATATCGAGGCACTGCGCCATCAACTGGATGAGATCGCCACCGATGTGGTGAATTACCAGTGCGATGTGAGCATCCAGGCGCCGCGCACCGAAGATTACCCATGGCTGGCCACGTTGCTGACCAAACGGGTGAAGCGCATCGATTCGGGGTATGACCTGAAGATTCACCGGCAGATCCTGAAGAAGGTTCCGGCGCAGGTCGTGCTGATTCCGCGTAAGACTGAATAACGCCATTCGCGAGCAAGCCCGCTCCCACATTTAACCGAGTTCCAACTTTGGAATGCGGTCAAATGTGGGAGCGGGCTTGCTCGCGAAGGCGATCTAACAAACGACCGATACCTTAAGCCGGAACAGCTTTAGCCTTCGGCTCCCGATCCCAGACCCGATGCTGGGCAATCGCCGCAAAGAACGCCTTAAACGCCTTCGCGTCGCCGCCCACAATCAAGCCCGCATCCGCCTCAAGCTTCAGCACATCCAGCAACTGCTTCGCCTCACCGGCCAGGGCAATTGCTTTCAAGTGCTTGTAGGCCTCCAGCAGGTAATGCAACGCCACACCATCAGCGCTCAACGCCTGAACCGACTTGGCGCCACCCGGCACAAACACCGCATCGAACGCCACCGAAGGCAAGCCTTCCATGGAAGCGTCCACCGGAAGGCTCTTGCCATCCGCCGTCGTTACCGGCGCCGAGGTAGGCCCCAGCAACTTCGCATGCGCACCTGCGGCCTCAAGCGCCTTCTTCAAGGCATCAATCGCCGCACCATCAACACCGTTCGCCGCCAGAATCGCCACCTTGCGGGTCTTGATATCACCCGACAGCAAATTGGCCTGGCTCAACGCTGGCGAGCGTTCCGGAGACGTCTTGCGCTCTGGCACCGTACCTTTAGTCGGTGCTGGCAAGCCCAGGTTCTGCGCCACACGCTTGGCCAGTTCCAAGTCGATGTTGGCGAGGATCTCATTCACCTGGCGAGCGCGAATAAACTCACGCTCCACCTTGCCCAGTTCAAAGCTGTAGGCGGCGATGATGTGCTCCTGCTCGTGCTTGCTCATGCTGCGGAAAAACAAGCGCGCCTGGGAGAAGTGATCACCGAACGACTCGCTGCGCTCACGGATCTTGTGGGCATCAATGCGCTCCGGATACGTCTCAAAACCACCGTCCTGCGCCGCAGGCGGAGTTTCTTTCGGCCAGCCGCCATCAATCGAGTTCGGCTCGTAGGACGCGCGGCCCTTGTCGATGGTGGTGCGGTGCATGGCATCGCGCTGGCCGTTATGGAACGGCGCTACCGGACGGTTGATCGGCAACTCGTGAAAGTTCGGCCCGCCGAGTCGGCTGATCTGCGTATCGGTGTAGGAAAACAGACGGCCTTGCAGCAGCGGGTCATTGGAGAAGTCGATGCCCGGCACGATATGCCCCGGGCAGAACGCCACTTGCTCGGTCTCGGCGAAGTAGTTGTCCGGGTTGCGATTGAGCACCATCTTGCCCAGCGGCGTGATCGGCACCAGCTCTTCGGGGATCAGCTTGGTCGGGTCGAGAATATCGAAGTCGAACTTATGCTCGTCCTCTTCGGCGATGATCTGCACGCCCAATTCCCACTCCGGGTAATCGCCACTTTCAATGGATTCCCACAGGTCACGACGGTGGAAGTCCGTGTCTTTGCCCGCCAGCTTCTGCGCCTCGTCCCACACCAGGGAGCAGGTGCCGACGGTAGGCCGCCAGTGGAATTTGACGAAGTTGGATTTGCCCTCGGCATTCACCAGGCGGAAGGTGTGCACGCCAAACCCCTGCATGGTTCGCAGGCTTTTCGGGATCGCCCGGTCAGACATGGCCCAGATCACCATGTGCGCCGACTCCGGCTGCAGCGAGACAAAATCCCAGAACGTATCGTGGGCCGAGCCGCCGGTAGGAATCTCGTTGTGGGGCTCAGGTTTTACCGCATGCACGAAGTCAGGAAACTTGATCGCGTCCTGAATGAAAAACACCGGCATGTTGTTGCCCACCAGGTCGAAGTTGCCTTCGTCGGTGAAGAACTTCACAGCAAACCCACGCACGTCACGCACGGTATCGCCGGAGCCGCGTGGGCCCTGAACCGTGGAGAAGCGCGCAAATACCGGGGTTTTATGTTCCGGGTTACGCAGGAACCCGGCCTTGCTCAGCGCCGAATGATTTTCATAGGTCTGGAAATAACCATGGGCACCGGTACCCCGAGCATGAACGATACGTTCCGGGATCCGCTCATGGTCAAAGTGCGTGATTTTTTCACGCATGATGAAGTCTTCCAGCAGCGATGGGCCACGGGAGCCGACCTTCAAGCTGTTCTGGTTATCGGAAACCTTCACGCCCTGGTTGGTGCGCAGTGCCTGGCCCGTCGCGTCGGAGCGGAATGTTTCCAGGCTTTGCAGCTTGGCGTTGGTGTTGCCACGGTCCAGAGTGTCGGTGCCCGCAAGTTCGCTCTTGGGCGGGGTAACTGGCTTTTTAGTACTCATCAGACAAAAACTCCTCGTTTGCGTAGGCCAGAGCGATCCCCGGCTCTTCTTGAGCAAAACCCCAGGCACGGCACCTGGGAGTTTCGAGTTGCTTATGTAGTGACTGACACGGTTTTGTACCGTTCCTTTTTTATGACCTTTGATCGCGTTATTGCCAAATCGCTGGTCGGATGAGAAATAAATGCTAAGAAACGCTATACGGACAGGCTAAAATGCGCGCCCGGCTAACCGCTGATCCCTTTTTAATGCGCCCCACAAGGTTCGCTACGTGATCGAGTTTCATAACGTCCATAAAACCTACCGGGTCGCCGGTAAGGATATCCCCGCACTGCATCCCACCAACCTGCGCGTCGAAAATGGCCAGGTGTTTGGTCTGATCGGCCATTCCGGTGCGGGAAAAAGTACTTTGCTGCGTCTGATCAACCGCCTGGAGCAACCCAGCGGCGGCCAGATCAAGGTCGATGACGAAGAAGTCACCGCCCTCGACGCCAACGGCCTGCGCCGTTTCCGGCAACAGGTCGGGATGATCTTCCAGCACTTCAACCTGCTGGCATCCAAGACCGTTGCCGACAACGTGGCGCTGCCGCTGACCCTCGCGGGCGAACTTTCCCGCAAGGAAATCGACCTGCGCGTGGCCGAATTGCTGGCGCGGGTCGGCCTGTCCGACCATGCCAAGAAGTACCCGGCGCAGTTGTCTGGCGGCCAGAAGCAGCGCGTCGGCATCGCCCGCGCCCTGGCCACCAAGCCGAAAATCCTGCTGTGCGACGAAGCCACCAGCGCCCTCGACCCGCAGACCACGGCCTCGGTCCTGCAACTGCTGGCCGAGATCAACCGCGAGCTGAAGCTGACTATCGTGCTGATCACTCATGAAATGGACGTGATCCGCCGCGTGTGCGACCACGTGGCCGTGATGGACGCCGGCGTGATCGTCGAGCAAGGCACCGTCGCCGACGTATTCCTGCACCCCAAGCACCCGACCACCAAGCGCTTCGTGCAGGAATCCGAGCAAGTCGACGAAGGCGAACAGCGTGATGACTTCGCCCATGTACCGGGGCGCATCGTGCGACTGACGTTCCAGGGCGAAGCGACCTACGCGCCGCTGCTGGGTACCGTCGCCCGCGACACGGGTGTGGACTACAGCATCCTCGCCGGTCGTATCGACCGCATCAAAGACATTCCCTACGGGCAACTGACCCTCGCCGTCACCGGCGGTGACATGGAGGCCGCCTTCGCCGCCTTCACCGCGGCAGACGTCCATATGGAGGTGCTGCGCTAATGGAAATCCTCTTGAGCTTTTTCTCGAACATCGACTGGTCGGAAATCCTGCTCGCCACCGGCGACACCATGACCATGCTGTTCGGCTCGCTGCTGTTCACCGT
Organism: Pseudomonas sp. G5001; assembly: GCF_013385475.1. Lineage (NCBI taxonomy): Bacteria > Pseudomonadati > Pseudomonadota > Gammaproteobacteria > Pseudomonadales > Pseudomonadaceae > Pseudomonas > Pseudomonas sp. G5001. The sequence goes on from NZ_JACAPZ010000005.1 coordinate 50,303, forward strand.
ATTGCTGGGCTTGCCGTTGGGCGTGCTGCTGTTCCTGTGCAGCCCGCGTCAGCTGTTCGAGCAAAAGAATGTTTATGCGCTGTTGTCGCTGGTGGTGAACATCCTGCGTTCGCTGCCGTTCATTATCCTGTTGATCGTAATGATCCCGTTCACGGTGCTGATCACCGGCACCTCGCTGGGTGTTGCCGGTGCAATTCCGCCACTGGTGGTGGGTGCCACGCCGTTCTTTGCGCGCCTGGTGGAAACCGCGCTGCGTGAAGTGGACCGCGGGATTATCGAAGCGACCCAGGCCATGGGCGCGACCACTCGCCAGATCATTACCAACGCGTTGCTGCCCGAAGCCCGCCCCGGCATCTTCGCGGCGATTACGGTGACGGCGATTACACTGGTTTCCTACACGGCCATGGCCGGTGTAGTGGGTGCCGGTGGCCTGGGTGACTTGGCGATCCGCTTCGGTTATCAGCGCTTCCAGACCGACGTGATGGTGGTCACCGTGGTGCTGCTGCTGATCCTGGTACAAATTCTGCAAACCGTCGGCGACAAGCTGGTGGTGCACTTTTCTCGAAAATAACGGCTATTGCCGGCGTTAAGCCGGCCAATTCCCGAACAAGGAGCTTGTTGAATGAAAAAACTACTGGTTGCTTTCGCCGCCGTTGCCGCGTTCTCCGCCCACGCCGCCGAAACCCTCACCGTGGCCGCGTCCCCGGTGCCGCACGCTGAAATCCTCGAATTCGTGAAGCCGGCTCTGGCCAAGGAAGGCGTGGACCTGCAGGTCAAAGTCTTCACCGACTACGTTCAGCCAAACGTACAGGTAGCCGAAAAGCGCCTGGACGCCAACTTCTTCCAGCACCAGCCGTACCTGGATGAGTTCAACAAAGCCAAGGGCACTCACCTGGTGAGCGTTGGCGCTGTGCACCTGGAGCCTCTGGGCGCCTACTCCAGCAAGTACAAGAAGCTGGAAGACCTGCCAAGCGGCGCCAACGTCGTGATCCCGAACGACGCCACCAACGGCGGCCGTGCGCTGTTGCTGCTGGCCAAGCACAACCTGATCACCCTGAAGGACCCGACCAACATCCTGTCGACCATCAAGGACATCACTGAAAACCCGAAAGGTCTGAAATTCCGCGAACTGGAAGCCGCCACCCTGCCGCGCGTGCTGACCCAGGTCGACCTGGCGCTGATCAACACCAACTACGCCCTGGAAGCCAAGCTGGACCCGTCCAAGGACGCACTGGTGATTGAAGGCAACGACTCGCCTTACGTGAACATCCTGGTGACCCGCGAAGACAACAAGGATTCGGACGCGGTGAAGAAGCTGGTAGCAGCCCTGCACACCCCGGAAGTGAAAGCGTTCATTCTTGAGAAGTACAAAGGCGCGATCCTGCCGGCGTTCTGATCCAAGGCCGAAACCCCGATCGAAAAAGCGGACGCAGAGCGTCCAGTGGGGCATTCCCACGCAGAGCGTGGGAACGATCCAAACCAATGTGGGAGCGGGCTTGCTCGCGAAGGCGGTGGTTCAGTCGATACATCTGTTGACTGACACACCGCCTTCGCGAGCAAGCCCGCTCCCACATTTGATTTGTGTCGCTCAGAAAATGGTCGGCAAGCTTATTTACGCTGCAACAACCCCGGGAACTGCGCCACCAGCTTCTGGTTGTTCAACGGCGCCCGGATAAACCCGCGTTGCGTTCCATCCGGACCGATCAGCGCAAGGTTGCCGCTGTGGTCGACAGTGTAGTTGGGCTTGCTGGTGTCTGCCGGAATAAACGGAATGCTCACCGCATTCGAAACCTTCTGCACATCGTCCACATTCGCACCGGTCAAGCCCTCGAACTGTGGATCGAAGTAGCCCAGGTACTGCTTGAGCTGCGCCGGTGTATCGCGGTTCGGGTCAACGCTGACCAAAATCACCTGCAACTTATCCACAACGTCCTTGGGCAGCTCGCTCTTGATCTGCCGCAGCTGGGCGAGGGTGGTCGGACAGATGTCCGGGCAGAAGGTGTAGCCGAAGAACAGCACGCTCCACTTGCCTTTCAGCTCGTTGACCACCACCGGCTGGCCGTCCTGGTTGGTCATGGTCACCGGCGGCAACTGGCGGCTTTGCGGCAGCAGGATGATGCCGGCATCGATCAAGGCCGTCGGGTCGCCCTGGCCTTTGCCACTCAGTACTTTGTTGACGGTCAGGCCCATGATCAACGCGACAATGGCCACCAGAATGAAGACAGTTTTTTGAGTTCGAGTCATAGGTTCAACAATAGGTAATGGTCTACGAGCAGGGCGATAAACAGCATGAACAGGTACCCGATAGAGTACTTGAAGGTGTTGATCGCCGCGTGCGGCCGACTGCCACGGTACAGCACCCAGGCCCATTGCAGAAAGCGCCCGCCCAGAACCAGTGCGCACACCAGGTACAGCATGCCGCTCATGTGGATGACATAGGGCATCAGGCTGACCGCCAGCAAGGCGAAGGTGTAGAGCAGGATATGCACCTTGGTGTAGTGCTCGCCGTGGGTCACGGGCAGCATCGGGATGTCGGCCTTGGCGTATTCCTCCTTGCGGTGAATCGCCAGGGCCCAGAAGTGCGGCGGGGTCCAGGCGAAGATGATCAGCACCAGCAGCAACGGCTCGGCGCTGACGTGGCCAGTGACGGCAACCCAACCCAGCAACGGCGGCGCGGCGCCAGCCAGCCCACCGATGACGATGTTCTGCGGCGTCGCACGCTTGAGAAAACCGGTGTAGATCACGGCGTAGCCCAACAGTGAAGCCAGCGTCAGCCAGGCGGCCAGCGGATTGGTGAACGCCAGCAACAGCGCCAGCCCGGCCACCGCCAGCACCATCGCAAAAACAAGCGCCGCCACAGGCGATACGCGCCCTTCCGCCAGCGGGCGCTTATGGGTACGCGCCATCAGCGCATCGATGCGCCGGTCCACCACATGGTTGACCGCCGCCGCGCCGCCGGCACACAGCGCGATCCCCAGGTTGCCGAAAATCAGCACCGGCCACGGTACCCCGGCGCGGGTGGCGAGGAACATGCCCACCAGCGAGGTGATGAGCATCAGCACCACCACTTTTGGCTTGGTCAGCTCCAGATAGTCACGCCAGATCGCCTGGCTGTGACGCTCGCTGATCAAGGTCGCCATGGCATCTCTCCTTTAATGGTTATGAGGCCCGACACGTGTTTACGCGGGCTGAAGCGCCAGCCGAACGGCAACTGATGTCGCACCCGAACCAGGCTGGTGCGGGCGTGGTAATTGACCAGCACCAGCGTCAGCAGCAACGCCGCGCCGCCGGCGTTATGCGCGACCGCAACCGGCAGCGGCAGGTGGAAGTACACGTTACTCAGGCCCAGGCAGAGTTGCGCCGTCAGGGCGATCAGCAACAGGCCCGCCAGGCGGGTCATGCCGACCACCTTGAGCTGCCAGGCCAGGCCCAGCAACACGACAGTGACCAGCAGCGCGCCAATCCGGTGGGTGAGGTGAATCGCCGTGCGCGCATCACTGTCCAGTTGCCCGCCGAGGTAATTGGGGCCGATATGCTGGGTGAGGTGAAAGCCATTGGCGAAATCCGCCGCCGGCCACCATTGCCCGTGACAGGTCGGCAGGTCGATACACGCCACGGCTGCGTAGTTGGAGCTGACCCATCCACCCAGCGCGATCTGGCCGATCACCAGCACCAGCCCGGCCGTCGCCCAATACTGCAAACGCCTGGGCACGATCAGCGCCGGCAATACGCCGGACAATCGCAGCGTCAGCAAGAAGAGCAGGCTCAACGTCGCAAACCCGCCCAATAAATGCCCGGTGACCACTTGCGGCCAGAGCTTCAGCGTCACCGTCCACATGCCAAACGCTGCCTGGGCGAACACCACCGCCAACAGGAACAACGGCAGCTTTAACGGCTGGCCCGGATGATGCCGATGGGTCCAGGCGCGCGCCGCCAGCAGCACGATCAACAGCCCGAGGGTGCCGGCGAAGTAACGGTGGGTCATCTCGTTCCAGCCCTTGTCCGCCTCGACCGGCGTGTCCGGGTAATGCAGTTCGGCATGGGCCAGCTGGGCTTCGCTTTTTGGCACGCTGATAAAGCCATAACAACCCGGCCAGTCCGGGCAACCGAGGCCCGCGTGGGTGAGGCGGGTATAGGCGCCCAGCAGCACCACGATCAGGGCCAGCAGGGTGGCAAACAGCGCGAGGCGAAATCCAGGTTTGGCCATGACGGTGTCCTTATCCGATGTTCGACAGTTTCAGCAGCAGGCGCAGGTCGTTGAGCAGGTCCTTGCCCTTGACCCGGGCGTCGTAGCGCAGCACCAGGTTGCCGTGGGGGTCGACGATCCACAGCTGGGCATCGCCGCTGCCTTGGGCGGCGGCGTCTTTGTTGAAGGTCGACAGGTCCAGGGAATAGCGTTGCAGTTGCGGGTATTCGGCCTTGAGTTTGGCGTCATACGCGGTGCTGACCGGCTGCGCACTAGCCAGGGCGTGGCTGGCGCGGGAGGCATCACGGCCCAGGCCGATCTGGAGTTGGCGTGCGAGGTACACCAGTTGCTGGCAGTCGGCGGCGCAGGCGGTGGGCGCGGTGACCAGCAGTTGCCAGCGGTCTTCGTCAGCCTGCACGCCAATGTCGGCACGGGTCTGGCCATTGCCGATCATCTCGCCGTGGTAACTGCGGCTGTCCGGCACCCAGAACTGCAATTTGTACATAAAGGTGGCGAGCACCATCGGGCCGACCACCATCAGCAGGATCAGGATCAGTTGCCAGCGGCCCTTGCGCCGATTGAGCGCTGCCGGCGTGTCAGACATGTTGAGTGGATTCATGGCCGCTCCCATGGCGCTTCTCCTTTTTTGTGTTGTGCCATCCGAGGTAGAGGTAAAGGCCGAACAGCGCCACCGCCATGGCGAACCACTGCACGGCATAGCCCAGGTGTTTTTCCGGGCCCATGGCGACCACGGGCCAGCTGGTTTCGAAAGTGCCAGGGCCCGCTTCAGCCCGCACTTCATGGGCGAATCCGCTGCGACCCAACTCGGCCCACAACGCCTCGGGATGCAGCGCGGTCAGCAATCGTGGCCACTGTGCGCCCGCCGGATCGGCATGCAACTGGAAGGTCTCGCCAGGCGCCACATAGACCCAGGCATCGAGATTCAGCAGTTGTTCGGGAGTGGTGAAAACCGGTGGTGCACGGCGGTCCGGCCAGGGCAGCCAGCCACGATTGAGCAACAGCCACTCGCCGCTGGCCTGATCATGGAAAGGTTGCAGTAGCTCCACACCGACCTTGCCGTCGCGAAAGCGGTTATCCAGCAACACGCTGTGCTCGGCATCGAACTGCCCGCGCAGATGCACACGACGGAACGCCGGATCTTCGGTGGCCTGCAGTTGCGTACTGCTCATGGGCTCGGCAGCGCGGCGCTCGGCGTAAGTGTCCAGCAGCGCCTGTTTTTCGTGACCGCGAGACAGCTGCCAAAAGCCGAGAAATACCAGTAACGGCAGCAGCACGAGTACCACCAGCGTCGGCGCAATACCGGGGCGAAAGGGTTTCATGGCATTGCCGCAGAGGTCGGTGCTGCGCTGGCTATACTGAATCTCATTGCTCGCCCCCTCCAAAAAAGAGCCCCGGAGCCCACCATGCTCAAAGCAGCCATTGCCCTGATGCTGATTGCTACCGTCGTGAGCCTGTTCAGTGGCTTGTTCTTCCTGGTCAAGGACGAGGGCAACTCCAACCGCCTCGTCACTGCCTTGACCGTGCGTGTGGTGCTGGCCGTGATCACCCTGGGGTTGATCACCTGGGGTTTCTTCAGCGGCCAGCTGGTATCTCATGCGCCCTGGTGAAACACCTCAAAGCACGTAAACGAAGAAAAACAGCCCGATCCACACCACGTCCACAAAGTGCCAATACCAACTGGCCGCCTCGAACCCGAACTGGTGTTCGTTGTTGAAATGCCCCTTCAGGATGCGCATCAGCATCACAAACAAAATGATCGTGCCGATGGTCACGTGGGCACCGTGGAAGCCGGTGAGCATGAAGAAGGTCGCGCCGTACACGCCGGAACCCAGGGTCAGGCCCAACTCCTTATAGGCATGGATGTATTCCTCGGCCTGAAACCCGAGAAACGCCCAACCCAGCAACACGGTGATCGCCAGCCAGATCTTCAGTGCGCCGCGATGGCCTTTGCGCAAGGCATGGTGGGCGATAGTGATGGTCACGCTGGAGCTGACCAGCAAGATCGTGTTGATCAGCGGCAAGCCCCACGGGCTGATGGTGCCCTTGGGCGCCGGAAACATTTTCGGGTCGGGATTGTTCAGCAGCGGCCAGGCAAATTCAAAGTTCGGCCACAGCATGTGCGCGATGCCCTTGTGGCCTTCGCCCGCCAACCACGGCGCCGACATGTGCCGCACATAAAACAGCGCACCGAAAAAAGCGATGAAGAACATCACTTCGGAAAAGATGAACCAGGTCATGCCCCAGCGAAAGGAGCGGTCCATCTGTGAACTGTACAAACCGGCGCGGCTTTCCTTGATCACCGCGCCGAACCAGCCAAACATCATGTAGGCCAGCAGCAAGCCACCGACGAAAAAGATCAGCGGGCCGTGGGATTCCGGGCGCGCGGCCTTCAAATCGTTGAACCAGGTCGCCAATCCGAACACCGTGATCAGCATCCCCAACGTAGCAATTATTGGCCATTTGCTTTGCGCTGGTACGTAGTACGTATCATGAGTCGACATGTATTCGTTCTCCTAATCGAGCCCGCAAGCAACGCCTAGCCGCCGGTATGGACAGCCACGGGCGGTTGGCGCGCGGTGATATCGAACAGCGTGTACGCCAGGGTCAAATGCTTCACATCCTTGGGCATGTCGCGGTCGACAATGAAGCGCACCGGCATCTCTATGCGCTGACCTGGCTGTAGCACTTGCTGGGTGAAGCAAAAACACTCGGTCTTGTGGAAGTACATCGCCGCCTCGGCCGGCGAAATGCTCGGCACCGCCTGGGCGGTCATCGCCTTGTCGGTGGGGTTGTAGGCCACGAACAGCATCTCGGTGACTGCGCCGGGATTGACCACCACCTCGTCGGCCTTGGAGTGGAATTCCCAGACCATATCGATGGCATTGGTGGACAGGAACTGCACCCGCACCTGCCGCGTCGGGTCCACCACCTGCTCGCCTTCGTACTGCCCGGCGGTCTTGCCATTGATGCCGAACGCCTTGCACATCACGTCGTAGATCGGCACCAGGGCAAACCCGAAGGCGAACATCGCCACCACCAGGATCAGCAGGCGCGTGACCAGGCGCTTGATAGGCACGGACTCAAGCATGGCGGCCACCTGCGAATGAATGTTCTGCGAATGGCCTTTCTGTGGGCGCTGGCTTGCCTGCGATGCTGGCAACTCGGTCGTTCAGGTACACCGAAGTGATGCCATCGCAGGCAAGCCAGCTCCCACAGGATAGGGAGGTGTTCATTTGACCTCCGGTGGCGTGGTGAAGGTGTGGTACGGCGCGGGCGAAGGAATGCTCCACTCCAGCCCTTCGGCGCCATCCCACGGCTTGGCCGGCGCAGGCGGGCCGCCACGGATGCACTTGATGACGATGAACAGGAAGAAGATCTGCGTCGCGCCAAAGGTGAAGGCACCGATGGAGGAGACCATGTTGAAGTCGGCGAACTGCAGGTTGTAGTCCGGCACCCGACGCGGCATGCCGGCAAGCCCTACGAAGTGCATCGGGAAGAACGCCATGTTCATCCCCACGAACGACAGCCAGAAGTGCAGCTTGCCCAGGGTTTCGTCGTACATGTGGCCGGTCCATTTCGGCAGCCAGTAGTAGGCCGAGGCGAAGATCCCGAAGATCGCCCCAGGCACCAGTACGTAATGGAAGTGCGCCACCACGAAGTAGGTGTCGTGGTACTGGAAGTCCGCCGGGGCGATGGCCAGCATCAGCCCGGAGAAACCACCGATGGTGAACAGAATCACGAAGGCCACCGCGAACAGCATCGGCGTCTCGAAGGTCAGCGAGCCTTGCCACATGGTGCTGACCCAGTTGAACACTTTCACGCCCGTGGGCACCGCGATCAGCAGCGTGGCGTACATGAAGAACAGCTCGCCCACCAGCGGGATGCCCACCACGAACATGTGGTGCGCCCACACGATGAACGACAGGAACGCGATGCTCGCCGTGGCGTACACCATCGAGGTGTAGCCGAACAGCGGCTTGCGCGAGAAGGTCGGGATGATCGAGCTGACGGCACCGAACGCCGGCAGGATCATGATGTACACCTCGGGGTGGCCGAAGAACCAGAACACATGCTGGAACAGCACCGGGTCACCGCCACCGGCGGCACTGAAGAAGCTGGTGCCGAAGTGGATGTCCATCAGCATCATGGTCACGCAGCCCGCCAGCACCGGCATCACCGCGATCAGCAGGAAGGCTGTGATCAGCCAGGTCCAGACGAACAGCGGCATTTTCATCAACGTCATGCCGGGAGCGCGCAGGTTGAGGATGGTGGCGACCACGTTGATCGCGCCCATGATCGAACTGATGCCCATCAAGTGGATGGCGAAGATGAAGAACGTCACGCTTTCCGGCGCGTAGGTGGTGGAGAGCGGGGCGTAGAAGGTCCAGCCGAAGTTCGGCCCGCCGCCGGGCATGAACAGGGTGGAAACCAGCATCAGGAACGCCGCCGGCAACAGCCAGAAACTGAAGTTGTTCATGCGCGGCAGGGCCATGTCGGGCGCGCCGATCATCAACGGAATCATCCAGTTGGCCAGGCCGACAAACGCTGGCATCACCGCACCGAACACCATCACCAGGCCGTGCATGGTGGTCATCTGATTGAAGAACGCCGGCTCGACGATCTGCAAACCCGGCTGGAACAGCTCGGCACGGATCACCATGGCAAACGAGCCACCAAGCAGGAACATGCAGAAGCTGAACCACAGGTACATCGTGCCGATGTCTTTGTGGTTGGTGGTCAGTACCCAACGCATCAGGCCCTTGGCGGGGCCGTGAGCGTGGTCACCGGCATGACCGTGGTCATCGATCACAGCGCTCATGGCCTTTCTCCTGCGAACGAGTGGGCGGGACGGTTCAGGGAATATGCAATGAAGGAAGTCATTTGCTTTCCGCCTGTTTCAGAGCCAGCACGTCTTTAGGTGTGACCATGTCGCCTTTGTTGTTGCCCCAGGCGTTACGTTCATAGGTCACGACCGCCGCGATATCGACTTCCGACAGTTGCTTGCCGAACGCCGCCATGGCGGTGCCGGGCTTGCCGAAGTACACGCGGTGCAGGTGGTCTTCCTTGGGCCCGGTGGCAATCGGCGAGCCCTTGAGCGCCGGGAACATCGGCGGCAGGCCCTGGCCTTCGGCCTGGTGACAGGCGACGCAGGTGGTGTGGTAGATCTTGTCGCCACGAGCCACCAGCTCATCCAGGGTCCATTCCTTGGAGGTCAGCTCCTTGAGCTTGGCGGCCTCTTCCTTACGCTCGCCGAGCCAGGTGTCGTAGTCGGCCTTGGATTTGACCTCCACCACGATGGGCATGAAGCCGTGGTCCTTGCCGCACAGTTCAGCGCACTGGCCGCGATAGATGCCGGGCTTTTCGATGCGGGTCCAGGCCTCGTTGACGAAGCCGGGAATCGCATCACGCTTCACCGCAAACGCCGGCACCCACCAGGAGTGAATCACGTCCGCAGCGGTCACCAGGAAACGCACCTTGGCGCCCACCGGCAACACCAGCGGCTGGTCGACTTCCAACAGGTAATGCTCGCCTTTGACGGCCTGGTTATGGATCTGCTCGGCGGGCGTGGCCAGGTTGCTGAAGAACTCGACATCCTGGCCCAGGTATTTGTAATGCCACTTCCACTGGTAGCCGGTGACCTGGATATCGATATCCGACTCAGTGCTGTCGTAGATGTTGATCAGCGTCTTGGTGGCCGGAATGGCCATCGCCACCAGGATCAGCAAGGGCACCACGGTCCAGAGAATCTCCACCGTCGTACTCTCGTGGAACTTGGCTGCCACCTGTCCCGTGGAGCGCCGGTGAACGATCATCGACCAGAACATCGCGCCAAACACGACGATGCCAATCGCCACACAAATCCAGAAAATGGTCATGTGCAGGTCAAACACGGCGTGACTGACTTCAGTGGCCCCTGGCGCCATATTCGTTGTCCAGGCGGCTTGCGCCTGGCCGAATACTGACCACAACAGGAGGCCCATCCAAACATGTGGATGTCGCGTCATTGCGGGTTCCCCTTATCATTCTTGTTATCCCGCCGGTTTGCACCTGCGGCCAAGGGAGCGGCTTCCATACTGCTTACAACCGCCAGGCCTTGCCTGCTCATGCAGTCGGGCGTCATCAGCTAATTGCGTACAAAATCGAGTATAGACAGCGACCGCCACCCCGCAATGTGAACGGGCAAATGAACGAAAATGAGGAAACGGACCACACAACAGGACCGGTGGCGCGCGTTATCCGACGAACGATGGCAATTTGATATAACGCCAGCGCATAACCATGAAATAATTATGACAAATGCGTCTTAGGCTCTCGTATAAACGAGCTACCTTATGCTCTCCCTATTTCCTACGCCTGCATCACTGGAGCTTTCATGAACACCGCCGCATTGCGCGAGCAGATTTCCCGTGCCCATCAACACGAATCCAGCACTGGCCAGCTTGCTCAGCAGCTGGAAGTCCAGTTACCGCACCTGCACCCGGCGATTTCCGTGCCTGACGTCGACGCCAAGGGCGTGATGACGCGTTTTGTAAGCGCCTACATCGACCAGGTCCCCGATCTGCTGGACGCGGCCAACGATGTCGCCCGCGAAGCCGGTATTGAAAGCCAGATCAAACCGGTGCTGAAAATCGCCGAGCATTTCTTCCTGCAGCCGCCGGCGATCCTGGCCGGGCATGAAGGCCTGGACGGTTTGCTGGATGAGGCTTACCTGGCGCATCGCCTGGTGGAAGAGGTCAACGATCTGTATATCAAGCACTTCGGCCAGCCGTTGATTCCGCTGGATACCACTGTGGCGAACGTGATTGCCCACCAATTGATCGGCGAGGCGTTTGCCAATCAGCTGGATGAGGCGGTGCACCACGCGGTGGATGAGATGCTTAACGAAGAGAGTTTTGCGCTGGAGTCGGTCGAAGCCTACCGCGACAAGCTCAAGAGCCCGGACACGGAAGCGGCGTGGAAGCGCTGGCCGTGCCTGTCGCGGCAGTTGGGCGTGGGTCTTGAGCTGGACCAGCCAGCTTAGATTTGCCGGCTTGCAAAGATCCAATGTGGGAGCGGGCTTGCTCGCGAAAGCGGTGTATCAGAAACACATTCAGTGACTGACACTGCGCCTTCGCGAGCAAGCCCGCTCCCACATTTTGATCCGGTTTCGTCAGCCAACAGACGGCGCCGAGCCTATTCCGGTCGTCGTTCTTACCCGCCCCTCCAACCTGCGCTTCAACCCCCGCGCCTCGATCATCAGCTTCGAGCCCTTGGCCGCATTGGCCCGACCCCATTCCTCCAATAGTTCAAGGCAGGAGTGGTCGATATAACTCAGGTTACTGAGCGGCACATGCAAGGTGGTCCCGGCGGGCACCGTCGACAGCACCTGGGTCAATGCAGGCACCTTGAGAAAGGTCCCGGCCCCCGTCAATCGCAGCTCCATCTCGCCCTCCTGCGGCAGGTCGATCAGGCTTATCTTCAAGCGTGAGGCCTTGAACGCCAGCTTCACCAGCGTCAACCCGAAGCCCACCAACACACCCGTCAGCAGGTCGGTAAAGATGATCGCCAGCGCCGTCGCCGCGTAGGTAAACATCGGCATTCGCCCGTAGCGCGCCAGGCCACGAAACGCCTTCATGTCCACGAGCTTGATCCCGGTGTACACCAGCACACCCGCCAGGCTTGCCACCGGAATGCTTTGCAGCACACTGGACAGCAACAGCACGAACGCCAGCAGCCACAAGCCGTGGAACATCGCCGACAAACGCGTGGTAGCGCCGGCCTGGACGTTGGCCGAACTGCGCACGATCACACCGGTCATCGGCAGGGCGCCGACCAGGCCACACAGCATGTTGCCCACGCCTTGTGCCGACAATTCCTTGTCGAAGTCGGAACGCTGGCCACTGTGCATACGGTCGACTGCCGCCGCCGAAAGCAGCGTTTCAGCGCTGGCGATAAATGCCACGGCGAAGGCCGCGATCAACAGATTGGGATCCGCCAGGTTAAGCAGGTCGCTGGGGCGCAGCCAATCGATGGCATCCGCGAGATTTTCCGGCACCTCCACCCGCTTGACCTGCAACGCCAGCACCAGGCTGGTGACTGTCGCCAAACCCACGCCGAGCAGGGCGCCGGGGACGAAGCGCAGCTTTTGCGGGCGGAACTTGTCCCACAGCCACATCACCATAATCGTCGACAGCCCGAGCAAACCGGCCTGCCAGCCGAGCCCGCCGCCCAATGTGGGGATCGCCTGGATCAGTGCCGCAGGGAAGCCGGCAAGGTTATCCAGCCCCGAGGGCTTTGGCACACCGTCGAGCATCACGTGTACTTGCGACAGGACAATCAGCACCCCGATCCCCGCCAGCATCCCGTACACCACTGCAGGCGCAGTCACGCGGAACCAGCAGCCCAGGCGCAAACGCCCGGCCACCAATTGCAGGAAGCCCGCCAGCAACAGGATCGGCCCGAGCATGGCCATGCCATGCTGGCGAACCAGTTCGAACACCAACACCGCCAAACCTGCCGCCGGACCGCTGACTTGCAACGGCGACCCCGCCAGCCAACCGACCACCAGGCCACCGATGATGCCGGTGATCAAGCCTTTGGCCGGAGGCATTCCGGACGCGATGGCGATCCCCATGCACAGCGGCAGGGCGACCAGAAACACAACCACGGAAGCCAGCAGCTCCCGTGGCAGCACAGCTTTCAATTGAGCAGCACGCATAATGACTCTCCCGAGGCATTCGCCGGGCGTGGCAAGGCCTGGCTGCTCGAACGGCAGCCATCGCGTTACCCGACAGGGGATTGTTTTAGAAGCGCGCTTTAGGCGTCGCGGATGGAATCGGCTGGGTACCGTTCAAGGGCAGGAACGCTGCCTGATCCGCATCGTAGGCCCTGATTTCGCTGGTCTCGATGTCGTAGACCCAGCCATGGATAAACAAATGCCCGTTGGCCATGCGCGAGGCCACGGAGGGATGAGTGCGCAGGTGCTGCAGTTGGGCGATCACGTTTTCTTCGGTCAGCACGTGCATGCTTTCGTGTTCGTTGGCGCAATCGCAGTTGTCCTGGACCATGGTCTTGGCGACCTCGGCGTGGCGCAGCCAGGCCTTTACCGTGGGCATTTTTTCCAGGCTTTGGGGGTTGAGCACCGCGCGCATGGCGCCGCAGTCGGAGTGGCCGCAAATGATGATGTGCTGCACACCAAGGGCCAGTACCGCGTACTCGATAGCCGTTGAAACACCGCCGTTCATCTGCCCATAAGGCGGCACGACGTTACCGACGTTACGGGTCACGAACAAATCCCCAGGGGAGCTATGGGTGATCAGCTCGGGAACAATGCGCGAGTCGGCGCAGGTAATGAACATCGCCCGCGGGCTCTGGGCCGTGGCGAGTTTTTTGAAGAGCTCTTCCTGCTGGGGGAAGATCTCGTTATGGAAATGCAAAAAGCCTTCAACGATGTGCTGCAGCGCTGCATCGGCGGATTCCGCCTCGTGAGGGGCTGAAGCCGACGCAGCCAACGGCTGTTTATCCTTGTCACTCATAATTCATCCTCTTGGTTGGAGCAGGGGAGTTTTCCAGTGCGGCCGGCGCCCAAACTGAAGCGCCGACTCATTAGTCACTCGATGAACAAGGTACCCGCCGAAACTTAACTCAAACTGAATGAGCCGCTCTAGATCGGGGCTTTCAGTGATATCAAAACGCGACTATTCCTACAGAAAAGTACGCTTATCCAGCAGTTTACAATAATGCCATCTGTCTGCCCGGCGGACAAAACGCCGTGCAATCCAGATTAAACCCTTCCCGCCGGTTGAGCCCCAATCGTTTGATCGCCTTGGCGAAACGTTGCGCCAGCAAATCGGCAAACGGCCCTTCGCCACGCATGCGTACACCGAAGCGGCTGTCGTAGACCTCACCGCCGCGCACCTGCCGCACCAGGCTCATCACATGGGCCGCGCGCTGCGGGTAATGGGCCGCCAGCCATTCCTCAAACAGCGGCGCCACCTCCAGAGGCAAACGCAGCATCATGTACGCCGCGCTTTGTGCCCCCGCGGCATGAGCTTCGGCCAGCAGGCTTTCCAGCTCGCTGTCGTTGATCATCGGGATCATCGGCGAACACAGCACGCCCACCGGGATCCCCGCCTCACGCATCACCCGGATCGCCCGCAGCCGGGCCTTGGGTGCAGCCGTGCGCGGTTCGAGGATGCGCTTGAGTTCATCGTCCAGGCTGGTGAGGCTGATCATCACCGCCACCAGCCGCTGCTGCGCCAGCTCGGTCAGCAGGTCGAGGTCCCGCAGGATCAGCGAGCCCTTGGTAATGATCGTCACCGGATGACGGTAGCGCAGCAGCACTTCGAGGGTTTGCCGGGTGATCTTGTACTCGCGCTCGATGGGCTGGTACGGGTCGGTGTTGGAGCCCAGGTTGATCGGCGCGCAGGTGTAGCCCGGTTTCGACAGTTGCTGCTCAAGCACGTCGGCGGCGTTGGTCTTGGCGATCAGCTTGGTTTCGAAGTCCAGCCCCGGCGACAGGTCCCAATACGCGTGGCTGGGCCGCGCATAGCAGTAGATACAACCATGCTCGCAGCCGCGATACGGGTTGATCGCCCGGTCAAACGGGATATCCGGCGAGCTGTTGCGGGTAATGATGGTTTTCGCGGTTTCGATACGGACTTCGGTGCCCTGGGTCTGTGGCACTTCCTGATACCAACCGTCGTCTTCCGCCACGCTGACGGTGGGCGCAAAACGGTTGTGCAGGTTGGTGGCCGTGCCGCGCCCGCGAGGCGGCAAAGGGACATTCATAGTCAGACCTCATAAACTGTATCCATATACAGTATTCGAGAAGATCGCTTTTCACCAGCACCACTGGGCGGCGCGGTCTAGCATCGACCTTCGCACGAACGGAATGACACCTTCCTACATGTAACCAAACAAGAAATAAATCGCGACATATGTGACATGGATAAAGTTATTAACACATCGCTATGATCACAACTTAACTCATTACCACCTACAGGATATTTATGTCTCAGGATGAACTACGCTTTACATGCGAAGACTTTGAAAAAGATAACAGCCCGGAAGTATTAATGGAGCGCTTTACCGACGGTAAACTGTCCTACGCCATGTATGCCTCTTCCTCCAACAGGGACGGGCACTACGACACCACATCCTCCACCACCGACCTGGATAACGACGGCGACTTCGATGAACAGGACAAGACCATCTTCCTGAACATGGCGAATAGCTTTGTAAAAACCTGCGCCCCTCGATAATTGATCGGCTAGTTGCCAGGCTTATATATAAAACTATAAACCTGGCAACTGACACTACTTCTCTGAAGTTTGATCAGCTTCGGTAGTTACTGCATCTTTTCGCAAGTCTTTCACTTGCGAAGCCTTTACAGTCTCTCCCTTATTACCCCAACTGTCCCGAACGAAACTGACGACATCCGCCACTTCCTGATCCGACAGCCGCCAGGCAAACGCCGGCATGGTGAAGGTCGAAGGTGCCGTATGCGTCGCCGGCAACGTGCCGCCGTTCAACACGATGTTGATCAGCGACGTCGCATCCGCCGTCTGCAATACCGGGTTGCCCGCCAGCGCCGGGAACACGCGGGTGTAGCCGTGGCCGTCGGTACGGTGGCACGCCGCGCAGTTGTCGATGTACACCGAGGCACCCGGCTTGCTGTCATCACCCTTCCACAGCGCATCGGCGACCTGCTTGTCGTACTGGTGCGGCTGATCCTTGGGATCCACCGCCGGCAAGCTCTTGAGGTAACGGGCGATAGCCGTCAGATCCTCTTCCGACATGTACTGCATGCTGTGGACCACAACGTCGCTCATGCCGCCAAACACCGCGCTGCGATCACTGCGCCCGGTCTTGAGGAATTGCACCAGTTGGTCTTCGCTCCAGCTACCCAGGCCGTCCTTGTGGTCGCCCCGCAGGCTTTTGGCAATCCAGCCTTCCAGCGGCGCACTGCCGGACAGGAAAGCGCTGCCATCCGACGCACTCAGGGATTTTTCCTGCATGGTCAGGGCCCGTGGTGTGTGGCAAGCGCCGCAGTGGCCGAGGCCTTCCACCAGATACGCGCCACGGCTGATCACCGGATCGGCGCCCGCCTGGGCCTTGTAGTCCTCGACCTTGGGCGCAAACATCCAGCGCCATCCGGCCAACGGCCAGCGCATGCTCAACGGCCAGGGAATGTCGCTGTCCTTGTTCACCTGCGCCACCGGCTCCACGCCCTTCATGAAGTACGCGTACAGCGCCTGCATGTCGCTTTCGCTGACCCGCGCGTAAGACGGGTAGGGCATCGCCGGGTAAAGCGTACTACCGTTCTTGGCGACGCCATGGCGCACGGCCTGGTCGAAGTCTTCGAAGCTGTAGTCGCCCAGGCCGGTTTTGTCCGGGGTGATGTTGGTGGAGTAGATGGTGCCGATCGGGGTTTCCATCGGCAGGCCACCGGCGAACGGTTTGCCGCCCTTGGCGGTGTGGCAGGCCACGCAGTCACCGGCGCGCGCCAGGTATTCACCCTGTTTGACCAGATCGGTTTCAGCCGCACTCACCGAGCAGCTGCTGAACAAAGCCAGGGACGCGATAACAAATGCTTTCATGGTCATCGCTCCTTATGCCTGAACCAGTGGGCCGGGGTTTTTCAGGTACTGCTCGCGAATTGCCCGCGCCGACCAGTAGGTCAGCGCCGCCACCAGGCCCGTAGGGTTGTAGCCCAAGCCTTGTGGGAACGCGGAAGCGCCCGGGACAAACACGTTGTGTACGTCCCAGCACTGCAGGTAGCGGTTCAAGGCACTGGTTTTCGGGTCGGTGCCCATGATCGCGCCACCGTTGAGGTGGGTGGTCTGGTAGGACGCGGTGTTGAAGTGCTCGCCCACCTTTTTGCCCAGCAAGGCAATCGCCTTGGGGTTCATCGCTTCGGCGATCTTGCTCATTTTTTCGACCATGAAGCGGTTCATCTTGATGTCGTTTTCCTGCCAGTCGAAGGTCATGCGCAGCAGCGGCAGGCCGTAGGCATCGCGGTAAACCGGGTCCAGGTCGAGGTAGTTGCCACGGTAGGATTGGTGGGCGCCATGGGCATCCATCGACACCTGATGGGTGTAGTAATCAGCCGTGGCGCGCTTCCACGCACTGCCCCAGGCCGGCGTGCCCGGCGGGTTGGAGGTGCCCGCAATCGGCCGGCTGCCCGCCTGGTTGACCCACATCGGCGAGCCGCCCACAAAGCCGTGCGGCCCATGGTCGAAGTTGTCGGCGTTGAAGTCATCGACCGCCACGCCATTGCCGCCGGCACCGATGAAGTTGTTGGTGTGCACGTCCTTGTCGAAGAACGCCTTGATGGTGGCCATGTTCTGGTAGGCGAAGTTGCGGCCCACCACGCCCTCACCGGAGATCGGGTCGTAGGGTTTGCCGATGCCCGACAGCAGCATCAGGCGTACGTTGTTGAACTGGAAGGAACCGAGGATCACCAGGTCCGCCGGCTGCTCGCATTCCCGCCCCTGGGCGTCGACATACGTCACGCCGGTCGCCTTGCTCCTGGTGCTGTCGAGATTGACCTTCAGCACGTGGGAATTGGGCCGCAGTTCGAACTTGGGTTCCTGGCGCAAGGCCGGCAGGATGTTCACGTTCGGCGAAGCCTTGGAATACATGTAGCAGACATAACCGCTGCAGAAGCCGCAGAAGTTGCACGGGCCCATCTGGGCGCCGTAAGGGTTGGTGTACGGCCCCGATGTATTCGCGGAAGGCAGGTTGTAGGGCTTGTACCCCACGGCCGTGGCGGCCTTCTGGAACAGCTGTGCAGAGACGGTGTTCTTCTGCGATTCCAGCGGGAAGTGATTGGAGCGATCCGGTGCGTAAGGGTTGCCGCCCTTGCCTTCGCCCACCAACTGGCCCTTCACCGTCCAGGCTTGCCCGGAGGTGCCGAAGACTTTTTCGGCATAGTCGAAGAATGGTTCCAGCTCTTCATAGCTGACGCCGAAATCCTGGATGGTCATGTCCTTGGGAATGAAGTTTTTCCCGTAGCGCTCTTCGTAATGGCTGCGCATGCGCAACTCGATCGGGTCCACCCGAAAGTGCACGCCGGACCAGTGCAGGCCTGCACCGCCGACACCGTTGCCAGGCAGGAAAGCGCCCAGTTGGCGGTTGGGCATCGCCACGTCATTCACGCTATGGCGAATGGTCACGGTTTCCTTGGAGATGTCCTGGAAGAGCTTTTTACGCACGCTGTAGGTCAGTTCGTCGATGACCTGGGGATAGTTGCCGTCCGGGTAGGTGTCCTGCATCGGGCCGCGCTCCAGCGCTACCACGTTGAGGCCAGCTTCCGTCAGCTCCTTGGCCATGATCGCGCCGGTCCAGCCAAAGCCGACAATCACTGCATCCACTTTCTTCATGATGGTCGCCACGTTTACGCCCTCTCGCCACGGATCGAAACAGCCGGGAAGGGGTATTGCTCGTTGCGTTCAACCCAATCCATGAAATCGGCGCGGGCGCCGGGGAAGCCGATCATGGTCCAGCCGACCATGCCTTTGTTGCCACCGTGGACCGGGTCGCAAAAGAACCCTTCCTTGGTGTTTTGCAGCAACAGATTGAAGAAAATCTTCGGCGGGACGCTGTCGAACTGCGCGTCGCCGGCCTCCAGGCGCTGCAACAACTTTTCCTGGGTAGCGCTGTCTTGCTCGGCAAATAGCTTACCGTTCATCGCTTTCGACCAGGCATCCGTGGCAGCAATGCCCAGGCGATAGATCTCCTTGGGCACCAATTTGCTCTGCCAGCCCATTTCAGGCGGCGCGTCGGCATTGAACGGGCCTTGCATGAACCACAGGGCGCCAGCCGCGTACGGCGTGTTCATCTGACGGTCGATATATTCCGGCGCACCGGCTTCCAGGGCGCCTGGGCCCTGGTCGTCCGCCGGGATCAGGCGCGCAACGGCCGCGTTGATAAAGGCCCATTCCTCGCCAGTGAAATAGCTCGGCTCATAGGCCTTGCTGCTGACGGGCGCCTTCTCCGGGCTGGCTTGAGCCGGTTCGGGAACCGCCATCAGCATCGAACCGCCCAGGCCCGTGCTGGCGACAGTGACCACGGGGATCAAGGTCAAGGATTTGCGTAAAAACTCACGCCGGGGGTTGTCTTGATCTTGATCAGACATGGTGGCACCTCATCATGTGGTCACGGATTTATCAGCCGCTTCGAGGAACGACTTATAGTTTTGGCAGTAAATGGGATCCAAAGGACCCAACGGGATAGAACACAGCAGCAATCAATAGTTACAAAGGATAGCAGGCTAAGGATTGGGGAAAATCGTTTCAGCGCGAAAAAATCTGCCCGGAGCCGGCTTATTCACGATTCTTTGACGAGTACCTCACACGGCATTGACCCCCTGTAGGCGAATCTGGGCCCCATCAGCCCCTTCCCTATTCGGTTACATCGCGCATGTTCAAGAATCAATTGCTGCCTGCCGTCAGCCTCGTGTTCATGGCGCTGTTCACCACCGCACCGTCCCAGGCCGAAGAGCTCACGCCCATTCGTTCGTTGGAATGGGCCCAGCCGGTGGGGAATCAATACAACCTGTATCAGATGACGCCCACGCTCTATCGCAGCGCGCTGCCGGATAGCGGTGCTGTTCCTGTATTGGAAAAGCTCAAGATCGGTACGGTGATCAACTTTCTGCCCGAGTCCGATGCCAAGTGGCTGAAATCACCCGGTATCAACCAGGTGCAATTGTCCTATCGCACCAACCATGTCGATGACGCCGATGTGCTCGCAGCGTTGCGCGCGATTCAGGATGCCGAAGCCAACGGCCCGGTGCTGATGCACTGCAAACACGGCTCCGACCGCACGGGCCTGATGGCGGCGATGTATCGGGTGGTGATTCAGGGATGGAGCAAGGAAGACGCGCTGAACGAAATGACCTTGGGCGGCTTCGGCGCCAGTAGCGGCTTCAAGGACGGCGTTCGCTACATGATGAAGGCGGATGTCGACAAGTTACGCACTGCACTGGCCAACGGCGAATGCAGCACCAGCGCCTTTGCGCTGTGCTCGATGAAAAGCTGGCTGAATACCGCGGACAACGCCAAAGACCCGGCCGAGGAAAAAACCGCCTGGGTGGTCGCTCCCTGAGCCATCAACCCAGGGAGCGCTTCACGGTCAGTCTTTTTTCAGCTTCGGATTAGGGAAGAACTGCACCGCCTGCACCTTGGGGTCCGGTGCTTTCAACGCCGACGTATTGACCCGCGTACCCAATTCCTTGGGCACTGACAGACCTTGTTCATTCAACGTGTCGGAATAGCCGCAAGCCACGCATTCGCGGTGCGGAACATCGTCCTCGCTCCACATCATCAACTTGTCCGGCTCGCTGCACGCCGGGCAGACTGCCCCGGCGATAAAGCGTTTTTTGGTTTTCACAGGTGCTTCACTCATGCTGCCGCGTCCTCACTCAGGCCGCTGTGGCGCAAGAGTGCGTCAATCGACGGCGCCCGTCCGCGGAAATCGACGAACAGCACCATCGGTGCCTGGGAACCGCCACGGGCCAGGATCGCCTCGCGAAACGCTCGGCCAGTCTCGGCATTGAGTACGCCATCTTCTTCGAACTTGGAAAAGGCATCGGCCGACAGCACTTCCGCCCACTTGTAGCTGTAGTAACCCGCGGCGTAACCGCCAGCGAAGATATGCGCGAAGCTGTTGGGGAAGCGGTTGTAGGCGGGCGGACGCATCACCGACACCTCATCACGCACACCTTCCAGCACCTGCAGCACGCTGCGGCCATCGCCGTGGGTGGCGTGCAGCTCGAAGTCGAACAGCGAGAACTCCAACTGGCGAACCATCATCAGGCCGGACTGGAAGTTCTTCGCCGCGAGCATTTTTTCCAGCAAGTCCTGTGGCAGCGGCTCACCGGTTTCATAGTGACCGGAAATCAGCGCCAGGCCTTCCGGCTCCCAGCACCAGTTCTCCATGAACTGGCTCGGCAACTCCACCGCATCCCAGGCCACGCCGTTGATGCCGGACACGCCGGCGTGCTCGACACGGGTCAGCAGGTGGTGCAGGCCGTGGCCGAATTCGTGGAACAGCGTGGTCACTTCATTGTGGGTCAGCAGGGCAGGCTTGCCGCTGTCGGCCGGGGTGAAGTTGCACACCAGGTTGGCCACCGGGCTTTGCAGCACGCCATCAACCGTGCGGCGACGGTCTCGGGCGCCGTCCATCCAGGCACCCCCACGCTTATTGGCGCGGGCATACAGGTCGAAAAAGAAGCGGCCGACGTGCTGGCCGTTTTCCTTGATTTCGAACAGGCGAACATCCGGGTGCCAGGTGTCGAAGCCTTTCTGCTCGGCGATCTCGATGCCATACAGGCGTTGCACGATGGCGAACAGGCCGCTGAGTACCTTGTCGATCGGGAAGTAGGCGCGCAGGGCTTCCTGGGAAACGCTGTAACGCTGCTCACGCAGTTTTTCGCCGTAGAAACCGCTGTCCCAGCTTTGCAGGTCCGCGCAGCCTTGTTCGGCGGCATAGGCCTTGAGCTGTTGCAGGTCCTGGGTGGCAAACGGCTTGCTGCGCTTGGCCAGGTCACGCAGGAAGCTCAGCACCTGGTCGCTGGACTCGGCCATTTTGGTGGCCAGGCTCAGCTCGGAGAACGAGGCGAAGCCCAGCAGTTGCGCCAGCTCCTGACGCAGGTCGAGGATCTGTTCCATGACCGGGCCGTTATCGTTCTGACCGGCATTCGGGCCTTGGTCCGACGCGCGGGTGCAGTAGGCTGCGTAGATTTCTTCACGCAGGGCGCGGTCGTGGGCGTAGGTCATCACCGCGTAGTAGCTCGGGAATTCCAGGGTGATCAGCCAGCCGTCGAGGCCCTTGGCCTGGGCAGCCGCAGCCATTTGCGCCTTGGAGGAATCGGTCAGGCCGGCGAGGGTTGCTTCGTCAGTGACGTGCTTGGTCCAGGCCTGGGTGGCATCGAACAATTGGTTGGAGAACTTGCTGCCCAGTTCGGAGAGCTTGCTCTGCACTTCGGCATAACGCTTTTGCTGCTCAGGCGGCAAATCGATACCCGACAGACGGAAGTCCCGCAGGGAGTGTTCCAGGATGGTTTTTTGCGCCACGTCGAAGCCGGCGGCTTCCGGGCTGTTGGCCAGGGCGTCGAAGGCCTGGAACAACTCGCGGTTCTGGCCCATCTCGGTGGAGTAGGCGCTCAGTGCCGGCAGGCACGCCTCGTAGGCTTCCCGCAGTTCGGCGCTGTTGCACACGGCATTCAGGTGGCTGACCGGGCTCCAGGCGGCACCCAGGCGGTCATTGAGTTCGTCCATGGCCAGGACCAGCCCGGCCCAGGTCGGATTTTTACCCTGGCTTTGCAGGATGCCTTCGATGGCGACGCGGTTGTCGGCGAGGATCTGTTCAATGGCCGGCTGCACGTGCTCGGCACGGATCGCCGAGAACGGCGGCAGGTCGTAGGACTGCAGAAGAGGGTTGTTCGCGCTCACGGTTGGCACCTTGGCTGAAGAAACATGTAAGAACAAAGATGGGGCCATCTTAATTACAATCAACGCCCACCGCAGCTATCAGCAGAAGAGAGAGAGCCTATCGTGACCCTTCGCACCTACCAGAATCACACGCCGGCCCTGGCCGCCGGGGCTTTCGTCGATGCATCGGCGGTGGTGATCGGCGACGTCGAAATCGGCACCGACAGCTCGGTATGGCCGCTGACGGTGATTCGCGGCGACATGCACCGCATCCGCATCGGTGCGCGCACCAGCGTGCAGGACGGCTGCGTGCTGCACATTACCCACGCAGGCCCCTTCAATCCTGATGGTTTCCCGCTGCTGATCGGCGACGATGTGACCATTGCCCACAAGGTCATGCTGCATGGCTGCACGGTAGGCAGTCGGATCCTGATCGGCATGGGCAGCATTGTGATGGACGGCGCCGTGGTGGAAGACGAGGCGATCATCGGCGCCGGCAGCCTGGTGCCGCCGGGCAAGAAACTTGAGAGCGGTTTTTTGTATGTTGGCAGCCCGGTTAAACAAATCCGCCCGCTGACTGACAAGGAACGGGCATTTTTCACCTACAGCGCCGCGAACTACGTAAAGCTCAAAGACCTGCACCTGGCCGAAGGCTTCGACCAATGACAAGGACACCCATGCATTACCAGACCGTTTTGTTCGACCTCGATGGCACCCTCACCGACCCGCGCGAAGGCATCACCCGCTCGATCCAGTACGCCCTCGCCAAACTGGGGATCGATGAGCCGGACCTGACCAAACTTGAGCACTTTATCGGCCCGCCGCTGCTGCAAGCGTTCATGCAGTTTTATGGCTTCGACGAAGCCAAGGCCTGGGAGGCGGTGAATTTCTACCGCGAGCGCTTCAAGGTCACCGGCCTGTACGAAAACCGCGTGTTCGACGGCGTGATGCCGCTGCTTGAGGAATTGAATGGCCAGGGCCGCCAGCTGTATGTAGCCACGTCCAAACCTTGGGTATTTGCCCGGGAAATCGCCCGGCATTTTGATTTCGCCAAGCACTTCAAGGTGATCTACGGCAGCGAGCTGGACGGCACGCGCACCAACAAGGTCGAGTTGATCGCCCACCTGATGGCGCAAGAAAGCCTGGACCCGGCCAGCACCTTGATGATTGGCGACCGCAAGCACGACCTGATCGGCGCCCGCAGCAATGGGCTGGACTCAGCGGCGGTAGGTTATGGGTTTGGCAGCCATGAAGAGCTGAGTGCCGAGGCGCCGACCTGGCATTTCGAAACGTTGGCCGAGCTGCATCAGGCGTTTTTGCAACGGCCTTGAATGCGCTATCGCAGGCAAGCCAGCTCCCACATTTGATCACGGTCGGCCAAGACAACTCAGTCAAATGTGGGAGCCGGGCTTGCCCGCGATGAGGCCCTACCGGCCAACCACTTGCCCGGATCCCTCCAACGCCCTCAGGGCCGCCTTGCGCTGATCCACCGGCAACCCGCCCAGCTTCTCCACCGCCACAAAGAACTTCGGCCAATCCCCGCCTTCCTGCCGGAACAACGCGACGAACGCCGGCACCCACTGGTCATACAGCCCAAACGGCAGCAACCTTGCGTTGTTCATCGGCAGGTTGACCCAGGCGTCATAACGCTTGTCGCCACCCCACTGGCTATCGCGCATGTGCCGGTAGTCACTGCGCAGGCGCTCGAATTCAGCGGCCTTGGCCTGGCGCATGGCATCTGCCGTCAGCGGCTGCGCATACAACTGCTCCAGGCGTTTGCGGGTATCGAGCACCAGCCGGGTGAACTGGTCGCGCTGTTTCAGCGCTGACTCGCTGGCAGGCGGCAAGCCTTGGGCTGCGCGCCATTGCCGGGTACCTTCCTGCTCGACGAAGGTGGCGTACGACTCGTTGAACTCGGTGTCGTCCTTCACATAAAACCGCTGGTGCGCCAGCTCATGAAAAATCAGCGTGGCCAGGCGCTCGTCCCCCCAGCTCATCATCGAACTCATGATCGGGTCGTTGAACCAGCCGAGGGTGGAATAGGCCTCCACGCCGCCAATCGACACATCCATCCCTTGCTGCTTCAACAAAGCCGCCTGGCCGCGTGCGGCGCCCTGGTTGTAGTAGCCGCGATAGGCCACGCAACCGGCAATCGGGAAGCAGTGGGTTTGCGGGGACAGGGAAAATTCAGGCGTGGCGAACACGTTCCAGACCACGTAAGGACGGCCGATATCGGCATACAGCCGGTAACTCTGGTTATCCGGCAGGTGCAGGTGTTCGCTGGCGAAGGTGCGGGCTTTCTGCGATTGCGCCAAGTGCTCGCGCAGCACCTGTGGCCGGGACGGGTCGGCGACGACCGCGGAGACTGGCTCCCGGGCACGCAGCAATTGCCATTGGCCGTCTGCCAGTTGGCTGTAATAACTGACGCTGGAACAGCCACTGAGCAACAGCAGCATCAAGCCGGGAAGCAAACGCCTGACCATTCAAACCTCTCGCCGGTAACCATCCCGCCAGACTATCTCGCCTGTGGGGAATTTTTCCATGGCGTGGCGTGTTTATACTCATAGGGAGCGTGCTGCCGAACGCAGCCGTTCAAAAAACCATTCCTACAGTTGAGTGCTTAACATGCGTCAGCTACTGCTTCCCGTCGCCGCGATTTTTCTCAGTGCCTGTGCGTCGACGCCACTACCGCCGGTTGATCCACACCAGGCCTGGGTCGACTTCGCTACCCCGACACCCGGCGCCAAGCTGGTAATGGCGCAACGCCTGGACGGGAAAAACCTGAACGACGGACGCTTCTTCCAGGTGCCGCCTGGCAGCCATGAGCTGATGGTGCGTTTTGATTTCGAGGTGCCTACCGGCGGTAGTTTCGGCGGGTTTGGCCAAACCACTGACCGTACCTGCTTCATGACCCTGCAATACGACCGTTTCGAGGCGGGCCAGCGCTATCGCCTGGAAGGGCGCTCACTGGGCTACAACCCGAATATCCGGCTGTACAACAAAGCGGGTCAATTGCTGGCCGAAGAACGTAGCGTCAACTGCATCTGATCAGTCGTTGTTCTTCTGGTAGACGATGGCTTTGGTGCCATTCTCACAGCTGCCGACAACCATGGCGCTGTCGTGCTTGTCAGCTTCTTCCTTGGTGACGATTTCGAGGGTGTAGGACGGAACGGCATTCGCCTGGATTTTGACCTCGATCTCCTTCCTGAGCTCTTCACAATCTTTTGGCGCCGCCAGCGCCGACGTGGCCAGTGCACAGCAGATAACCGCCAAGGCAATACGTTTCATGTGTGAAGCTCCCTGAATGCACGCGCACGGGTGTGCGCTGAGTCTGCAATCGGCTATTCGACCACATTTGCACCTGCAAGGGCGAGCAAGCTCACCCCTGCAAGGGGGTTGCATCAACTAACCAGCGTGCCATCCAGGGTAATGGTTGCATTCAGTACCTTGGACACGGGGCATCCTTCCTTGGCCTTTTTGCTCAGCTCATCGAACTGCGCCTGGCTGGCGCCCGGGATCTTCGCCTTGAGGGTCAGGTGCACGGCAGTAATCGCAAAGCCACCGTCCACTTGGTCCAGGGTCACTTCGGCCTGGGTGTCGATGCTGTCGGCCTTGAGCCCGGCATCGCCGAGAATCATGGAAAACGCCATGGAGAAACAACCGGCATGGGCTGCGCCGATCAGTTCTTCAGGGTTGGTGCCCTTGCCACCTTCGAAACGGGCCTTGAAGCCGTAAGGCGCTTCACGCAGAACGCCGGTTTCGGTGGAAATGGAACCCAGGCCAGTCTTCAGGTCGCCTTCCCAATGCGCGGATGCTTTTTTAACAATACTCATAGCGGTCTCCTCGAACGGTGGTGTTGCGTCAGTAAGGGTTCTGAGGATAGACGCCACGGCAAAGTTCATCTTGTCGGAGAAACCTAGCGATTAAGTAGGAAATTTCACCATCGCTATTGAATCTCGGGTATATGCCCTCATTGCATAGGACATGCACATGAAGCGGCAGGTTTTGGTTCGTCTAAGAAGCCTGCGCCCCCATTGGAGAAGCAGGCTTATGAAATCGCTGTCCGACGTAAAGTTCTCGACCCTCGACCTCGTGCCCGTGCGTGCCAACGGCAGCCCGGCGCAGTCGCTGCGCAATTCCCTGGACCTGGCCCAGCACGTGGAAAAATTCGGCTACAACCGTTTCTGGGTCGCCGAACACCACAATATGGACGGCATCGCCAGCTCGGCGACCTCGGTATTGCTGGGTTACCTGGCCGGCGGCACCTCGACGATCCGTGTCGGTTCCGGTGGCGTGATGCTGCCCAACCACGCGCCGTTGGTGATCGCCGAGCAGTTCGGCACCCTGGAAAGCCTGTACCCGGGCCGCATCGACCTGGGCCTTGGCCGCGCACCAGGCTCCGACCAGATGACCGCCCGCGCGCTGCGCCGTGAACGCTCCGGCAGCGCCGATGATTTCCCGGAAGACGTGGCTGAACTGATGGCCTACCTCGGCCCGCGCACTCCGGACCAGCGAGTGATCGCCGTACCCGGCACCGGCACCAACGTCCCGGTATGGCTGCTGGGTTCAAGCCTGTTCAGTGCGCAACTGGCAGGCGAACGCGGTTTGCCTTACGCCTTTGCCTCACATTTCGCACCGCGCCTGATGCATGAAGCGATTCGCGTCTATCGCAACCACTTCAAGCCTTCGGCCGTGCTGGACAAGCCCTATGTGATGCTCGGCATCCCGCTGGTGGCCGCCGACACCGATGAGCAAGCCGACTACCTGGCCACCTCGGTGTACCAGCGAATTCTCGCGCTGATGCGTGGGCAAAGCCTGGTGCAGCGCCCGCCGGTCAAGACCATGGACGGCCTGTGGCTGCCCCATGAGAAAGACGCCGTGGGCAGTTTCCTCGGCCTGGCCATGGTGGGCAGCCCGCAGAAGATCCGCGCCAAGCTGGAAGTGCTGGTGGAGCAGACCGGCGCGGATGAGCTGATCTTTACCTGTGACCTGTACGAGCACGCCGACCGGATTCATTCCTACGAGCTGCTGGCGCAGGTCATGAAGGGCTGAATCCAGGAGTGAGGCGGGACGCAGAGCATCCCAGGCTTCATTCCCACGCGGAGCGAGGGATCGCAGGCATAAAAAAACCGACGCACTTGCGTCGGTTTTTTACGTCTGCAACACGGGATCACCCGCGCTTGTAGGCGATTTCCTTGGTACCGGCTTCACAGCTGCCGACAACCGTGTGGTCACTAGGTGCAGCACCTTTGTCCACGATTTCCAGGGAGTAGCCCGAAGCGCCTTTAGCGTCGATTTTCGCCGCAATCTCGCTTTTCAGCTCTTCACAAGGCTTGCCCGCCGCCAGGGCCGTGCCCGCAATGCTCAACAAACCTACCGCCAACAAAAAGTTCTTCATCCGTCACTTCCTTGGGTTGATCGAAAGGAAGCACGCCGACGCTCGTCACGTCGACGTGCCTAAAGGTTGTAGCGGAGTTTATGGCAATCGGCCAGCGCGCAAGTTCAACCGGCTCAATCAACTACTGGCAATTCGGAACCCCACCTTGAGGGTGACCTGGAAATGCGCAGCCTTGCCGTCCTTGATGTGGCCACGGGTTTCGGTCACTTCAAACCACTCCAAGTGCTTGATGCTCTTGCTGGCTTCAGCCAGGGCATTGTTGATGGCCTCCTCGATGCTGGTCGCGGAAGAGCCCACCAGTTCGACTTTCTTGTAGGTGTGATGATCACTCATAAGTTTTTCTCCTGGGGTCGTTAATCAAGACTAGCAGTGAATTCTCGTACTGCTTCTGGCGGCTATTGCGATGTGAAAGTTCAGATTTACTGCACTTTCTGAAACCGCCGCAGTCGGAAACAACACACGCCACTCAATCACTCCAGGAGAGCCCACATGGCCAACACCTCTTTACGCAAAGCGTCATTGGAAAGCATGGAAGCCGAGATTTCGAGCCTGCTCAAATCTTTGGAAAGCCTCAAGGACGATGCGTCTGACGAGTCGCGCAAAACCCTGAAGGCCCTGAAAAGCAATGCCGAGAACGCTCTCAAGCATTCCCGCCACCTGATCAGCGATGCCTACGAAGAAAGCAAAGTCAAAATCCGCGAAACCGGTGTTGCAACACGGGACTACGCGCAAGAGCATCCATGGACTACCGCCGGTGTTGCCGTCGGCGCGCTGGGTTTGCTGGCGGCTTACTTGCTGTGCAAACGCGGCGACTAAACGTCCTGGCGCGCAAGCTCAGCCTTGAGCCACTGCGCCAGTTGCCCGGCGCGCCCATCTGCGGCGCGCTTGGGTAGCCACAACGCCAGTTGCGCCGGGGTTTCACTGAAACTCCACGGCGCAACCAGGCGACCCGCTCGCAGGTCCTCTGCCACCAGCGGCTCAGGCGCAATTGCTACCCCCAGCCCGGCCACCGCCGCCTCCAGCAAATAATACAAATGCTCAAACCCCTGACCGTACTTCAACGCGCCAGCGTCGATCCCATGGTGCTGCGCCCAGCTGGGCCAGGCTTGCGGGCGTGAGGTAGTGTGCAACAGGGCCTCATTCAGCAGCGCCTCGGGAGGCGCCTGGCGCAATCGCTCGTAATGGGCAAAACGCGGGCTCATGACCGGGCCGATGCGTTCGCTGGCCAATTCGTACACCTGCATATCCGCCGGCCATGGGGGTTCGGCGAACACCAGCAGCGCGTCCAGGCCGGGGCGACGCGGGTCAAGATCGCCTTCACCCGCCGACAGATGCAGGCGCAAATCCGGCAACTCGGCGTTCAGGCGCCCCAGACGCGGAATAAACCAGCGCGCCAGCAGGCTGCCGGAGCAGCCGAGCACAAACGGCGCATCGGCACTGCTTTGCGTGAGCTCGGCGCAGGTGTCCCTCAGTCGCTCGAACGCCTCGAAACTCGCATCCCGCAGACGAATGCCGGCATCTGTGAGTTTGAGGCCGCGCCCATCCTTGGCGAACAGGCTGACGCCGAGGTGTTCTTCCAACACCTTGAGCTGCCGGCTGACCGCACCATGGGTCACATGCAGTTGCTCAGCGGCCTGGCTAACGCTGTTCAGGCGCGCAGTCGCCTCAAAAGCGCGCAAGGCATTCAGCGGTGGGAGGTCTCGGCTCATCTGTGAGTTTTCCTGACAGGTTGTGGCGATCTTATCGGTTTTCACGTGGAAGCGTCAGGGGTAGAGTGACCGTCATTGCCTCTTACACATTTTCTACCTGGAGCGTCCCATGACTCAGACCCAGACCGATTTACGCAACGGCCCGGATGCCAATGGCCTGTTTGGTTCGTTCGGCGGCCGCTACGTGGCGGAAACCCTGATGCCGTTGATCCTTGACCTGGCCCGCGAATACGAAGCGGCCAAGATCGATCCGGCCTTCAACGAAGAACTGGCCTACTTCCAGCGCGACTACGTCGGACGCCCAAGCCCGCTGTACTTCGCCGAGCGCCTGACCGAGTTCTGCGGTGGCGCCAAGATCTACCTCAAACGCGAAGAGCTGAACCACACCGGCGCCCACAAGATCAACAACTGCATCGGCCAGATCCTGCTGGCGCGGCGCATGGGTAAAAAACGCATCATCGCCGAGACCGGCGCCGGCATGCACGGTGTGGCCACCGCCACCGTCGCCGCGCGTTTTGGCCTGCAATGCGTGATCTACATGGGCACCACCGACATCGAGCGCCAACAGGCCAACGTATTTCGCATGAAGCTGCTGGGCGCTGAAGTGATCCCGGTAGTCGCCGGTACCGGCACCCTGAAAGACGCGATGAACGAAGCCCTGCGTGACTGGGTCACCAACGTCGACAGCACCTTCTACCTGATCGGCACCGTGGCCGGTCCGCACCCGTACCCAGCCATGGTTCGCGACTTCCAGGCCGTGATCGGCAAGGAAACCCGTACCCAGCTGCAGGCCCAGGAAGGCCGTCTGCCCGACAGCCTGGTGGCGTGCATCGGCGGCGGCTCCAACGCCATGGGCCTGTTCCACCCGTTCCTGGATGACACCAGCGTCGAGATCATCGGCGTTGAAGCGGCCGGCTACGGCATCGAGACCGGCAAACACGCGGCCAGCCTCAATGGCGGCGTACCGGGTGTGCTCCACGGCAACCGTACTTTCCTGTTGCAGGACGACGATGGCCAGATCATCGACGCCCACTCGATCTCCGCGGGCCTCGACTACCCGGGCATCGGCCCTGAACACGCCTGGTTGCACGACATCGGCCGCGTCCAGTACACCTCGGTGACCGACGACGAAGCCCTCGACGCCTTTCATAAATGCTGCCGCCTGGAAGGGATTATTCCTGCACTGGAAAGCGCCCACGCCCTGGCCGAAGTGTTCAAACGCGCACCGACCCTGCCGAAAGATCACCTGATGGTGGTCAACCTGTCCGGCCGTGGCGACAAAGACATGCAAACCGTGATGCACCACATGGAACAGTCCAAGCAGGAGAAACACTAAATGAGCCGCCTGCAAACACGTTTTGCGCAACTGAAAGAACAAAACCGCGCCGCCCTGGTGACCTTCGTCACCGCTGGCGACCCGGGGTATGACACCTCGCTGGCGATCCTCAAAGGGTTGCCGGCGGCCGGCGCCGATGTGATCGAACTGGGCATGCCGTTCACCGACCCGATGGCTGACGGCCCGGCCATTCAACTGGCCAACATCCGCGCGCTGACCGCCAAGCAGAACCTCACGAAAACCCTGCAAATGGTTCGCGAGTTCCGCGAGGGCAACAGCGACACGCCGCTGGTGCTGATGGGCTACTTCAACCCGATCCACATGTACGGCGTGCCACGCTTTATCAGCGATGCGAAAGAAGCCGGCGTCGACGGCCTGATCGTGGTCGACATGCCGCCGGAACATAACGGCGAGCTGTGCGACCCGGCCCAGGCTGCCGGTATCGACTTTATCCGCCTGACCACGCCGACCACCGACGACGTGCGCCTGCCGACCGTGCTCAACGGCAGCTCAGGGTTTGTGTACTACGTCTCGGTGGCCGGTGTGACCGGCGCCGGCGCCGCGACCCTGGAACACGTCGAAGAGGCCGTGACCCGTCTGCGTCGGCATACCGACCTGCCTATCAGCATCGGTTTCGGCATCCGCACCCCGGAGCAGGCCGCTGCAATCGCCCGCCTGGCAGACGGTGTGGTGGTGGGGTCGGCACTGATCGACCACATCGCCAACGCCAGCAATGATCAACAGGCCATCGACAGTGTATTGACCCTGTGCTCGGCGCTGTCGGAAGGTGTACGCAACGCCCGTAAGTAAGCGGCTCGTAAGCGGTAGGTAAAGTTCCTGATACAGAGGAATCATGCTGGCAAATCAGCACCTAAGCTAACAAGACCAAGGGATTTCGAACCCGGTTCGAAATCCCTTTTTTGTTCGTGCAGTACTGAGGAAACAGCCCCATGAAAATCCCCAAACGTTTGATTGCAGGTGTAGGTGTGCTGGTGCTTGGCGCCAGCGCCCTGGTCCAAGCTGCGCCCTATGATCAGGGTGGCGGACCTGACCGTGGTGGCCCACAGGGCCAGCACGATCAACGTGGCGATGACCATCGCGGGCCGCAGGACAACCACCGTGGCGGGCCGCCTCAGGACTTTGGTCCTGTGAGACAGGTCATCCGCGACAACCATGGCGACTTCCGCCGTGGCGCGCCGCCGCCTCCCGGCATCCACCTGGTGCGCGGCCAGCGCCTGCCGCCAAACTACTATGGTGAGCGTCTGGACCCACGGGCGCTGGGCCATCTGCCGCAATACCCTGGTTATGAATGGCGCCGTTCGGGTGGGGACATCGTATTGATCGCCGTTGGCACCAGCATCGTCTATCAGATTCTGGATGGCGCGCTGTACTAGAGCCGCACTGCTTTTGTGGTGAGGGAGCTTGCTGTGGCGAGGGAGCTGGTGTGGCGAGGGAGCTTGCTCCCGCTGGGCTGCGCAGCGGCCCCAAAATCCTGGGAGCGCTGCGCACTCCGGCGGGAGCAAGCTCCCTCGCCACACCAGCTCCCTCGCCACAGCAAGCCCCCTCGCCGCAGCAGTCGCCTAAATCTCGATACGCTCGACCTTGCCGACCAACAAGATGTAGGACAACGCACCCAACAACGCCAGCACCGCGATGTACGTAATCGCCGGCGCAAACGAATCCCCGGTCGCCAGAAAGCCAATCACGATCGGCGTGGTAATCGCCGACAGATTGCCGATGAAGTTGAACACCCCTCCGGTCAGCCCCAGCAGCCTTGCCGGCGCCAGGGTCGACACCAGCGACCAGGTGATCGACGCCAGGCCATTGCCGAAAAACGCCACCGCCAGAAACGCAATCACCCACGCCGTGGAATCAACAAAGTTGGCGCCGATGATCGCCGTGGAAATCAACAGCCCGCCAATGATCGGCAACTTGCGCGCAAACCCCACGGACGCTCCCCGGCGAATCAGCCAATCGGAAAACAGCCCCGAACACAGCACCCCGACAAACGCCGCCAGAAACGGCAGCGACGCCAGCAGGCCGGACTTGATGAAGTCCATGCCGCGATATTTCACCAGGTAGGTCGGAAACCACGTCAGGAAAAACCACAACGTGGAATTCAGGCAGAACTGCCCCAGGTAGATCCCCCACAGCTTGCGCTTGCTCAACACGATGCCGAGGTCGACCCAGCTGAACGGCGCCTTGGCCGCCTGCGCCTGGATGTCCACCAACCCGCCGCCTTCGCGGATCAGCTCGATTTCCGCCGCATTCGCGCCTTTGAAATCCCGTGGCTCGCGGTACACCGCGTACCAGATCAACGCCCACACAATGCCCACGCCGCCGGTGGCGACAAACACCATGTGCCAGCCAAAGGTGTGTTGCAGCCAGGCCAACACCGGCGTGAGAAACGCCAGCCCGACAAATTGCCCGGAGGTATAAACGCCGATCGCCGTGGCCCGTTCACGCTCGGGGAACCAAGTGGTGACCACGCGGCTGTTGATCGGGTAGGCCGGGGCCTCCAGGGCGCCCACCGCCATGCGCAATACGAACAGCGCGATGAAGCTGGCGGCGAAACCGAGCATCACCGTGGCCACCGACCACAGCAGCAGGGCGACGCTGTAGAGAATGCGCGGCGGCACCCGGTCCACCAGCCAGCCGCCGGGAATCTGCATGGCCGCGTAGGTCCAGCCGAACGCGGAGAAGATCAACCCGACATGCACCGGGTCGATCCCCAGCTCGCTGGTCAGGGCCGGAGCGGCAATCGACAGGTTGCTGCGGTCCAGGTAGTTGATCACCACGGTGATGAACAGCAGCACCATGATGAAGAAACGCTTTCGGCTGGGCGTGACTAAAGAAGCCTGCCCGGTGAAGGACTCGGATTGCATGGGGGTTGCCTCTTCTTATGGTTATTGAGGACAGGTCTTACTGAAGAAACCGAATCAAATGTGGGAGCGGGCTTGCTCGCGAAAGCGGTCTACCAGCAGCGGAGGTGTTGACTGACACTCCGCCTTCGCGAGCAAGCCCGCTCCCACATTGATCGTGTTTTCATCTCAAATTCGCGGTGTTTACCACTCCGCAAAGCTGCCGTCGGCATGCCGCCAGATCGGATTGCGCCAGCGATGCCCGATGGCCGCGCGTTCGATCACGTATTCCTCGTTGATCTCGATGCCCAGGCCTGGCCCGTTGGGGATTTTCACAAAGCCCTGGTCGTAGTCGAAAACACCCGGATCGCGCACGTAATCCAGCAGGTCATTGCTCTCGTTGTAGTGAATGCCCAGGCTCTGTTCCTGGATGAACGCGTTGTAGCAAACCGCATCCAGCTGCAGGCACGCTGCCAGGGCAATCGGGCCGAGCGGGCAGTGCAGGGCAAGGGCCACGTCGTAGGCTTCGGCCATGTTGGCAATCTTGCGGGTTTCGGTGATACCGCCGGCG
Organism: Pseudomonas sp. G5001; assembly: GCF_013385475.1. Taxonomy (NCBI): domain Bacteria; kingdom Pseudomonadati; phylum Pseudomonadota; class Gammaproteobacteria; order Pseudomonadales; family Pseudomonadaceae; genus Pseudomonas; species Pseudomonas sp. G5001. The sequence goes on from NZ_JACAPZ010000005.1 coordinate 84,804, forward strand.
TGGGAAGCATCCGGCTGGATGATGTCGACGTAGCCTTCGCTGAGCACGCGCTTGAAGTCCCAGCGCGAGAACAGGCGCTCGCCGAGGGCAATCGGGGTGCTGGTGAGCGGCGCCAGCTCTTTGAGCGCTTCGTAGTTTTCGCTGAGCACCGGCTCTTCGATAAACATCAGTTTGTAGGGGTCGAGTTCCTTCATCAGCACCTTGGCCATGGGTTTGTGCACCCGGCCATGGAAGTCGACGCCGATGCCGACGTTCGGACCGACCGCATCCCGCACGGCGGCGACGTTGGCCAGGGCCTGGTCGACTTTTTCGAAGCTGTCGAGAAATTGCAGCTCTTCGGTGCCGTTCATTTTCACCGCGGTAAAACCACGGGCCACGGCTTCCTTGGCGGCGCGGGCAGTGTCGGCCGGGCGGTCGCCACCGATCCACGAATACACGCGGATCTTGTCGCGCACCTGGCCACCCAGCAGGTCGCTGACCGACACGCCGAGGGCCTTGCCCTTGATGTCCCACAGCGCCTGGTCGATACCGGCGAGAGCGCTCATATGGATCGCGCCGCCACGGTAGAAACCGCCGCGATAGAGCACGGTCCAGATGTCTTCGATATTGCGTGGGTCCTTGCCGATCAAGTAGTCGGACAATTCTTCGACCGCGGCAGCCACGGTATGGGCGCGGCCCTCGACAACGGGCTCGCCCCAACCGGTCACGCCTTGGTCGGTTTCAACCTTGAGGAAGCACCAGCGCGGCGGGACGATGAAGGTGGTCAGTTTGGTGATTTTCATCTTCTTATCTCTCTTGTAGATGGAGAACGCTGATCAGCCCAAGGCATGCCAGGCCGCGACGTAGGCCTGGGCGTTGCTCGCCACTTGGGCGACGCTCATGCCCGGCTTGAATAACCCGGAGCCCAGGCCGAAGCCCTTGACGCCCGCGTCGAAAAATACCTGCATGTTGTCCGGGGTGATGCCGCCCACCGGCAGCAGCACGGTGCCGGCGGGCAGTACCGCGAGCCAGGCCTTGACCACCGCCGGGCCCATTTGCTCGGCCGGGAACAGCTTCAGCACGTCGGCGCCTTCGGCCAGCGCGGCAAACGCTTCGGTGGGCGTGGCCACACCCGGCGACAGATACAGGCCCGCGGCCTTGGCGGCTCGCAGCACCTTGGCATCGCTATGGGGCATGACGATCACCTGGCCGCCGGCGGCTTTGACTTGATCGACCTGTTCCGGGGTCAGCACGGTGCCGGCGCCGATCAGGCAATCGGCGGGCAGGCTGTCCCGCAGGATGCGGATGCTGGAATAAGGATCCGGCGAGTTCAGCGGCACTTCGATCACCCTGAAGCCCGCCGTGTACAACACCTCGCCGATCGCCAGCGCCTCCTCCGGTCGCAGGCCGCGCAGGATCGCGATCAAACCGTTGTGTGTCAGTGCTTGCTTGAGCATGTCGGGCCTCTCGTCAGGTTGCAGGCAGCAGCCCCGCCGCCATGGCCAGTTGCCAAAGGCCACGCTCGGTAGCCTCCTGCGCCAGGGTCACGTGGGGGAAGCCACAGAGTTGGAGTGCACGCTGGTAGCGGGTGCAGAGTTGGGGTGTGCCGACCAGGACGATGTCGCGCTGCTGGCTGGGCTTGCGAGTGCGCAGGCCGGTCAGTTCGTGGCCGATCAACAGCCCGGACAGATAGTCCGGTTGCTCGTCAGGCGCCAGCTCGCCGGTCAACCCCAGGGAGCGTGCGCTGAACAAGTTCGACAACAGCCCCGTTTGGCCGTCTGCCGACAGCGCAACCTGAACACCGCGATCAAAAGCGGCCACCTGGAACTGTTCGGAAGGGCGCTGGGTGCGCCCCAGAATGCTGTGTTGACTGAGCACGGCGAACAACTCGCCGGTCATGAAAGTATCGAAGTGAGTGATGCAGCCTTCCACCACCTCCACCCACTTGGAATGGCTGCCCGGCAGGCCGATCAATACGTCGCGCCCGGTATGGGCAGACAGGCTTTGCAGCACGCCGAGCACCTGGGTTTCTTCACCGCGCATCACATTGGGCAACGCGCCGCGTTGAATCACACCGGGCACGATGTGCACCGCTGCGCCCCGCAGGCTGCGCACCACATGCAGCGCCTGGCCGAGGGTAGAGACGTCGGCCGGCGTGTCGCGGTAAGCCGCTTCGCTCCAGCCCTGGGCGCTGCCGACCATGCCGCAAGCGATAACGGGAAGGTCCGGCTGGGTGTCGAGCCAGTCACCGCAGGCTGCGTCGAATGCCAGCTCGAACCCGTTGCTGCAGCGAACACCGGCTATTTCCCGGGCTTCGGTCGGCAGGTGCATGATCCCCGACGCCAAGGTGCGCCGTTCGATCACGACGCCTGCCGGGCCGAGCTTGTAAGCACGAAGGGAACTGGTTCCCCAATCGAGCGCGATCAATTGCGCCTGCATCGCTTCACCTGAGTGTTCTGAGCGGATGAGGCGAATATAAACCCAAGACCGGCAAAGTCTCAATATATAAATATCAGTCCCATATATAGGGAAATTAAAGGCTTAAAATATTGACAGATCCAGCGTGCGCATCGCCCCCATCCAGATCGCGTGTTCGGTGTGGTCCTTGAGGTCATCACCGGTGGTCGGGTGCAGGAACACCACCAGGCCGTTGCGGTTGAGGGCCAGCCAAGGCAGCACGACGCCGATGTATTCAGGTTCGAATGCCAGCTGGCAGCTCCAGTCCGGGTGCGGGCCCACCGGGCGTTCATGCACGCGGCCCATGCGCAGCGGAAACAATTGCGCGGCGTCTTCGCAGAGTTTGCGCGCCTGGTCGATGGTGTTGGCATCGAAATAGATATGGGCGTGGTAGCCCTTGATACGTTGCATGACAGGCTCCGGGCTCATTGATCGGCAAATCCTAGACCGCAATGGACGGCAGGGCCAGACCGGTCAGCGATTGTGCGCTGCTGGCCTGTTCGGTCATCAGCCAGTCGACGAAACGCTCGATCAACTGGCTGCGGCGTTTGCGCTGGGGCAGCACCACGTAATAGCCGAAGCGCGAGATCACCGTGTCGCCAATCGGCCGGCACAGCCATTTTTGCTCCAGCAGGTTATCCACAAGGTGACGCCAGCCGATGGCCACGCCCTGGCCCGCGATCGCGGCCTGGATCAACAGCGTGTAATTGTCGAAACGCAGTTGGCCCGGGGTGGGCGCGGTGGTGATGCCCAGTTCGCGAAACACCCCGCTCCAGTCGAACCACTGGTTGTTGTTTTGCTGGCGCAGGTGCAGCAAGGGGAACTCCAGCAGGCTCTGCACCGACAGTGGCGCGACTCGGTCCTGGAGTAGCTGCGGGCTGCACACCGGGAACACTTCCTCGTTGAACAGCCACAGGCTGTCGCCCTGTTTGAAGCGGCCGTCACCGAACAGCACCGCTACGTCGATATCGCTGCGCAACGTGGCGTGGTTACGCTCGCTGGTGACCAGGCTCACGTCCACCTGCGGGTTGGCTTCATGGAAACGATGCAGGCGTGGCATCAGCCAATACGCGGCGAAGGCAAAGTCGGTCGCCACCTGCAGGACTTCATGCTGGTCCTGCTCGGCAATCGCGCTCAGGCCCTGGTTGATGCTCTGCAAACCGGCCTGTACCTGCTCGAATAACAAGGCGCCCGCGTCGGTCAGCTCGATGCCACGGTAGATGCGATCAAACAGGCGCACCTTCAGCTGTTCTTCCAGGCGCTTGATCTGCTGGCTGATGGCCGGCTGGGTGGTGCCCAACTCCATCGCCGCTGCCGTAAAGCTGCGTTGGCGCGCTGCGGATTCAAAGGCACGCAGCAGGTCGAGTGACAGGTGACCGAGGGATTGATACATAAGCTGGGCTTATCCTAGACATTGCTTCTCATGGGCTTTACCACGATTTCCATGGCCTGCATGCTCATTCGCATAAACATCGACTATGGAATGCCGCGAAACCATGAAGCGCAAGAACATTCTTTTTATCATGGCCGATCAAATGGCCGCGCCGATGCTTCCGTTCTACGGTCCTTCGCCTATCAAACTGCCAAACTTGAGTCGCCTCGCCGCTGAGGGCGTGGTGTTCGACGCCGCTTACTGCAACAGTCCGCTGTGTGCGCCATCGCGCTTTACCCTGGTGAGTGGGCAGTTGCCGAGCAAGATCGGCGCCTACGACAACGCGGCCGATTTCCCCGCCGACGTGCCGACCTATGCCCACTACCTGCGCCGCCTCGGCTACCGCACCGCGCTGTCGGGCAAGATGCATTTTTGCGGCCCCGACCAGCTCCACGGCTATGAAGAACGCCTGACCAGTGACATCTACCCGGCCGACTATGGCTGGGCCGTGAACTGGGATGAGCCGGACGTGCGCCCCTCCTGGTACCACAACATGGCGTCGGTGCTGCAGGCCGGGCCGTGCGTGCGCACCAACCAGCTGGATTTCGACGAAGAGGTGGTGTTCAAGGCCCAGCAGTACCTGTTCGACCATATCCGCGAGGATGGCGACCAGCCGTTCTGCCTGACCGTGTCGATGACTCACCCACACGACCCTTACACCATTCCCAAACCGTTCTGGGACCTGTACGACGACAACGACATCCCGCTGCCTGCAACACCGCCACAGGCTGACCTCGACCCTCACTCCCAGCGCCTGCTCAAGGTCTATGACCTGTGGGACAAGCCGCTGCCGCTGAACAAGATCCGCGATGCACGCCGCGCTTACTTCGGCGCGTGCAGCTACATCGACAGCAACGTCGGCAAGCTGCTGCAAACCCTGGAAGACACGGGCCTGGCCGACGACACCATCATCATCTTCTCCGGCGACCACGGCGACATGCTCGGCGAACGCGGGCTCTGGTACAAAATGCACTGGTTTGAAATGGCCGCCCGGGTGCCGCTGCTGATCAGCGCGCCGGGGCAGTTTGCGGCCGGCCGGGTGACCGCCGCCGTGTCCACCGCCGACCTGCTGCCTACCCTGGTGGAACTGGCCGGCGGCGAGCTGGACCCGAGGCTGGCGCTGGACGGCCGCTCGCTGGTGTCTCACCTGCAAGGGCAGGGCGGGCACGACGAAGTGTTCGGTGAGTACATGGCCGAGGGCACCATCAGCCCGCTGATGATGATTCGCCGTGGCGCCTACAAGTTCATCTACAGCGAGGACGATCCTTGCCTATTGTTCGATGTGCACAACGACCCGCACGAGCGGGAGGACCTCAGCCAGTCACCGGAACACCGGCCACTGTTCGAGGCGTTTTTGCATGAAGCGCGGGCCAAATGGGACATCCCGGCGATCCACCAGCAGGTGCTCGCCAGCCAACGCCGTCGCCGCCTGGTGTTCGAGGCGCTGACCCAGGGCAAGCTGAAGAGCTGGGACCACCAGCCACTGGTAGACGCCAGTCAGCAATACATGCGCAACCACATCGACCTCGACGATCTGGAGCGCAAGGCACGTTTTCCACAACCCTGCCAAAACCAATAAAACTGAGGGGAAGGCCATGCAAAAGTTATCCACCGTGTTGAGCGTTGCGCTGCTGGCATTGAGCAGTGCCGGCGTTTACGCGGATACTAGCTGCGACACCGTGAAGATGGCCGATCCGGGCTGGAGCGATATCGCCGCCACCAATGCCATTACCGGTTTCCTGTTGAACGGCATGGGCTACAAGGCCAAGGTCGACACCCTTGCGGTGCCGATCACCTTTGGCGGGCTCAAGGACGGCCAGGTGGATGTTTTCCTGGGTAACTGGATGCCGGCGCAGCAAGGCTTCTACGACAAGTTCGTGGCCAATGGCGATGTGGTGCAACTGGCGAAGAACCTCGACGGTACCGAATTCACCCTGGCCGTGCCGGACTATGTCTGGGACGCCGGGGTGCATGACTTTGCCGACCTGAACAAGTTTGCCGACAAGTTCGACAAGAAGATCTACGGCATCGGTTCGGGTGCGCCAGCGAATCTCTCGTTGCAGGAAATAATCAAGAAGAACGACTTTGACCTGGGCCGGTGGAAGCTGATCGAGTCCAGTGAACAGGCGATGCTGGCCGAAGTGTCCCGGGCGGTGAAGAAGCAGAAGTTCGTGACCTTCCTCGGCTGGACGCCGCACCCGATGAACGTGCAGTTGAAGATGCATTACCTCAAGGGTGGGGAGAAGTACTTTGGTGACACCGGCAGCGTGTATACGTTGACCCGCAAGGGCTATGCACAGGCGTGCCCGAATGTGGGGAAATTGCTGACCAACCTGAGTTTCACCCAGGAGATGGAGAACGCCATCATGGCTGAGGTGGTGAACAAGAAGGTCAGTAATGCGGACGCGGCGAAGGCGTGGATCAAGGCGAACCCGGCGGTGCTGGACAAGTGGCTGGACGGGGTTAAAACCGTGGACGGTCAAGATGCGCTGGCCGCTGTAAAAGCCAAACTCTGATGCACTGATCGTTCCCACGCTCTGCGTGGGAACGATCATCATGAGCCTGATACTCTGATTCAAACCTCTTCAACCGAGTTTCCAATGCCCTGGCCCAACCGCCATACACTCTTTCCCTTCCTCAGCTGGCTCCCGCGCCAAACCCGCGCCAGCGTCGGAAGGGACGCGGTCGTCGGCCTGAGCGGTGCAGTCCTGGCATTACCCCAGTCCATTGCCTACGCGCTGATCGCCGGTCTCCCACCGGAGTATGGCCTGTACGCCGCGATCATCCCGGTATTGATCGCCTGCTTGTGGGGCTCTTCCTGGCACCTGATCTGCGGCCCCACGGCAGCCATCTCTATCGTGCTCTACGCCAGCGTCAGCCCGTTGGCCGTGCCCGGCTCCCAGGACTACATCACACTCATCCTGTTGCTGACATTCCTGGCCGGCGTCTTCCAATGGCTGTTGGGCATGCTGCGCTTCGGCGCCCTGGTGAATTTCGTCTCGCATTCAGTGGTGCTCGGCTTCACCCTCGGCGCTGCGGTGGTGATCGCCCTGGGCCAACTGCCCAACCTGCTGGGGCTGGACCTGCCCAGCCAGGCCACGGCGATCAACAGTCTGCTGGCGCTGATCAACCATGCCGGGGAGTGGAATCGTCCTTCACTGGTGCTCGGGCTCGGCACCTTGCTGGTGGGGGTGCTGCTGAAACTCTGGGTACCGCGCTGGCCAACCCTGTTGATCGCGCTGGCCCTGGGCAGCCTCATCCCGTGGCTGTGGCCGACGATGTTCGGGGAGGTGGCGCGGGTCAGTTCATTTGTCGGCAAGCTGCCACCGTTCAGCCCGCTGCCGATGGACCTGGACATGGTCCTGCGCCTGCTGCCGAGTGCCGTGGCGGTGGGCATGCTGGGGCTGGTGACCAGCCTGTCGATTGCGCGCTCACTGTCGGCCCGCTCCCAACAATTGCTCGATGCAAATCAGGAAGTGCGCGCCCAGGGTTTATCCAACATCGTCGGTGGATTTTTCTCCGGGTACTTGTCGGCGGGTTCCTTCACACGGTCGGGCCTGAGTTATGAGGCAGGCGCCTGTTCGCCGCTGGCGGGGGTGTTTTCCGCATTGTGGGTGGCGTTGTTCGCGCTGTTCGGTGCGGCATTGATCGCGCATATCCCGATCCCGAGCATGGCCGCCAGCATCCTGCTGATTTGCTGGGGGTTGGTCGACCATCGTGGTATTCGGGCGCTGTTCCGGGTCAGCCGCGCAGAGTTCGTGGTGATGAGCCTGACCTGCATCGCCACGCTGTTGCTGGAGTTGCAAACGGCCATTTACGCCGGGGTGCTGGCGTCGCTGTTTTTCTACCTCAAGCGCACCTCACAGCCGCGGGTCCAGCAATGGCGTGACGGAGAGGACGATGTGCTGCGGGTCGGCGGGTCGATCTTTTTCGGCGCCAGCCATTACCTGCAGGTGCGGCTGCAAAGCCTGCACGGCCAGCGGGTGGTGATCGAGGCGCAGCAGATCAACTTTATCGACTATTCCGGGGTGGAGATGCTGCACCAGGAAGCGCGCCGATTGAATGGAGTGGGGCGCAGCCTGGCGTTGCGCAAGGCCCGGCCACAGGTGGTGGAAGAGTTGAGGAAACTGGAAGGGGCCGACCAATGTCCCATCCATTTCGAAGACTGAATGCGGTTAAAACTGTGGGAGCGGGCTTGCTCGCGAATGCGGTGTGACAGTCGCCGTATGTATCGACTGATCCACCGCATTCGCGAGCAAGCCCGCATTTGGATTGCGTCAGGCCAGTTGGCTACGCAATTCAGCCAGCACCGGCGCGGAGTCCGGCCGAACGCCGCGCCACAGGAAGAACGCTTCCGCGGCCTGTTCCACCAGCATCCCCAGGCCATCCATTGCCACCGCCGCGCCCTGCTCACCGGCCCAGCGGCAGAAAGCCGTAGGCTCTTTGCCGTACATCATGTCGTAGCAAAAAGTCTTTCCGGGTTCGATCAGGCTGCCGGCAATCGGCGGTACATCGCCTGACAGGCTGGCGGACGTGGCATTGATGATCAGGTCCACCGGTTCACGCAGCCAGTCGAAACCGCTGGCGGACACCGGGCCGAGATCGTCGAACAGCTCGGCGAGCAATTCGGCTTTTTCCACGGTGCGATTGGCAATGATCAGCGAAGCCGGCTGCTCAGCCAGCAATGGCTCCAACGCGCCGCGCACCGCACCACCGGCGCCCAGCAACAGGATGCGTTTGCCTTGCAGGCTGAACCCGGCATTCACCGTCAAATCCTGCACCAGGCCGGCGCCGTCGGTGTTGTCTCCCAACAGGCTGCCATCGCCGAGCTTGCTCAGGGTATTCACTGCGCCGGCCCGTTGGGCGCGTTCGGTCAGGGCGTTGGCCAGGCGATAGGCCTCTTCCTTGAACGGTACGGTGACGTTGGCGCCACGGCCTTGTGCGAAAAATGCTTTTGCACAGCCGGTGAAATCCTCCAACGGCGCGAGCAAGGTGCTGTAGTCCAGTTGCTCGCCGGTCTGTTCGGCGAACAGACGGTGAATCAGCGGCGACTTGCTGTGGCCGATGGGGTTGCCGAAGACGACATAACGATCCATCAGACCGCCGCCTTGGGCAGCACACCCAGCCAGTCGCGGTCTTGCAGGAAGTAGTCGGTTAGGCGCGCTTCTTCGCTGTCGGGGGCGGCTTTCCAGTCATAGCTCCAGCGCACTTGGGGTGGCAGCGACATCAGGATCGACTCGGTACGCCCGCCCGATTGCAGGCCAAACAAAGTGCCACGGTCGTAGACCAGGTTGAACTCGACGTAGCGGCCACGGCGGAATTCCTGGAATTCGCGCTGCTGCTCGGTATAGGCCATGGCCTTGCGGCGCTGGACGATCGGCAGGTAGGCGTCGATGTAGGCGTCGCCGATGGCGCGCATGAAGGCGAAGCTGGTGTCGAAGTCCCACTCGTTCAAATCATCGAAGAACAAACCGCCGATGCCACGCGGTTCGTTGCGGTGCTTGATGTGGAAGTAGGTGTCGCACCAGGCCTTGTAGCGCGAGTACACGTCCCGGCCAAACGGCGCGCAGGCCTGTTCGGCGACGCGGTGCCAGTGGATGCAGTCTTCTTCGTTGCCGTAGTAGGGCGTCAGGTCGAAGCCGCCGCCAAACCACCACACAGGCTCTTCACCTTCTTTTTCAGCGATGAAAAAACGCACATTGGCGTGGGAAGTCGGCACATGCGGGTTGTGCGGGTGGATCACCAGCGACACGCCGAGGGCTTCAAAACCGCGACCGGCCAATTCCGGGCGATGGGCACTGGCGGACGGTGGGAGGCCGCTGCCAAACACGTGGGAAAAGTTAACGCCGCCTTTCTCGATTACCGAACCGTTTTCGATCACACGGGTGCGACCGCCGCCGCCGGCAGGCCGGGTCCAGGCGTCTTCGATGAAGCGAGTGTCCGTCTCGAAGGTTTCCAGGGCGCTGCAAATGCGGTCTTGCAGGTCAAGCAGGTAGGCTTTGACAGCCTCGGTGCGGGTAGTCATGACATCACCTTGAATCGGGCAACGCTACACGAGGCCATTGGGCATCGGCGGCAAATGGGCGCACAGGATACCACTGCACCCACTGCTGCCACAGTTGACGAAGATCAAGCTTAGGAGTCCGATAGGGGGCTACGCGAAATGACTTAAGGAGAGTGCAGATGGCCAAACGTATCCAGTTCCGTGCCCATGGCGGCCCCGAAGTGCTTGAGTATGTGGACTACACCCCGGCAGAACCCGGCCCGCAGCAGGTTCGCGTGCAGAACAAGGCCATTGGCCTGAACTTCATCGACACCTATTTCCGCAGCGGCCTGTATGCACCACCGGCCTTGCCGTCGGGCCTGGGCGCAGAAGGTGCCGGCGTGGTTGATGCGGTGGGCAGCGAAGTCACTCAATTCAAGGTCGGCGATCGCGTGGCCTACGGCAGCGGCCCGCTGGGTGCCTACAGCGAATTGCATGTGTTGCCGGCTGCCAACCTGGTGCACCTGCCGGACGACATCAGCTTCGAACAAGCCGCCGGCGCGATGCTCAAGGGCCTGACGGTGCAGTACCTGTTGCGCCAGACCTATGAGTTGAAAGGCGGCGAAACCATTCTGTTCCACGCCGCTGCCGGTGGCGTCGGCTCCCTGGCTTGCCAATGGGCCAAGGCCTTGGGCGTGAAGCTGATCGGTACCGTGAGTTCGCCGGAAAAAGCGGCGCTGGCCAAATCCCTCGGCGCCTGGGAAACCATCGACTACAGCAAGGAAAATGTCGCACAACGCGTGCTGGAACTGACTGACGGCAAGAAGTGCCCAGTGGTGTACGACGGCGTAGGCAAGGACACCTGGCTCACCTCGCTGGACAGTGTTGCGCCACGCGGGCTGGTGGTGAGTTTCGGTAATGCTTCGGGGGCGGTGGATGGGGTCAACCTGGGGATTCTGGCGGCCAAGGGCTCGCTGTATGTGACCCGGCCGACATTGGCGACCTATGCCAACAACCCGGAAAACCTGCAGGCGATGGCGGATGATCTGTTTTCGATGATCATCAGCGGGAAGCTGCAGATTGATATTAACCAACGGTTTTCGTTGGGGGATGCGGCGAAGGCGCAAATTGAGTTGTCGGCGCGGCGGACGACTGGGTCGACCATTCTGCTGCCATAGGGCGTTGGATTTTCAGCGGCTTTGAGGGCCTCTTCGCGAGCAAGTCGAATCGTCGCACCGCCGCTCCCACATTTGACCGCGTTCCAAAAGTTGGACTCGGTCAAATGTGGGAGCGGGCTTGCTCGCGAATGCAGGCGACTCGGTCTCAGGAAGGCCGCACAACCTCACCCGTCGCCAGATCCCGAATCAAACTCGGGTTCTTGCGCCCCCCCAGATTCCCCCCCAACACCAGATCCACCTGCCCACGGAAATACTGCTCCACACGAATCCGCGTGCGCGCCGCCGGGCGGCCCTGCGGGTTGGCCGAGGTGGAAATCAGTGGCCCGACCAGCGAGCACAGATCCCGCACTTGCGGATGATCAGTCACCCGCAACGCCACCGTGTCATGCACCCCGGTAATCCACTCGGGCAGCAAGTCCTGATGGGGCACCAGCCACGTATTCGGGCCAGGCCAGGTACTGGCCATGCGGTCCATCCACTCATCGGGAAAGTCTTCGAAGAGAAAATCGAACTGACGGATATTGTCGGCAATCAGGATCAGCCCCTTATCCACAGACCGGCCCTTGATCGCCAGCAACCGATCCACCGCTTCTTCGTTCCAAGGGTCACAGCCCAGGCCCCAGACCGCCTCGGTTGGATAGGCAATCACTGCGCCTGCGCGAATTTCTCGTGCGGCTTCTCGCACACGCCACCTGTTGACCATTACTCACTCTCCGGACTAAAGCTCTGCGCAGTTTACCGATCTTCGTTACAAAACCTAGCCGCGCGCAAGCCAGCGCCCGCTTTCGCAGATCACCCGGCCTTCCAGTTCCAGCTCCGTCAGGCTGGCCAGCACCTCGGACAAGGCCCTGCCACTGGCAATCGCCAGGGCTTCACTGGTGTGGGGCGCCGCGTGCAACAGCGCCACCAGCGGATGATTGACCGCAATCGGCGCCGGGCGGGAGAGGGCCTGCCAGCCACGCAGGTTTTCGAGAATGTGTTCGATGGTTTCCACCAGCACCGCGCCATCGCGGATCAGTTGATGGCAGCCTTTGGCCCCGGGGTGATGGATGGAGCCGGGGATGGCGTATACCTCGCGCCCTTGCTCCGCCGCCAGCCGCGCGGTGATCAGCGAACCGCTGGCCATGCTGGCCTCCACCACCAGTACCCCAAGCGACAGGCCACTGATAATACGGTTGCGGCGCGGGAAGTTGCCGGCCTGGGGCGCGGCGTCCAACGGAAACTCGGAAACCACGGCGCTGCCTTGGGCAATCATCGCCTCGGCCAAGCGTCGATGGCGCTGTGGATAAAAATTTTCGAGCCCGGTGCCCAGCACGCCGATTGTATGTCCACCAACATCCAAAGCCGCCTGGTGAGCAGCACCGTCGATACCCAGGGCAAGGCCACTGGTGATGACAAAACCGGCACTCGCCAGGCTGCGGGAAAACGCGGCGGCGGTATCCATTCCTGGCCTGGAGGCGCGACGGCTGCCGACCATCGCCAGCTGCGGTTTCTCCAGAATCGCCGGGTTGCCGGCGACGAATAATAGCGGGGGTGCATCATCCAATTCTGCAAGCAATGCCGGGTAGTCGGGTTGGTCCCACATCAGCAAATGCTGGGCCGGACGCTCCAACCAGGCCAATGCCGCACTGGCACCATCACGTACTTCCTCGCAACGCCGGGCATCGGCGCTGGCCACCTTGAGCCCCAGGGAGCGCCAGGCACTGGCCGGTGCGCTGATGGCTTTTGACGCAGAACCAAAGGCCTCGATAAGTTTTTTAAAGCCCTTGGGACCCAGTTCCGGCAGCCTGTGCAAGCGTAGTCGGGCTTCCAGTTCTGCCGGGGAAATTTCACGGTCATTCGTCGGTAACATTTGATCGTCCTTGATCGGAACAAGCTGTGGATAACTCTGTTGGTAACTTATTTAGCAACCTAATTATTGTCTTTGATCAGGCGCCTCAAAACGGTCCATTACCGCCAGCGATCGCGACGCGCTGAGCACCAGGCCGTAGCTGAGCTTTTCGTAGGTGCGGAACACCAATAGCGTCCCGGCCGGCTCGTCGGGCATCTTCACCGGAGCACCGGTCACTCGGTTCCGAACGGTTTCCCCGGTTTTCACCACGGCCAGCAAATGGCCTTCCATCAGGCCGTCACGACGGCCCTTGTTCAGCGTCACCGCGTCCAGCACGCCGATCTGCGTCACGCCCCGTGGCACGTCGATGATGTGTCCGGCAGTGGCGCGAGCAGGCATCTGAATCACCAGGCTGGCCAGGTCGGTGGGCGCTTGCTGGCTGAGCAATCGGTCGCCGGGCCGCACTTCCTGGGTGACGCGCTGCACACCCAACGTGCTGACATCGCCCGCCGTCACAAAACGTGCGGTGCCAATGTCGTCGACGTTGATACCCAGCAATTCCTGGCTTTGCGGGTCGGTATAGGCCTTGCCGCGACGGAAGATCCCGTAGCTTTCGACTGCAGGGTCCAGGGCACCTCGCGCATAAATACGCTCGCCATCGGCGCCCAATACTCGTCCGGCATCTGCTGCAACAATATAGGGAGCGTGCTCCAGTTCCTGGGGGGTATCGAGAATGCGGTTGTGCAGTAAAAAGCGCTGGATGGCCTGCTGCGTATGAAGTGGCAACGGTTGGCCGGGCTGTGGATAGCTCTCGGGAACCTGGGCAATAACGGCCTGGGCCCACAGCAGCAAGACGAGTAGCGATTTCCTCATGGGGTGAATCTCCTTTATCATGTGCATTCGCGTGAAACGCCTTGGCCTTCGCGGCTTTCGGACGTTTTCCCACGGCACTTATCCCGGCACATCAAGGGTCCATCCCCGGCGCCGACTTGCCTTTACCTCACATGTGCAGCAATTACGCTTATGGCTATTTTGAACATCCTCGAATTTCCGGACTCACGCCTGCGCACCATCGCCAAGCCAGTGGCCGTAGTGGACGCCAAGGTTCGTCAGTTGGTCGATGACATGTTTGAAACAATGTATGAAGCCCCGGGTATCGGCCTCGCCGCGACCCAGGTCGACGTGCATCAGCGCGTCGTGGTCATGGACCTGTCCGAAGACCGCAGCGAGCCCCTGGTGTTTATCAACCCTGAGTTCGAAACCCTGACCGACGAGATGGGCCAGTACCAGGAAGGCTGCCTGTCGGTGCCCGACTTCTACGAGAACGTCGACCGTCCCCAGCGCGTCAAGATCAAGGCCCTGGACCGTGACGGCAAGCCGTTCGAGATGATTGCCGAAGGCCTGCTGGCGGTGTGCATCCAACACGAGTGCGACCACCTCAACGGCAAGCTGTTTGTCGATTACCTGTCCACGCTTAAACGCGACCGGATCAAGAAGAAGCTGGAAAAGAAGCATCGCCAGCAAGCTTGATTCCCTTCTTTCAAAGGCTTGCTCCGGCAAGCCTTTTTCTTTTGTGAGACGTTTCCCATGACCGAGCCACTGCGCATCGTTTTTGCCGGCACCCCCGAATTCGCCGCCGAACACCTCAAGGCCCTGCTCGCCAGCCCTTATGAAATCGTGGCGGTCTACACCCAGCCCGATCGCCCGGCCGGTCGTGGGCAAAAACTGATGCCCAGCCCGGTCAAGCAGCTGGCACTGGAAAACAACATTGTGGTGCTGCAGCCGCCGACCCTGCGCAACGCCGATGCCCAGGCCGAACTGGCTGCGCTGAAGCCAGACCTGCTGGTGGTGGTGGCCTACGGCTTGATCCTGCCCCAGGCTGTGCTGGATATCCCGCGCCTGGGCTGCATCAACAGCCACGCCTCGCTGCTGCCTCGCTGGCGTGGCGCGGCACCGATCCAGCGTGCCGTCGAAGCCGGTGATGCGCAAAGCGGGGTGACCGTGATGCGCATGGAAGCAGGTCTGGACACCGGGCCGATGCTGCTGAAAGTCACCACCCCGATCACCGGGCAAGACACCGGCGGCAGCCTGCATGATCGCCTCGCCGAAATGGGCCCGCCGGCTGTCGTCCAGGCCATCGCAGGCCTGGCTGCCGGCACTCTGCAAGGTGAAGTTCAGGACGACAGCCTCGCCACCTACGCCCACAAATTGAACAAGGATGAAGCCCGCATCGACTGGAGCCGCCCGGCCGTTGAGCTGGAGCGTCTGGTGCGTGCCTTCAACCCGTGGCCGATCTGCCACAGCACGCTCAATGGCGAGGCCTTGAAAGTACTGGCCGCCACCCTGGCCGAAGGCAAGGGCGCCCCCGGCGAGATCATCGGCGCCAGCAAGGACGGCCTGTTGGTAGCGTGCGGTGAACAGGCGCTGTGTCTGACCCGTCTGCAATTGCCCGGCGGCAAGGCGCTGAACTTCAGCGATTTGTTCAACAGCCGCCGTGAGAAATTTGCCGTTGGCATCGTCCTCGGCCAAGCGGTGGACGCGCAATGAACCCACGTCTGGCCGCCGCCAAGGCCCTGGCCGCCGTGCTCAACGGCAAGGCTTCTCTCAACAGTTCGTTGCCGACCCAACTGGATAAAGTCGAAGACCGCGATCGCGGCTTTACCCAGGACCTGGCCTTCGGTACCGCCCGCTGGCAGCCACGTTTATCGGCGCTGGCGGCCAAGCTGCTGCAAAAGCCGTTCAAGGCGGCGGACGCCGATGTCGAGGCGCTGCTGCTGGTGGGCCTGTATCAACTGCTCTACACCCGCGTGCCGGCCCACGCGGCCATCGGCGAAACCGTCGGTTGCGCCGACAAGTTGAAAAAGCCTTGGGCCAAGGCCCTGCTCAACGCCGTGCTGCGCCGCGCCCAGCGCGAAAGCGAAGCGCTGCTGGCCGAGCTGGAACATGACCCGGTGGTGCGCACCGCCCACCCGCGCTGGCTGCAAAAATCCCTGAAGGCGTTCTGGCCCGAGCAGTGGGAAGCCATCTGCGCGGCCAACAACGCGCACCCGCCGATGATCCTGCGGGTCAATCGCCGTCATCACACCCGCGACGCTTATCTCACGTTGCTTGGCGAAGCCGGTGTAGCGGCCACGGCCTGCGTCTACAGCCAGGACGGCGTCGTTCTTACAGAACCGGGCGATGTACGTAACCTGCCCGGGTTCGCCGAAGGCTGGATCAGCGTGCAGGACGAAGCCGCTCAACTGGCCGCCGACCTGCTGGACCTGGCCCCGGGCCAACGCGTACTGGACGCCTGTTGCGCCCCCGGCGGCAAGACCTGCCACATCATGGAAGTGCAAGCAGACCTGGCCGGTGTCGTCGCCGTCGACCTGGAAGCCAAGCGCCTGGTGCGTGTGCGGGAAAACCTCGCCCGCCTGGGCCTCAGCGCCGAGCTGATCGCCGCTGACGGCCGCGACACCGCCACCTGGTGGGACGGCAAGCCGTTCCAGCGCATCCTGCTGGACGCACCGTGCTCCGCCACCGGCGTGATCCGCCGCCACCCGGACATAAAGCTGACCCGCCAACCCGACGACATCGCCGCCCTGGCCGTGCTGCAAGGCGAGTTGCTGGACGCGTTGTGGCCGACCCTCGAAGTAGGCGGCATCCTGCTGTACGCCACCTGCTCGACGCTGCCTACCGAAAACACTGACGTCATCGAAGCCTTCCTCGCCCGCACCAGCGGCGCACGGGAACTGGACCTCGACATCCAGGCCGGGATCAAGCAGCCTCATGGCCGCCAGTTGCTGGCCCAGGAAGGCGGCCACGACGGGTTCTATTACGCCAAGCTGATCAAGATTGCCGCCGCTCGCGGCTGAATGGTTTTAAGGGAGTGACCGGATGAAAATCATCATCCTCGGCGCAGGGCAGGTTGGCGGTACGCTGGCCGAGCATTTGGCCAGCGAAGCCAACGACATCACCGTGGTCGACACCGACGCGGAGCGCCTGCGGGATTTGGGCGACCGTTTGGACATCCGTACCGTACAGGGCCGCGCCTCGTTTCCTACAGTGCTGCGCCAGGCCGGTGCCGACGATGCCGACATGCTGGTGGCAGTCACCAACAGTGACGAGACCAACATGGTTGCCTGCCAGGTCGCCCACACCCTGTTTCACACTCCGACCAAGATCGCCCGAGTGCGTGAGGCGGCCTACCTGACCCGCGCCGGACTGTTCGACAACGACGCGATCCCGGTCGATGTGCTGATCAGCCCGGAACAGGTGGTGACCCATTACATCAAGCGCCTGATCGAACACCCGGGCGCCTTGCAGGTGATCGACTTCGCCGAAGGCAAGGCACAGCTGGTGGCGGTCAAGGCCTACTACGGCGGGCCGTTGGTGGGCCAGCAACTGCGCCAGCTGCGCGAGCACATGCCCAACGTCGAGACGCGGGTGGCGGCGATCTTCCGTCGCGACCGGCCGATCCTGCCCCAGGGCGATACGGTGATCGAGGCTGACGACGAGGTGTTTTTCATCGCCGCCAAAGCGAACATTCGCGCGGTGATGAGCGAAATGCGCCGTCTGGATGAGACCTATAAACGCATCGTCATCGCCGGCGGCGGGCAGATCGGTGAGCGCTTGGCCGAGGCCATCGAAAGCCGCTACCAGGTGAAGATCATCGAGATGAATCCGGCACGCTGCCGGTATTTGTCCGACACCCTCGACAGCACCGTGGTCCTGCAGGGCAGCGCCTCGGATCGTGATCTGCTGCTGGAAGAAAACATCGCCGACGCCGACATCTTCCTGGCCCTGACCAACGATGACGAAGCCAACATCATGTCGTCGTTGCTGGCCAAGCGGCTGGGGGCGAAGAAGGTGATGACCATCATCAACAACCCGGCCTACGTCGACCTGATCCAGGGCGGCGATATCGACATCGCCATCAGCCCGCAACTGGCGACCATCGGCACCTTGCTGGCCCACGTGCGCCGCGGCGATATCGTCAGTGTGCACTCATTGCGCCGGGGTGCGGCGGAAGCCATCGAGGCGATTGCCCACGGTGATTCAAAATCGAGCAAGGTGATTGGCAAGGCGATCCGCGATATCGGCCTGCCGCCGGGCACCACCATCGGCGCAATCATTCGCGATGAAGAAGTGATCATCGCCCACGACGACACGGTGATCGCCACGGGCGACCACGTGATTCTGTTCCTTGTGGATAAAAAACATATCCGCGATGTGGAGAAGCTGTTCCACGTGGGCCTGAGCTTTTTCTGATCAAACGGAGTGACCGACATGCTCGAATCCCTGGAAAAAATGCTCGCCAAGGGTGTGGATAACTCACTGCTGCGGTTTGGTTTGGGCAAGGGTTATCTTGATCTGAAGGACAACGCCAAGGCGGCCGAGCATTTGCAGAAATGCGTCGAGTTCGACCCGAAGTATTCGGCGGCGTGGAAGCTGTTGGGCAAGGCGCAGCTGGGGCAGGGTGATAACGCTGCAGCGCGGTTAGCTTGGGAGAAGGGTATTGAAGCGGCCCTGGCACATGGCGACAAGCAGGCCGAAAAGGAAATGACCGTATTCCTGAAGAAACTCGACCGCCAGGCTTAAGCAGAACCCAATGTGGGAGCGGGCTTGCTCGCGAAGGCGTCGTGTCAGTCACCGAATTTGTGTCTGATACACCGCCTTCGCGAGCAAGCCCGCTCCCACATTTTGTTTTGTGCCAACCTTGAGTCAGCCGTACATCAATACCACCGCGCCTCACCCGGCGGGCGTTTCTTGAAGCGTTTCATGCTCCACATGTACTGGCTCGGGTAAGCCCCCACATAGCGCTCCACCACCTTGCTCATCGCCGCACACGAAGTGGCTGTATCGGTGCTGTACATGTCTTCCGGCGCCGCTTCCAGGATCACTTTGTAGCCCGAGCCATCCGGCAGCCGCAGGGCATGCAGGAACACCCCGACCGCCTTGTGCCCCGCCAGCATGTTCGGCACGAACTTGCTGGTCAGCGCCTGGGTGGCGAAGAACGGCACGAAGATCCCGGCCGATTCCGCCGGCTCCGGATCCGCAGGAATCCCCACCTGGCCGCCTTTGCGCACTTCCTTGATGACGCTGAGGATGCCTTCCTTGGTGGACGCAGCCACGCGGTTACCCAGTTGCACCCGCTGTTTGCGCAGCAAGTCATCCACCGCCTTGAGCTTCGGCGGGCGGTAGAAAATGATCGGTTTACACTGGCTGCAATAGAAGTGGTTCAACACTTCCCAGTTGCCCAGGTGGCTGGTGATGCCGACCACGCCTTTGCCCGAAGCCAGGGCTTCGTGCAGCACTTCCAGGCCTTCGACCTCGCGCACCAGGTCGATGGAACGCTGGGCCGGCCAGATCCAGGCGCAGGCGCTTTCGGTCAGGGACTTGCCGATGTCCATCAGGCTGCGTCCAACGAGACGCTCGCGCTCGGCCGGATCCATGTCCGGGAAGCATTTGGACAGGTTGATCCGCACCGTCTCACGGGAACGGTTGGGGGTTTTCCACATGATCCAGCCAATTGCCGAACCGACCGCTTGCACCGCGCGCCAGGGCAGCAGGGCAAACAACCGAAGAGCGCCTACCAGCAAGGCGCCTTTAAACTTTTCCACAGGTCACTCCTGATCGTGTGTGGTGCGCAAAGCCGCCATTCTAACCGGCGTTGGCGAGGTCCGCGTAACGGTCGCAGTCCTGAGTGTGGTCCATGACCATGCCCGAGGCCTGCATGAACGCGTAACAGATGGTCGGCCCGACGAACGTGAAGCCGGCTTTTTTCAAGGCTTTGCTCATGGCCTCAGCCTCCGGCGTAATGGCCGGGACCTGGCTGCGGTCCTTGAAATGATTGACCTTGGGCACGCCGCCCACAAACGACCACAGAAACTCCACGGGGTCCTGCAGCGCCAGCCAGGCGGCGGCATTGCGCCGGGTGGCATTGAGTTTCAGGCGGTTACGCACGATGCCCGGATCGAGCATCAGCGCTTCGATCTCGGCATCGCTCAGTTGGGCCAGACGCTGCGCATCAAAGCCGAACAAGACCTTTCGATAATGCTCGCGTTTGCGTAAAACGGTGATCCAGGACAGGCCCGCCTGGAACCCTTCGAGCAAAAGCAACTCGAACAGTCCCTGCGCATCGCGCAGCGGCGTTCCCCACTCCTGATCGTGATAAGCCATGTACAGCGAATCTTCAGAACACCAAAAGCAGCGTGGCATAAGGCTCCAGGGGATGGTGGCGCGGCCGAATCGGGTATACTCCCGCTCTTTAAATCGCAGCCCAAGTAACAGGTGAATTTCGTGAGCCAGCCTACGCCAGCCGTGCGTACCTTCCAAGACTTGATCCTCGCCCTCCAGCAATACTGGGCCGAGCAAGGTTGTGTGGTACTTCAGCCCTACGATATGGAAGTAGGCGCCGGCACTTTCCACACCGCTACCTTCCTGCGGGCCATCGGCCCGGAAACCTGGAACGCCGCTTATGTGCAGCCCAGTCGTCGCCCGACTGACGGCCGCTACGGCGAAAACCCGAACCGCCTGCAGCACTACTACCAGTTCCAGGTGGTTCTGAAGCCAAACCCGGACAACTTCCAGGAGCTGTACCTGGGCTCGTTGAAACATGTCGGCCTGGACCCGCTGGTCCACGACATCCGTTTCGTCGAAGACAACTGGGAATCGCCAACCCTGGGCGCCTGGGGCCTGGGCTGGGAAGTCTGGCTCAACGGCATGGAAGTGACACAGTTCACTTACTTCCAGCAAGCCGGCGGCATCGAGTGCTACCCGGTGACCGGCGAGATCACCTACGGTCTCGAGCGCCTGGCCATGTACCTGCAAGGCGTGGACTCGGTCTACGACCTGGTGTGGGCTGACGGCCCGTTCGGCAAGGTGACCTACGGCGACGTGTTCCACCAGAACGAAGTGGAGCAGTCGACCTACAACTTCGAACACGCCAACGTCGAGAAGCTGTTCGAACTGTTCGACTTCTATGAAAGCGAAGCCAAGCGCCTGATCGAACTGGATCAGCCGTTGCCGTTGCCAAGCTATGAAATGGTTCTGAAGGCATCCCACACCTTCAACCTGCTGGACGCCCGTCGTGCCATCTCGGTAACTGCGCGCCAGCAATACATCCTGCGTGTACGCACCCTGGCGCGTTCCGTCGCCCAAGCCTACCTGTTGGCTCGCGCCAAGCTGGGCTTCCCGATGGCCACCCCGGACCTGCGTGATGAAGTGTTGGCTAAGCTGGAGGCTGCACAATGAGTGCTCAAGATTTCCTGGTTGAACTGGGCACCGAAGAGCTGCCACCCAAGGCCCTGAATACCCTGGCCGACGCATTCCTGGCCGGTATCGAAAAAGGCCTGCAAACCGCTGGCCTGAAGTTCGCCGCAAAAAAGGTCTACGCCGCGCCGCGCCGACTGGCTGTGTTGCTCACCGTACTGGAAACCCAGCAGCCGGACCGCAGCATCAACCTCGACGGCCCGCCACGCCAGGCCGCCTTCGACGCCGAAGGCAACCCGACTCAAGCCGCCCTTGGTTTTGCCAAGAAGTGTGGCGTCGAGCTGAGCGAGATCGACCAGAGCGGCCCGAAGCTGCGTTTCAGCCAGGTCATCACCGGCAAGCCGACCGCCAGCCTGTTGCCGACCATCGTTGAAGACTCGCTGAACGACCTGCCGATCCCCAAGCGCATGCGCTGGGGTGCCCGCAAGGAAGAGTTCGTGCGCCCGACCCAATGGCTGGTGATGCTGCTCGGTGACCAGGTCATCGACTGCACCATCCTCGCCCAGAAGGCCGGCCGTGATTCACGTGGCCACCGCTTCCACCATCCGGAAGCCGTGCGCATCACCGCGCCCGCCAACTACCTCAATGACCTGCGTGCAGCCTATGTGCTGGCGGATGCCAATGAGCGCCGCGAGCTGATCAGCAAGCGTACCGAAGAGCTGGCCCGCCTGCAGGAAGGCACCGCCATCGTGCCGCCAAGCCTGCTGGACGAAGTGACCGCTTTGGTTGAATGGCCAGTGCCGCTGGTGTGCTCGTTCGAGGAGCGTTTCCTCGACGTGCCGCAGGAAGCGCTGATCACCACCATGCAGGACAACCAGAAGTATTTCTGCCTGCTGGACGTCGACGGCAAGCTGCTGCCGCGCTTCATCACCGTGGCCAACATCGAAAGCAAGGACCCGCAGCAGATCATCGCCGGTAACGAAAAAGTCGTTCGCCCGCGCCTGACTGACGCCGAGTTCTTCTTCAAGCAAGACAAGAAGCAGAAGCTCGAAGACTTCAACCTGCGCCTGCAGAACGTGGTGTTCCAGGAAAAACTCGGCAGCGTATACGACAAGGCCGTACGGGTTTCCAAGCTGGCGGCCTACATCGCGCCACGCATTGGTGGCGATGCTGCCTGGGCTGCGCGTGCCGGCCTGCTGTCCAAGTGCGACCTGGCCACCGAGATGGTCGGCGAGTTCCCGGAGATGCAAGGTGTTGCCGGTTACTACTACGCCCTGAATGATGGCGAGCCGCAAGACGTCGCCCTGGCGCTGAACGAGCAGTACATGCCGCGCGGTGCCGGCGCCGAGCTGCCGACCACCCTCACCGGTGCGGCCGTGGCCATCGCTGACAAGCTGGATACCCTCGTCGGTATCTTCGGTATCGGCATGTTGCCTACCGGCAGCAAAGACCCGTATGCGCTGCGCCGTGCGGCCCTGGGCGTGCTGCGCATCCTGATCGACAAGAAGCTCGACCTCGACCTGACCCAGGCCGTGGTGTTTGCGGTTGGCCAGTTCGGTGCCAAGGTCAAGCAAGCGGGCCTGGCCGAGCAAGTGCTGGAGTTCGTGTTCGACCGTCTGCGTGCGCGTTACGAAGACGAAGGCGTGGACGTTTCGGTGTACCTGTCGGTACGTGCCCTGCAACCAGGTTCGGCGCTGGACTTCGACCAGCGTGTGCAGGCCGTACAGGCCTTCCGCAAGCTGCCGGAAGCCGGTGCCCTGGCCGCCGTGAACAAGCGTGTGTCGAACCTGCTGAGCAAGGCCGACAACCTCGGCAATGCCGAAGTCGACCCGGGCCTGTTTGCCGATGCCAAGGAGTTCTCGCTGAACTCGGCCATCGCCAAGGCAGAAAATGCAGTGAAGCCGCTGATCGCCGAACGCAACTACGCCGAAGCCTTGGCGCGCCTGGCCACCTTGCGTGAGCCGGTGGATGCGTTCTTCGAAGCGGTGATGATCAATGCCGAAGACGCGGGCGTGCGGAAAAACCGCTACGCCATGCTGGCGCGCCTGCGCGGTTTGTTCATCAATATCGCTGACATTTCCGTACTGAGCTGACCATGTTGAAACTGCTGATTCTCGATCGGGACGGAGTGATCAATTACGACTCCGACGCTTACATCAAATCGGTGGCGGAATGGATTCCACTGCCCGGCTCGATCGAGGCCATCGCGCAGTTGAGCAAAGCGGGCTGGACAGTGGCCATCGCCACCAACCAGTCCGGCATCGCCCGCGGCTACTACGACATCGCCACCCTCGACGCCATGCACGCGCGCCTGCGCACGCTGGTGGCCGAGCAGGGCGGTGAAGTAGGGCTGGTGGTGTATTGCCCGCACGGCCCGGATGAAGGCTGCGATTGCCGCAAGCCCAAACCGGGTATGCTTAAAACTATTGCTGAACATTACAACGTGCCGTTGGCTGGGCTATGGTTTGTCGGGGACAGCCTCGGTGACCTGGAAGCCGCCAAAGCCGTCGACTCTCAGCCAGTTTTGGTAAAAACCGGGAAAGGCAAAAAGACCCAGGCTAAAACCCTGCCGGTAGGTACCTTGATTTTTGACGATCTGGCGGCGGTTGCCGCAGAACTTATCAACAACTAGTAGCCCTTCTGACTTCCTGACCAAGGACTGTTCGGGAGCGCGCTTTTAACAGGCGGGCGTTGTCCCGCAACGGTAAATGCCGCCATGTCGATTTTGCAGGCCATCAGAACCTTCTTCTTTTACCTGCTGTTGGGCACCAGCTCTTTTCTCTGGTGCACCCTGAGCTTTTTTATCGCGCCTTTCCTGCCGTTCAAGGCGCGCTATCGTTTCATCAACGTCTTTTGGTGCAACTGCGCGCTGTGGTTGACCAAGGTGTTCCTGAACATTCGTTTCGAGATCAAGGGCGCCGAAAACGTCCCGGACCAGCCTTGTGTGATTCTGTCGAACCACCAGAGCACCTGGGAAACCTTTTTCCTGTCTGCGTATTTCTCGCCCCTGAGCCAGGTGCTCAAGCGTGAGCTGCTGTACGTACCATTCTTCGGCTGGGCCATGGCCATGCTGCGACCGATCGCCATCGACCGCGACAACCCCAAGGCCGCACTCAAGCATGTGGCCAAGAAGGGCGATGAGCTGTTGAAGGATGGGGTTTGGGTGCTGATCTTCCCTGAAGGCACACGCGTGCCCTACGGCACTGTGGGCAAGTTCTCACGTGGCGGTACGGCCCTGGCGGTGAACGCCGGGCTGCCGGTGCTGCCGATTGCTCACAATGCCGGTAAGTTCTGGCCAAAGACCGGCTGGGCCAAGCGTGAAGGCACCATCACTGTAATCATTGGCGAGCCCATGTATGCCGAGGGCGAAGGCCCACGTGCCATTGCAGCGCTGAACGACCGTGCCCAGGCATGGAATGAAGCGCAACAAAGGGCCATGGGTTCGTTGCCGCCGGAGCCGGTTGTGGTCGACACGCCGGTGATTTGAGTTTCTGTGGATAACCTGTGTACGGTTTGTTGGCGAATTGCTCTTTTTAGCTTATAGGCTGCTGATTTACTTACATATTTCCCAAGCTCATAAAACAGCGGAAAAGGTGCATAAGTTTTTCCCGCATTAAAAAACCGGTCCCTGAGACCGGTTTTTTATGCACAGGTGAAAAGCCGCGATTCAGTCTCGCCACAATGGCAGCTGAAGGATGAAGGTCGTACCTTTACCCACCTCGCTTTCGCAGCGAATTCTCCCACCGTGACGATCCACGACGGCCTTGACCATGGTCAGCCCCAACCCCAATCCTTCACTGCCATGAGCAGAGGCGAAGCGCCGGTATTGAGCGAAGAGTTCGGGCAAATCCTGCGGGGAGATTCCTCGCCCCTGGTCGCTGATACGGCACTCCAAAGCGTCTTCATGGCTGGTCAGGCTTAACGTAACGGTGGTGCCCGATGGGCTGTATTTCACCGCATTTTCCAACAGATTGAATAAGGCGCGGGTCAGCAGCGATTGATCCGCCCACACCATTTCTTCGCCGTCTTCATCCAGGTGATGGACCAGGCGAATGCCTTTCAACTGGGCGTGCACTGCGACTTGATCAAATGCGTCGAGTACCAACATGGCGAACAGGCTGGGCTGGAATTGGTAGCCATCGGATTCGGCTTTCGCCAACTGCACGAATGATTCGGTCAGGTTCAGGGCACGGCGGACTTGTTGTTCGATCTGCGCAAATATCGGCGCGGCGGTGTCCTGAACATCCAACAGGGCCAGGATCGCCGAATGCGGCGCACGCAAGTCATGGGACAGAAAGCGCAGCAGGGTCTCCCGTTGCTGCTGGGCATCACGCTCAATGCTCAGGTCTGTGAGGCTCAGCAGCCAGCCCAGGGCCACGTCACCGTCTGCAGGCAGCAGCGGCGCCAGGTCGAGGCGCAGGCTGCGGTCAAGGGTATCGCGGAACTCGACAATCTCCAGCGTCGACAGGGCAGGGCGAACACCGTCCTGCAGCGGTGGATAACCTAATGCGGCGAGCTGATCCAAGAGGTTTTCGGCCACCAGTTCATTGCCGAACACATCGCGGGCAATTCGATTGGCCAGCAGGACGTTGCCCTTGGGATCGGTAATCAAGGTTGCTACAGGCAAACATTCCAGCCCATCGGCCATGAAGCGACGAGTGTCCCGGGTACGGCTGACCGCTTGTTCGAGGGCGAAGATTCGTCCCTGCAATACATCACCCTGGCTGGCGGGCGCTCGACGGCGCTCCGGGAGCACTTTGGGCTCGTTGTCCAGGCGTGCCAGTTCCCAGCCAAAGTAGGCCAGGATCACGCTCAGGCGCCGCCAGTTCCAGATCAGATAGCTGAGCAACATGCCAACCAGACTTGCTGCCGGCGACCACCAATGGCCCAGGCGCAACAGGCCCCAAGAACCCAGAAGCGCAGCCCCCATGCAACCGAGGGTCAGCCACAGTGCATAACGCGGGCGAAACAGCAGAAGGCCCAACAGCACCGCGACCATCGCGGTGGCCAGTAGCGTCGCCATCCACACCGGCAGGTCGACAATACTGCGCCCTTGCAGCAAGCCATTGAGAATATTTGCCTGGATCTCCACGCCCGGGGTGGTGCCGACACTGGCCGAAAGCGGCGTAACATAACGGTCGCCCATGCCCGGTGCCGTAGCGCCAATCAGGATCAAGCGGTCGCGCAGCAACTCGGATGGCACCTCCCCGCGCAAGACACTGATATACGGCACGCTGGGAAAGCCAGCATGACTGGCAATAAAAGGAATTCGAATGGCATTTTCCCGCTGCCAGCTCGAGCTTTCCGACGGACCAGGTGCGCCCGGCATTAGGGATGGCTGGCCGCTCAGTTCAAACGCCAGCCAGGCTAACTGCGGTGTCAAATTACCGGGTGGACCTTCACGCAAATACAGGCTTCGAACGATGCCGTCGCTGTCCGCTTCCACGTTGATATGGCCGACGCTACGGGCGCAATCACGCAAGGGCAACACGGGCAGGATTTGCGCCACAGGCTGGCCGTAGCGCGGCGAGCCTTCACGAATCAAAGGCAACAGGACGTTGCCAGCGTTGCACATAGCCTCGGCCAGGCGCAGGTCATTGGCTGGCTCCCGGGCGGGCTCGCTGAAGATCACATCAAACAGGATGCCGGCAGGCTTGGCGGCGCTCAGCCGATCAAGCAGGTCGGCATGCACACGTCGGGACCATGGCCATTGGCCAAGTTCCTTCAGGCTTCGGTCGTCGATCGTTACCAGCAGGATGCGTGGATCCACCGATAAAGGTGCCAGCCGGCGGAGGCTGTCATACAGCGGGTTATTGAGGGCCAGGCCAGGGCTCAGGGACAGGAAGGCCGTGATGGGTAATAGCAACAGGCTGACCCACAGCCATTCGCGCACCAGGCCATTGAACAGCCGCTGAGCCTGAGTCGGTTGGCGCTTTTCAGCCCTGTGCCACAGCCTCACCGGCTCGCGTCCAGGGCACTACTGCACGCGGTTCGCGGGTGGGTAATAGAAAATGTCATAAACCCCGGTTTCTCCCTCAAGCCCGTGTTCATCATATGCCGACAAGCGAACGTGATAGAACGATGCTTTCAGCCCAGTGAAGCGCATTTGCGGCTTGTCGGAGAAGTTTTCCTGCTTGATGTTCAGAAACTCCTTATCGGTCGCGACCTGGGCCCGGTAGCGCTGGGCCCCGGCCAATGGCCGCAGGAACAGGGTCCAGACAGGCGCATCGCCCTTTTGACCGTCCTGGCCGACCAACCGTGGCGCATCAAGCAGTTCCACGGGTTTGAGTTCACCTTGTTTCTTGAAGGCCAGGCCCTGCCGCGCACCAACCTTTACTTCACCAGAGACTGGACCGGTAATGGGCTTCTTCTTGATAGGGCGCGGGCTCGGTGGAGCGTCATCACGATTGACCGCCACTTGCCCGTTGAGTACTTCCACCAGCGATTGTTCGCCATCGTTACGCACACGGAAATGCGTGCCGCGTACCCCCAGAACGCCCACCGGGGTCATGATCTGGAAACGGTCATAGTCGCTGGCACGCTTGATCACGTAAGCCTCGACCTGACCTTCTTCAAGAATCACCTGGGGAATGGATTGCTCCTCGACCAGATGCAATCGGACCTGGGAGCTGGAGGGCAAGACAATCCGCGAGCCGTCCCCCAGCATCAGGCTGACAAATGCGCCCGATGAGGTTTTCACGCTTTCTTGTTCATCAATGAACATGCCTTCTTCCAGGGCCGTGGACACACCCTTGGCATCCAGTTTCCAGGCTTCCCCCGTGAGGTGCTGCACCACTGCCGGAAGCGGTTGCGCGCGGCACATCCG
The DNA here is from genome assembly GCF_013385475.1 of Pseudomonas sp. G5001. Classification (NCBI taxonomy): domain Bacteria; kingdom Pseudomonadati; phylum Pseudomonadota; class Gammaproteobacteria; order Pseudomonadales; family Pseudomonadaceae; genus Pseudomonas; species Pseudomonas sp. G5001. The sequence goes on from NZ_JACAPZ010000005.1 coordinate 112,683, forward strand.
GTTGTCGTCGATATAGGGTGCACGGGGAGGGGCAGGGCGTGCCAAGGCCGGAAGACTCACTACGCCAAGCGTAACGATCAGGCCCGAACTCAACAGCGTAGAAGCGGCAGAGCGGAATCGGCAAGGGAAAAAGGTCATGGCGCTCATCAAGATTCTAGTTCTAATGGGTCATCAGAAAGCACTTTCAGGCAGCGTCTTGCAGCGGGAAGACCTTGAGTACCGTCTACGATACTCGATGAGGTATCCAGTCGATAGCCGAAATATCTGGGGGCGTGAGATCCATTGCAGAAGATGACACGTCCCTGTGTCGGAGCACTTCCGTCGCTCCAATCCGTGTGTCATCCAGCGAGAGCGAATTTACCTACAACATAGGTGCATCGGACCGATTCACAACATTTGTTCAGATTTGCGGGTACTTAAAATACCCAACGTTGGGTCTGCTGCTGTTCGCTGAGTTGCTGAAACGGTGAACGGGCGAAGCCCATGCCATTGCCGGGCTCACTCAAAGTCTGCCGTTCCTCGAACGGCATAGGTATCGCCGGCTTATTGGCCCCGACCGTTTCCGTGCCCAGCGTAGTAACCATCACCACCAATACCAGTCTTCCCCATACATCAACCTTCCCCAGAACGGCCATACGTCTCGAAACAGCATAAAACCAGATTGCCATTGATCCTTTTCCTGAAGGTCTCGAGCCGGTATCTTCCCAGCTTGGGTGTTGACGATTTCCAATGGCTTGCGGCCATTTGATATCAGCGTACCGAGAGATTCAGAGGGCCTGAGAATCTGGCCATAATTGTTCAGATTCGATGCCCGCATTCTTCAATAAGAAAGGACCCTGCCATGCGTGTCGCAATATTGGATGACGAACCTGCTGAACTGCGGCGGGTGGAACAGACACTGCGACAAATCCCCAGCGCTGCGGGTCAGCCATGGACCCTGCACTGCTTCGAGCGTGGAGAAGACCTGCTGCGACAACTGCGCCGCGAGACCTTCGACTTGCTGATCCTTGACTGGCAACTGCCCGACCTCAGTGGCCTGGCATTGCTGCGCTGGACCCGCGAGCACATGGAAGCGCCCCCAGCCGCCATCATGCTTACCAGCCGCGATGCCGAGAGCGATATCGTCCAGGCGCTGAACAGTGGTGCCGATGATTACGTCAGCAAGCCGTTTCGTCCCAATGAGCTTAAGGCTCGGGTGAATGCCGTTCTGCGTCGCCACGGGTTGCAGAAGTCTGCAGCCAGTGAGGTGCATACCTTCAATGACCTGACCTTTGATGATGCTGAACTCACGGTGAGCAGGGCGGGAAAACCCATCAGCCTGACGGAGCGCGAATACCGCCTGGCGCGGTGCCTGTTTGAGAACCTGGCGCGGCCGCTGTCTCGAGAGTACCTGTATGAACGGTTCTGGACCCATGAGGAGATGGTGTCGTCGCGGCCGCTGGATACGCATATTTATCGGCTGCGGAATAAGCTCGGGCTGACGGCGGATCGGGGTTGGCAGTTGCTGACGATCTATGGGTACGGATATCGGTTGGAGAGTGTGACGGCGGCTTCCGAGGACTGAGATGTTCCACGTGGAGCATTTATAAAATGCTCATATCCTGCCCATAAAAAAGGCCAACGCTAAGCGTTGGCCTTTTTTTTTGCTGCAACCTGATCAGAAGTCCAGGTTGGAAACCGCCAGGGCATTGCTCTCGATGAAGTCACGACGAGGCTCGACCGCATCACCCATCAGGGTGTTGAAGATCTGGTCCGCGCCAATGGCGTCTTCGATGGTCACGCGCAGCATGCGACGCTGGGCTGGGTCCATGGTGGTTTCCCACAGCTGATCCGGGTTCATTTCGCCCAGACCTTTGTATCGCTGAATGGTATGGCGCTTGGTGCTTTCCGCCATCAACCAGTCCAGGGCTTCCTTGAACTCTTTGACCGCTTTCTTGCGCTCGCCACGCTGAATGTAAGCACCGTCGTCCAGCAGGGTGCTCAGTTGCGCGCCGAGGGTAACAACCGTCTTGTAGTCGTTGCTGCCGAAGAAGTCGCGGTTGAAGGTGACGTAGTTCGACAGGCCGTGGGAAATCAGTTCGACCTCTGGCAGCCAGACGTTACGTTCACGGTCTTCACGCAGGCTGGCTTTGTAGACCAGGCCGGATTTTTCAACGGTACGCAGGCGGACTTCGTACTGGGCCAACCAAGCCTGCATGTGGGCATGATCACCCAACTGTTCCAGGCTGACGGATGGCAGGTAGATGAAGTGCTCGGTCAGCTCCTGAGGGTACAGGCGCGACAAACGCTTGAGGGTCTTCATCACCATGCGGAAGTCGTTTACCAGGCGCTCCAACGCTTCACCGGAGATGCCCGGGGCTTCGTCGTTCAAGTGCAGGCTCGCATCTTCCAGGGCCGACTGCGTCATGTACTCTTCCATGGCGTCGTCGTCTTTGATGTATTGCTCTTGCTTGCCTTTTTTCACTTTGTACAACGGTGGCTGGGCGATGTAGATGTAGCCACGCTCGATCAACTCCGGCAACTGACGGAAGAAGAACGTCAGCAGCAGGGTGCGGATGTGCGAACCGTCAACGTCAGCATCGGTCATGATGATGATGTTGTGATAGCGCAGCTTGTCGATGTTGTACTCATCGCGGCCGATGCCACAGCCCAGGGCGGTGATCAAGGTGCCGACTTCCTGCGAGGAAATCATCTTGTCGAAGCGCGCCTTCTCGACGTTGAGGATCTTACCCTTCAACGGCAGGATGGCCTGGGTGCGACGGTTACGGCCCTGCTTGGCGGAACCGCCAGCAGAGTCACCTTCCACCAGGTACAGTTCGGAGAGGGCAGGGTCTTTCTCCTGGCAGTCAGCCAGTTTGCCGGGCAGGCCAGCGATATCCAGCGCGCCTTTACGACGGGTCATCTCACGGGCTTTACGCGCCGCTTCACGAGCTCGCGCCGCGTCGATCATCTTGCCGACAACCAGTTTGGCTTCGTTCGGGTTTTCCAGCAGGAAGTCGGAGAAGTACTTGCCCATTTCCTGTTCGACCGCTGTCTTCACTTCGGAGGACACCAGCTTGTCTTTGGTCTGGGAGCTGAACTTCGGATCCGGAACCTTGACCGAAATAATCGCTGTCAGACCTTCGCGGGCATCGTCACCGGTGGTGGCGACTTTGTGCTTCTTCGCCAGGCCTTCTGCTTCGATGTAGGTGTTCAGGTTACGCGTCAGTGCAGAACGGAAACCCACCAGGTGAGTACCGCCATCGCGCTGAGGAATGTTGTTGGTGAAGCACAACAGGTTCTCGTTGAAGCTGTCGTTCCACTGCAGGGCGATTTCTACGCCGATGCCGTCTTCACGCTGGATGTTGAAGTGGAACACCTGATTGACCGCGGTCTTGTTGGTGTTCAGGTATTCAACGAACGCACGCAGACCGCCTTCGTACTTGAACAGCTCTTCCTTGCCGCTGCGTTCGTCCTTGAGGACGATACCCACACCGGAGTTCAGGAAAGACAGTTCACGAATCCGCTTGGCCAGAATGTCCCAGCTGAAGTGGATGTTCTTGAAGGTTTCAGCCGAAGGCTTGAAGTGAATCTGCGTACCAGTGCTTTCGCTGTCACCGACGATTTTCATCGGTTCCTGTGGAACACCATGAACGTAAGTCTGTTCCCAGATCTTGCCGCTACGACGTACAGTCAGGATCAGCTCTTCAGAAAGGGCGTTTACTACCGAAACACCTACACCGTGCAAACCGCCGGATACTTTATAGGAGTTATCGTCGAACTTACCGCCGGCGTGGAGCACGGTCATGATGACCTCTGCCGCCGAAACGCCTTCTTCTTTATGCACATCTACCGGAATGCCGCGACCGTTGTCGCGTACGGTGATGGATTCGTCCGGGTGGATGATGATGCTGATGTCGTCGCAGTGACCGGCCAAAGCTTCGTCGATCGAGTTATCGACCACCTCGAACACCATGTGGTGCAGACCGCTGCCATCATCGGTATCACCGATGTACATACCGGGACGTTTGCGTACGGCATCCAAACCTTTAAGCACTTTAATGCTGGTCGAGTCGTACGTATTCGTATTTTCTTCGCTCATGCCTTCACTCCCGATGGTCGTGGGTCTGGGTGATACGGCCTTGTTCCACGTGGAACAAAGCGACTGGCGTTTCCGTCTGCCAGCCTTCCCTCAATAATTCGTGGTCTACACAGGTGATAAACACCTGGCAGCGTAAGTCTTCCAACAAGCGGCATAACGCGCGGCGGTGCTGCTCGTCCAGTTCGGACGGCAAGTCATCCACCAGATAAATACATTGCCCGCGCCGGGCCTGGCTAACCAGATGCCCCTGGGCGATACGCAAAGCGCAGACCACCAACTTCTGCTGACCGCGGGACAAGATATCCGCAGCATTGTGTGCGCCCAATCTAAGGCGCAAATCAGCCCGTTGTGGTCCGGCCTGGGTGTGACCAATTTGCTGATCCCGTTGCAAGGACGTCGCGAGCACTGCACTCAGTTCCCGGTCTTTGTCCCAACCACGGTAGTAGCTCAACGTCAGCCCCTCGAGTTCAAGTAACTCGCTCAAGGTCTGCTCAAAGACTGGTTTCAAGGCTTTGATATAGGCGCGGCGGTATTCATCTATTTCAGCGCTGGCCAGGCACAGTTCCCGGTCCCAAGCAGCTTGCGAAGCGGCGTCAAGTGTACCATGCCGCAGCCATGAGTTCCGCTGCCGCAGGGCCTTCTGCAGGCGCTGCCAAGTGGCCATGAAACGCGGTTCCACGTGGAACACTCCCCAATCGAGGAATTGCCTGCGGATTTTTGGCGCGCCTTCCAGCAAGCGGAAGCTGTCCGGGTTGATCAGTTGCAGCGGCAGGATTTCTGCCAGCTGCGCAGCACTACGAGCATTCTGCCCATCGATGCGGATTTGAAACTCCCCCTGACGATCACGAGAAATCCCCAGGCTGCTATGACCGCCTTCGGCCAATTCGACTTGGCCAAATACTGTGCACGCCAGTTGTTCGTACTGAATCACCGGTAACAAGCGGGCACTGCGAAAGGAACGAGCGAGCCCCAGCAGGTGAATGGCTTCCAGCACGCTGGTTTTGCCACTGCCGTTGGCGCCGTGGAGGATATTGATGCGGGGGGAGGGGGAGAAGGTCACCGGGTGCAAATTGCGCACCGCGGTGACCGAGACGCGACTGAGGGACATCTAGCTTCTGCTGAACATGATTACAGGCGCATCGGCATGACAACGTAAGCCGAGTCATCGTTGTCGGATTCTTGTACCAGGGCGCTGCTGTTGGAGTCAGACAGAATCAGGCGAACCTGTTCAGTGGTCATCACGCCCAGCACGTCCAACAGGTAGCTGACGTTGAAGCCGATTTCCAGGTTGCCGCCGTTGTAGTCGACGCCCACTTCTTCTTCCGCTTCTTCCTGCTCAGGGTTATTCGCCTGGATTTTCAGTTGGCCGTTGGCCAATTGCAGGCGGATACCACGGTATTTCTCGTTGGAAAGAATAGCGGTACGGCTGAACGCTTCACGCAGGGCCTGACGATCACCGATCACCAGCTTGTCGCCGCCTTTTGGCAGAACGCGCTCGTAATCCGGGAACTTGCCGTCAACCAGCTTGGAAGTGAAGGTGAACTCGCCAGTGGTCGCGCGGATGTGGTGCTGGCCCAGCACGATACTGACATTGCCATCCGGCTCGGTCAGCAGGCGCGCGAGTTCCAGAATACCTTTACGCGGCACGATCACCTGGTGGCGATCCGGCTGACCGATATCGGCCTTCATCGAGCACATGGCCAGTCGGTGACCGTCGGTGGCTACGGCGCGGATGATGCCTTCGGAGACTTCCAGCAGCATGCCGTTAAGGTAATAACGCACGTCCTGCTGGGCCATGGCGAAACTGGTGCGCTCGATCAAACGGCGCAGTCGGCTTTGTTCCAGGCTGCAGGTCAGCGAGCCTGGGCCTTCTTCCACGGTCGGGAAGTCGTTGGCCGGCAAGGTCGACAGGGTGAAACGGCTGCGACCGGCCTTGACCACCAGCTTTTGCTCATCAACCTTGATGTCGATCAGCGCGTCGTTGGGCAGGCTCTTGCAGATGTCCATCAGCTTGCGCGCCGGCACGGTGATCTCGCCGGGTTCGGCGGGCTCTTCGAGCTGGACGCGACCGACCAGCTCGACTTCCAGGTCGGTACCGGTCAAGGACAATTGCTGGCCTTCGACAACCAGCAATACGTTGGAAAGCACCGGCAAGGTCTGTCGGCGCTCGACGACGCCTGCGACCAGTTGCAGGGGTTTCAACAGGGCTTCGCGTTGAATGGTGAAATGCATGGTCTAGTCCCTTGCCTTAATAAGCTGCGCTGGTGTTCATCAAGTAGTCAGTGTACGCAGCAGGTTCTTGTAGTCCTCGCGAATATCCGCGTCGGATTCCTTAAGTTCGTTGATCTTGCGGCACGCGTGCAAGACCGTGGTGTGGTCGCGACCGCCAAACACATCACCAATTTCCGGCAGGCTGTGGTTGGTCAGCTCTTTGGAGAGCGCCATCGCTACCTGGCGGGGACGTGCCACCGAGCGCGAACGGCGCTTGGACAGCAGGTCGGAAATCTTGATCTTGTAATACTCGGCCACGGTGCGCTGGATGTTATCCACACTCACCAGCTTGTCTTGCAACGCCAGCAGGTCTTTCAGGGATTCGCGAATCAGCTCGATGGTGATGTCACGACCCATGAAGTGCGAGTGAGCGATGACCCGCTTGAGTGCGCCTTCCAGTTCACGCACGTTGGAGCGAATGCGCTGGGCGATAAAGAACGCGGCGTCGTGCGGCAGGTCGACTTTGGCCTGGTCGGCCTTTTTCATCAGGATCGCGACGCGGGTTTCAAGCTCCGGCGGTTCTACCGCTACGGTCAGGCCCCAGCCGAAGCGCGACTTCAGGCGCTCTTCCAGGCCTTCGATTTCCTTCGGATAACGGTCACTGGTCAGGATGACCTGCTGGCCACCTTCGAGCAACGCGTTGAACGTGTGGAAAAACTCTTCCTGGGAACGTTCCTTGCGGGCGAAGAATTGAATGTCATCGATCAGCAAGGCATCAACGGAACGGTAGAACCGCTTGAACTCGTTGATGGCGTTGAGCTGCAACGCCTTGACCATATCGGCCACGAAGCGCTCCGAGTGCAGGTACACGACCTTGGCATTCGGGTTCTTCTTTAATAGGTGGTTACCCACGGCGTGCATCAAGTGAGTTTTACCCAAGCCAACGCCACCATAAAGGAAGAGCGGGTTGTAACCGTGCTTGGGATTGTCGGCGACCTGCCAGGCAGCCGCGCGGGCCAGCTGGTTGGATTTACCTTCGACAAAGTTCTCAAAGGTGAACGTGCGGTTCAGATAGCTGGTGTGCTTGAGCGCACCCTCTACCTGGACGGTGCGCTGTTCGGCACGAACCGGGGCCTGTTGTGAGCTGGCGCCGGCCATTGGGTCAAAGCTGTCGCGGGACGGCTCTTCATTTATAGGCGCGTTTTTCTGCGACGAGGATTTCGAAGGCGTCTGGGCGACCGGGGCTGGAGAGTTATTAACAGGTGCCGCAGCGGCCTGAGCCTGGGAGGCACTGGCTGCCAACGGTGCATTCGGCGCAGCACGAGGTGCCGAGCTACGTTTGCTGCCTATTAATAAGGAGAGCACCGGAGCAAGCCCGTTGCCGTGTTCGTCGAGCAATTCGAGAACGCGGCTCAGGTATTTCTCGTTGACCCAGTCGAGAACAAAACGATTGGGTGCGTAGACACGCAACTCGTCGCCTTCGGCTTCGACCTGTAGCGGACGGATCCAGGTGTTGAATTGCTGGGCAGGCAGCTCATCGCGCAAAAGCTCCACGCACTGCTGCCAAAGTTCCACTGACACGGATATCCCCTAAGTTGAAAGCCGGTGAGGCAAAAACAGCCGCCATTGTAGCGGCCAGCCGCCCACTTATCCACATGTAGGTTGCTCACAGGGCGCCAAGAATCAATGCCTTAACCGTAAAAAAGGCGACAAATGGTCTGTGCATAAGCTCTGTGGATAAGCGCCCCTAAGCTCGTTGTACAAGTGGGGTCGAAAGTCTGTGGGTAACTGGCCTGTGGATAACTAGCCATTCCACACACAGGTTATCCGATAGCGCAGCACAGGCAGAGCACCGTTTCTCCCCCGTGTTGTCATTCTCTGTACAGCCCGTAGAATAAGGTCTAAAGGCAGTTATCCACAGAAGATGGGGTGCCTAGCTTTTATAAGCTTTACAGAAAAGCTTTAAATAACTTCCTTCTTTATTTTTATATCTATGGCATTGCTCGTCAAAGGCGAATCGCCCGGATTCGGTCCGCAGGCCTCCAGATATCTAATTAAAGGAAAAGCTGGTTGGAAATTGACCTAGAGGCTTGCTTTCTCTAGAATCGCCGGTCTCTTAAAACGGGGGCCATTCCGGCCCGTTGTGGACGAACCAGGTAACACGCCATGAAACGTACTTTCCAACCAAGCACCATCAAACGCGCCCGTACTCACGGCTTCCGTGCTCGCATGGCCACCAAGAACGGCCGTGCTGTCCTGTCGCGTCGCCGCGCCAAAGGTCGTGCGCGTCTGGCAGTTTGATAATCCGGTACTGGTGGTGAGTCAGGACTTCAGTCGGGAAAAGCGTCTGCTAACCCCCCGGCATTTCAAGGCAGTCTTTGACTCCCCCACCGGCAAGGTTCCGGGGAAAAATCTCCTGCTCCTTGCGCGTAACAACGATCTGGATCACCCCCGTCTCGGGTTGGTGATCGGCAAGAAGAGCGTAAAGCTCTCCGTTGAGCGCAATCGCCTCAAGCGTCTGATGCGCGAATCGTTTCGCCTCCACCAGGAGACTCTGGTTGGTTGGGATATTGTTATCGTCGCGCGCAAAGGCTTGGGGGACGTAGAAAACCCCGAATTGATTCAGCATTTCGGCAAGCTCTGGAAACGTTTGGCTCGTACCAACAAGCCAGCACCAGCTGTCAGCACCGAAACTGTAGGGGTAGACAGTACTGATGCGTAAACTGGCCCTCGTTCCGATCCAGTTTTATCGCTATGCCATTAGTCCCCTGATGGCAAACCACTGTCGTTTCTACCCCAGTTGTTCCTGCTACGCGTTGGAAGCCATAGAAAATCATGGCCTTCTGCGCGGTGGCTGGCTGACCTTTCGTCGTTTAGGTCGCTGTCATCCGTGGAATCCCGGTGGTTATGACCCGGTTCCGCCTATCCCTACCTCCCGTTCTTCTTCGATGGCCGAGTAATCATGGATATTAAACGCACGATCCTGATCGTCGCCCTGGCAATCGTGTCCTACTCTATGGTTCTTAAGTGGAACCAGGATTATGGCCAAGCTGCCCTGCCGACTCAGAATGTTGCTACCAATCAGTCGGCGCCGGCTATTCCGGATACGCCACTGGGTAACAATGCTGCCGCCAGTGCCGATGTACCCAGCGCGAATGCCGATACCAGTACCCCGGTAGAAACCCCGGTCGTCACCAATAAAGACCTCATCCATGTAAAAACGGATGTACTGGACCTGGCAATCGACCCACAGGGTGGTGATATCGCCCAGCTGAAGCTGCCGCTGTATCCACGTCGCCAAGACCATCCGGATGTTCCGTTCCAACTGTTCGATAACGGTGGCGAACGTGTATATCTGGCGCAAAGTGGCCTGACCGGTACTGACGGTCCGGATGCTCGTGCTACCGGTCGTCCGGTTTATTCGACCGAACAGAAGACTTATCAACTGGCCGATGGCCAGAACCAGTTGAACGTCGACCTGAAATTCAGTCACGACGGCGTCAACTACATCAAGCGTTTCAGCTTCACCCGCGGTTTGTACGATCTGAAAGTCACTTACCTGATCGACAACGAAAGCGCGAAGCCGTGGACGGGCAACCTGTTTGCCCAGCTCAAGCGTGACAACAGCGCCGATCCTTCTTCCAGCACCGCCACCGGCACCGCGACTTACCTGGGCGCAGCCCTGTGGACAAGTAGCGAGCCGTACAAAAAAGTGTCGATGAAAGATATCGACAAGGGCGCGCTGAAAGAAACCGTTCAAGGTGGCTGGGTTGCCTGGTTGCAACACTACTTCGTGACCGCATGGATCCCGAACAAAGGTGATGCCAACCTGGTTCAAACCCGCAAAGACAGCCAAGGTAACTACATCATTGGCTTTACTGGCCCGACGTTGACCGTCGCGCCGGGTGCCAAGGCTGAAGCCAGCGCCACGTTGTACGCCGGTCCGAAGAGCCAGGCAGTCCTCAAAGAGTTATCCCCAGGTCTGGAACTGACTGTGGATTACGGCATTCTGTGGTTCATTGCCCAGCCTATTTTTTGGCTGCTGCAACATATCCACAGCATTGTGGGTAACTGGGGCTTCTCGATTATCCTGCTGACCATGCTGATCAAGGGGATCTTCTTCCCACTGTCGGCTGCCAGCTACAAGTCGATGGCGCGTATGCGTGCCGTGGCCCCGAAACTAGCCGCGCTGAAAGAACAACATGGCGATGACCGGCAGAAAATGTCCCAGGCCATGATGGAGCTGTACAAGAAAGAGAAGATCAACCCGTTGGGTGGATGCTTGCCGATTCTGGTGCAGATGCCGGTATTCCTGTCGCTGTACTGGGTGCTCCTGGAAAGCGTGGAAATGCGCCAGGCTCCGTTCATGCTGTGGATAACTGACCTGTCGATCAAAGACCCGTTCTTTATCCTGCCGATCATCATGGGCGCGACCATGTTCATCCAGCAGCGTCTGAACCCGACTCCGCCGGACCCGATGCAGGCCAAGGTAATGAAAATGATGCCAATCATCTTCACCTTCTTCTTCCTGTGGTTCCCGGCTGGTCTGGTGCTGTACTGGGTGGTCAACAACTGCCTGTCGATCTCCCAACAGTGGTACATCACACGTAAAATCGAAGCGGCTACCAAAAAAGCCGAGGCGTAATTTACTCTGTGGATAACACCACTCAAGACGCCCCCTAGTGGGGCGTTTTGCTTTCTGTCACTTTTATCCGGGTACCCGCCATGAGCGCTCCTCGTGAAACCATCGCCGCTGTCGCCACCGCTCAAGGTCGTGGTGGTGTCGGTATCGTTCGTATTTCCGGGCCGCTCGCCGGCGTGGCGGCCCAGGCCATCAGCGGGCGGGAACTGAAGCCGAGGTATGCGCATTACGGGCCGTTTTTAGGTGCTGATGAAGAAGTGTTGGATGAAGGTATCGCCCTTTATTTCCCGGGGCCGAACTCCTTTACCGGCGAAGACGTCCTGGAGCTGCAAGGCCACGGCGGCCCGATCGTTCTGGACATGCTGCTGCAGCGTTGCCTGCAGTTGGGTTGCCGCCTGGCACGTCCGGGTGAATTCAGCGAACGCGCGTTCCTCAACGACAAACTCGACCTGGCCCAGGCCGAGGCGATTGCCGACCTGATCGAAGCCAGCTCTGCACAAGCTGCGCGCAATGCGTTGCGCTCGTTGCAGGGCGCGTTTTCCCTGCGTGTGCATAACCTCACCGAGCAATTGATCAGCTTGCGCATCTACGTGGAGGCCGCGATTGATTTCCCGGAGGAAGAAATCGACTTCCTTGCCGATGGGCATGTCCTGGCGATGCTGGATAAGGTTCGCGACGAGTTATCCACAGTGCTGCGCGAAGCCGGGCAAGGTGCCTTGCTGCGTGACGGTATGACCGTGGTAATTGCCGGCCGTCCCAACGCCGGCAAGTCGAGCCTGCTCAATGCCCTGGCCGGGCGAGAGGCCGCGATCGTCACCGAGATCGCCGGCACCACGCGGGATATCCTGCGCGAACATATCCACATCGATGGCATGCCCCTGCATGTGGTGGACACCGCTGGACTGCGTGACACCGATGACCAGGTGGAAAAGATCGGGGTGGAACGCGCGTTGAAGGCCATCACGGAAGCTGACCGCGTGTTGCTGGTGGTGGATGCCACCGCGCCAGAGGCTGCAGACCCGTTCGCACTGTGGCCGGAATTCCTCGAACAACGGCCGGACCCGGCCAAGGTCACGCTGATTCGCAACAAGGCTGACCTGACGGGCGAGGCAATTGCCCTGGAAGTCAGTGAAGATGGCCACGTGACAATCAGCTTGAGTGCCAAGGCTGCAGGAGAAGGGCTGGAACTGCTGCGCGATCATCTGAAAGCGTGCATGGGCTACGAGCAGACTTCGGAAAGCAGCTTCAGCGCTCGTCGCAGGCACCTGGAGGCACTGCGGCATGCCAGCGCCGCCCTCGAGCATGGCCGTGCGCAACTGACGCTGGCAGGAGCCGGTGAGCTGCTGGCTGAAGATTTACGCCAGGCGCAGCAGCTGTTGGGTGAGATCACCGGCGCATTCAGCTCCGATGATTTGTTGGGGCGGATCTTTTCAAGCTTCTGTATCGGGAAATAGGCGGTTATCCACAGCTGGCTGGTTACCAGTTGTAGGAAACAGTTCCGAGTAGCGTCCGGCTTTCACCCCAGTAGCAGCGGCCCGCATCGTTGCAGCCGGACACATACTCCTTGTCGAACAGGTTCTTCGCGTTCACGTCTACCGACCAGTGCTGGTCAATCTGGTAACCAATGGCGGCATCCACCAACGTCACGCTTCCAGCATCCAGCTTCCCGTATAGAGAAGGCGCGGTGTAAGCGAAAGTGCTGTCGAAGTAGCGCACGCCGCCGCCGACGGACAAGCCCTTGAGCTGGCCATCAAGAAAGCGGTATTTGCCCCAGACCGAAGCCTGATTACGCGGAACACCGGTCATCTGGTGACCTTCCACGAGCGACGTTGCCGAATCCTTGGTAATCCGAGCATCGGTGTAGGTGTAGGCCGCAGTCACGTTCAAATTAGGTGTGAGGTTGCTGTTGACCTCCACTTCCACACCCTTGGCCCGGCTTTCGCCGACCTGGCGGTAGGTATTGGTCGTGGCGTCGAGGTACGTGTCGTCCTGCTTGCGCAAGTCATAGACCGACAACGTCATCGCCGTGTCCCAGCCGATCGGCTCGTACTTGAGGCCTACTTCATATTGACTGCTGGTGATCGGGTCCAGCGGTGTGCCGGCATTGGAGATCTGCTGTACCGGAACGAACGCGGTCGAGTAGCTGACATATGGCGTCAGGCCATTGTCGAACTGGTACATGATCCCGCCCTGATAGGTGAACTTGCGGTCTTCAGAGCTGATGTTGCCGGCCTTGGCCACCTTGTCGCGAAAATCACTGTCGACCCAGTCCTGCCGCCCGCCGAGCAAGAATAACCAGTGGTCATACTTGCTCTGAAGCTGTGCATAAACACCTTTCATCTGCTGTTCGAGCAACGTGTTTTGCACCGCGAGAGGCGTCAATGGGTCCCTCAGGTACACCGGGTTATACACATTGATCGTGCCTGCAAATCCGGCATTCCAATCCTGGCTGAACGAGGTACGGTCATAGCTGGCACCGAACAGCACGGTATTTTCCAGCCCGCCTACCTGGAATTTGCCTTCCAACTGGTTATCCAGCGAGTAGACCATCGATTTGTTGTAGCGGTCGTAGGCATTCATGTTCAGCTGTGTGCCGAACCCCGCATTATTCAGGTTGCCTGGCCAGGTTTCATGGCGGGTGATTCGCGACTGCATGTAGCGCGAGTTCTGCCGAAACTGCCAGTCATCATTGAAGCTGTGGCTGAACTCGTAGCCGGTGCTCCAGGTTTCCCGTTCGAAGGTGTTCCAATCCGGGTCACCGAGCATGGTGTGCTTGGAGAGCTTTCCGTTGGGGTTGGTCAGTAACGTGCCTGCTGCAGGTAGGCCAAGTTCAAGATTGGTGTGGTCTTTCTGGTAGTTGGCCAGCAGCGTCAGGGTGTTGTAGTCGTCGAAATTGAGGGTCAGGGACGGTGCGATATACAGGCGGTCATCGGGAACGTGATCGGTCTGGGTGTCGGACTTCCTGCCGAGCATCACCACCCGTCCAAGGATATTGCCGCTGTCGTCCAAGGGACCGGAGATATCCACACCCACCTGGCGCCGGTTATTAGAACCGTAGGTCAGCTGAACTTCGCCTTGTGGTGTAGCTGTCGGGTGTTTACTCACCAGGTTGACCAGGCCACCGGGTGCGTTTTCGCCGTAGAGCAGGGAAGAAGGGCCACGGAATATCTCCACCCGTTCCAGGCCATAAGGTTCGCTGGTGGTGTCATACCGGTTGCCTTGGACTCGCAAGCCATCGCGCAGCAGGCCGTAGCCATAATCCGTGGCGTTGAAACCGCGAATGAAGAACAAGTCACCGGCCAGCCCGTCGCCCGCAGCGAAGGGAGGGGCAAAGATTCCCGGCACATAGCCCAGCACTTCTGTGAGCGTCTGGGATTTTTGATCCTTGATGCGCTGGCCGGTCACCACCGACACCGAGCGCGGGGTTTCCGACAATGGTGTGCTGGTCTTGGTACCGATTCGGCTGTTTTGCGCCTTGTAACCTATATCCCCGGCAATTTCCTGATTGAACCCAGTCTGTTGATAAGTGCTGACAGTAGTGGGGGCCAACATGAGCTGTTCCCCGCTCGTAGCCGGCTGCAGCGCGTAGCTGCCGGGGCCTTGAACCGCCGCCTGCAATCCCGAGTTTTGCAGCAATAACGCAAACCCTTGCTCCACCGAGTAGTCACCCTCCAGCCCAGGACTTTGCAGGCGCGCCGTCTGCTGCGGCGAGAATGACAGAATCACATTGGCCTTCGACGCAAATTGGCTCAAGGCATTGTCGAGTGGCCCGGAGGCGATCACGTAATGTTGCACTGGGCTGGCAGCAATGGCCCGAGTGCATAGCAAGGTGCTGGCAGTCGCGGCCGTGGCCAGCAGCAAGCCATACGTGATGCCGTGATGGGAGAGACGCTGGCGAAGTTTTGTAGGAAGGCGCATGTGTGAGTAAGCCCTGAAGGTAGCATCGTGATTACCTGTAGGGCCGCGCCAGGTAAAAAAAAGATAACCCCAGTTGAGAGTATTTTTTCAGTATCAAGCTGTAAGCGTTACGGAGACCCAATAGCGCGTGAAATACTTCACGTGGATCGGCAGCGTGACCTGCAAGTTGGCCAATACGGCGTCGGTGGAATCAAGACGGAAAGTGCCGGACACCCGCAGCCGCGCTGATGCGGCATCGCACTGCATAACGCCCGGCCGATAGCGCGCCAGTTCGTCGATGACATCCCCCAGTCGCGCATCCAGAACGATCAGTTGGCCGTCGACCCATGCGGCTTGGTTCCTGCGATAAATATGGCTGGGGCCTACGTCTTGCGTGCCGAAGTCGACACTCTCACCAGGTCCAAGCACTCGGCTATGGGCCGGCTGGTCGACGGGTTGCACGCTGACCCGGTCTTCCAGCACACCAACCCGCGTCGACCCTTGCAGTTGGCGAACAGTGAACCGCGTACCCAAGGCTTGAACACGACCCTCATGGGTTTCGACATAAAACGGTGTCTGCCGGCCCGACTTTCCGGTGTGGATAAGTACTTCCCCCTCACGCAAACGGACCAGTCGCTGCTGCCCATCGAAAAGTACGTCGATAGCCGTGTTCGTATTGAGGTCAATTTGAGTGCCGTCGGCCAACCCGATTCGCCGTCGTTCGCCGACCTTGGTCCGATAGTCAGCCCAGAGGTTGCCCAGGGATGTGTGTTGTTGAACGTTCCACCCCAAGTACCCGGCGGCACCGAGCATCAGCATCAGCTTGAGCACTTGCCGCCGTTGTTGACTGGCCGAGAGCGCACGACGGGTGAAGTCCTTGGGTAGCGCACCGAGGCCACGTTGCAACTGCTCCATCTGGTTCCAGGCCGCCTGATGGGAGGGATCGCCGTTGAGCCATTGCTGCCAGGCACTTTGTTGCGCGGGTGTCGGTGGCTGCGATTGAAATTGCACGTACCAACTGGCGGCGGCTTCGAACGTCTTGCGATCCGGGGCAGCCATTACATGCCCGCCATGATCAAGGCGCATTCAGTCAGGGCCCGAACCATATGTTTCTTGACGGTGGTCAGCGAGACACGCAACTGATCGGCGATCTGTTGATAAGTCAGGCCTTCGACCTGGGACAGCATGAAAATTCGCCTGGCCCGCTCCCCCAGCCCACACAAGGCTTTATCCACAGCAACGAGGGTTTCAATGATGATGGCCTTGTCTTCTTCACTGATTGCGATCGCTTCGGGCCGGTCTGCCAGGGTTTGCAGATAGGCCTGCTCAATGGCGCGGCGACGATAGCGGTCAATCACCAGTCCCCGGGCAACTGTGGCCAGATAGTCCCTGGGCTCGAGGATCTGCGTCGCATTGCGGCCGCCCAGGATCCGCACGAACGTATCGTGTGCCACGTCAGCTGCATCGCAGGCGTTATGCAACTTTCCCTTGAGCCAGCTGTGCAACCACGAATGGTGCTGCTCATAGATGTGTTGGACTGCAACGGTATGCGAGGGAAGGGCCATGAGAGGTGACGAGGCAGGTTAATGATAATAACTATTATTAACTGCCGTGACGCTTTCTCACAATAGGCGTTCCATCAACCCGTTTCACAAATGCAAATGAACTGTTTCCTGCCTGACCGAGGATTTTCGGAGGCATCTGCCTGCCTGAAACTTATCGGGATCCGTATTTTCTGTGGATTAAGCCCTGTGAATAACCGCCCCTGTGCCCAGTTGATAACCAGGCTTGAAACCTGAGTAAAAACCCCTCTGTGGATAACCACCCGTTTAATCCACAGGCTTAAAGCACTTATCCAAGGGCCTCATTGGCACCTAACCACAGACTTTTGAATCTCTGTACATAATGTAAATAAAGGCCTGTAGAGATTTATCCACAGAAACATGCCTCAGTAGAAATAAACATAAAAACAAAGATTTAATAAATTTCTCTCTTTTAATTTCTATTGTTCGTGATTCATCCACAGCTGGTTAAATTTTGTGCAAAGGGTTCTTTAGGAAGGGCGAAGTCCCTATACTTGCCGACTCGTTCGAAAACCTGATCTCGAACGCTCATTCCTAATTACCTACAGAAGCAGGCACGAGGTGCGTGGTGGATTTCCCTTCCCGTTTTGAAGTGATCGTCATCGGCGGCGGTCATGCCGGTACCGAGGCAGCACTGGCGTCAGCACGCATGGGGGCAAAAACCCTGTTGCTGACGCATAACGTGGAAACCCTCGGCGCCATGAGCTGCAACCCCGCGATTGGCGGGATTGGCAAAAGCCATCTGGTCAAGGAAATCGATGCCCTCGGCGGCGCGATGGCCATGGCTACCGACAAAGGTGGTATTCAATTTCGCGTATTGAACAGTCGCAAAGGCCCGGCCGTACGAGCCACACGTGCTCAAGCCGACCGCATCCTGTACAAGGCCGCTGTCCGCGAAACCCTGGAAAACCAGCCGAACCTGTGGATATTTCAACAGGCAGCCGATGACCTGATCGTCGAACAAGACCAGGTACGCGGTGTTGTCACGCAAATGGGCCTGCGTTTCTTCGCAGAATCCGTGGTGTTGACCACCGGTACCTTCCTCGGCGGACTTATCCACATCGGTATGCAGAACTATTCCGGTGGCCGCGCCGGTGATCCACCGTCAATCGCCTTGGCTCAGCGCCTTCGCGAACTGCCACTGCGTGTTGGTCGCCTGAAAACCGGCACGCCGCCGCGAATTGATGGCCGGTCTGTGGATTTCTCGGTGATGACCGAGCAAGCCGGCGATACACCGATCCCGGTGATGTCGTTCATGGGCTCCAAGGAACAGCATCCAAAGCAGGTCAGTTGCTGGATTACCCATACCAACGCCCGCACCCACGAAATCATTGCTGCGAACCTCGACCGTTCGCCGATGTATTCCGGGGTGATCGAAGGTATTGGCCCGCGCTACTGCCCGTCGATCGAAGACAAGATCCACCGCTTTGCCGACAAGGAAAGCCACCAGGTTTTTATCGAACCGGAAGGTCTGACTACCCACGAGCTTTACCCGAACGGGATTTCAACTTCCTTGCCGTTCGACGTGCAAATCCAGATCGTGCAGTCGATTCGCGGTATGGAAAATGCGCACATCGTGCGTCCTGGCTACGCCATCGAGTACGACTACTTCGACCCGCGTGACCTGAAATACAGCCTGGAAACCAAGGTCATCGGCGGTTTGTTCTTTGCAGGGCAAATCAACGGCACCACCGGTTACGAAGAAGCCGGCGCCCAGGGTTTGCTGGCCGGAACCAACGCGGCACTGCGTGCACAGGGCAAAGACAGCTGGTGCCCGCGTCGCGATGAGGCGTACATCGGTGTGTTGGTCGACGACCTGATCACCCTCGGAACCCAGGAACCGTACCGAATGTTTACGTCCCGGGCCGAATACCGCCTGATCCTGCGGGAAGACAACGCCGACCTGCGCTTGACCGAAAAAGGTCGCGAATTGGGCCTGGTCGACGACGTGCGTTGGGCGGCCTTCTGCAAAAAACGCGAAAGTATCGAGTTGGAAGAGCAACGCCTGAAAAGTACCTGGGTTCGCCCGGGCACCGAGCAAGGCGATGCGATTGCCGAAAAATTCGGCACGCCGCTGACTCACGAATACAACTTGCTGAACCTGCTGTCCCGGCCGGAAATCGACTACGCTGGTCTGATCTCGGTCACCGGCGCTGGCGCAGAAGATCCACAGGTTGCCGAGCAGGTCGAAATCAAGACCAAATACGCCGGTTACATTGACCGTCAGCAGGATGAGATCGCTCGTCTGCGGGCCAGCGAAGACACCAAGCTGCCTGTGGATATCGATTACACAAACATTTCCGGGCTGTCGAAAGAGATCCAAGGCAAGCTGGGGATAACTCGACCGGAGACCCTGGGCCAGGCGTCCCGTATCCCGGGCGTCACGCCGGCAGCCATTTCGCTGTTGATGATTCATTTGAAAAAACGCGGCGCGGGCCGTCAGTTGGAGCAAAGCGCTTGAGTTCGTTGGTCACCTCGCAACACGCCGAAGAGTTATCCACAGGTGCTCGCCAGCTTGGCGTCAACCTGACCGAAGCCCAGCACGAGTTGCTGCTGGGTTATCTGGCCCTGTTGATCAAATGGAACAAGGCTTACAACCTCACTGCGGTGCGTGACCCGGACGAAATGGTCTCCCGCCATCTGCTCGACAGTCTCAGTGTGATGCCGTTTATCGAAAACGGCCGCTGGCTCGACGTTGGCAGCGGCGGCGGCATGCCCGGCATCCCGCTGGCGATCCTGTTTCCGGAGTCGCAAGTGACCTGCCTGGACAGCAACGGCAAGAAAACCCGCTTCCTGACCCAGGTCAAACTCGAACTCAAGCTGGATAACCTGCAAGTTATCCACAGTCGCGTCGAAGCCTTTACGCCTGAACAGCCTTTCAACGGAATTGTTTCCCGGGCGTTCAGCAGCATGGAGAACTTCAGCAACTGGACCCGCCACCTCGGCGACCGCGATACCCGTTGGCTGGCAATGAAGGGCGTTCATCCAAGCGACGAGCTGTTAGCATTGCCGGCAGACTTCCACCTCGATAGCGAACACGCCTTGGCCGTACCCGGTTGCCAAGGCCAACGCCATCTGCTGATACTGCGCCGCACGGCATGATTGGGAACACAAGCAAGAATGGCTAAGGTATTCGCGATAGCGAACCAGAAAGGTGGCGTGGGCAAAACCACCACCTGCATCAACCTCGCAGCATCCCTGGTCGCTACCAAGCGTCGGGTGCTGTTGATCGATCTCGATCCACAGGGCAACGCCACCATGGGTAGCGGTGTGGATAAACACGGCCTGGAAAACTCGGTCTACGACTTGCTGATTGGCGAGTGCGACCTGGCCCAGGCCATGCACTTCTCCGAGCACGGCGGTTATCAACTGCTGCCTGCCAACCGCGATTTGACCGCGGCGGAAGTGGTGCTGCTGGAAATGCAGATGAAAGAAAGCCGTCTGCGCAGCGCTCTGGCGCCGATTCGCGAGAATTACGACTACATTTTGATCGACTGCCCGCCGTCGCTGTCGATGCTGACGTTGAACGCACTGGTTGCGGCCGACGGGGTGATTATCCCCATGCAGTGCGAGTACTTCGCGCTCGAAGGCTTGAGCGACCTTGTGGATAACATCAAGCGTATCGCCGAGTTGCTCAACCCGAACCTGCAAATCGAAGGCCTGCTGCGGACCATGTATGACCCGCGCCTGAGCCTGATGAACGATGTGTCGGCACAGCTCAAGGAACACTTCGGCGATCAGCTCTACGACACCGTGATTCCACGCAACATCCGCCTGGCCGAAGCGCCAAGCTATGGCATGCCCGCGCTGGCGTACGACAAGTCTTCCCGCGGCGCCATTGCCTATCTGGCGCTGGCCGGCGAGATGGTTCGCCGTCAACGCCGCAATTCACGCACCGCTGCAGCCCAGCCAACTTAAGGAATCCCCATGGCCGTCAAGAAACGAGGTCTCGGACGTGGACTGGATGCACTGCTGAGTGGTCCGACTGTCACGACCCTTGAAGAACAGGCAGTGCAGGCCGACGAGCGCGAGCTGCAGCACCTGCCGCTGGACCTGATCCAGCGCGGCAAATACCAGCCGCGCCGGGACATGGACCCGCAGGCGCTGGAGGAATTGGCGAATTCGATCAAGGCCCAGGGCGTGATGCAGCCGATCGTGGTGCGCCCGATTGGTGCAGGCCGCTTTGAAATCATCGCCGGCGAGCGCCGCTGGCGCGCCAGCCAGCAGGCCGGCAAGGAAACCATTCCGGCAATGGTGCGCGATGTGCCGGATGAAACCGCCATCGCCATGGCGTTGATCGAGAACATCCAGCGTGAAGACCTCAATCCGATCGAGGAAGCGATCGCCCTGCAGCGTTTGCAGCAGGAATTCAAACTGACTCAGCAGGAAGTCGCGGATGCGGTGGGCAAGTCCCGGGTTACCGTGTCCAACCTGTTGCGCCTGATCGCGCTGCCGGAAGTCATCAAAACCATGCTTTCCCATGGCGACCTGGAAATGGGTCATGCCCGTGCTTTGCTCGGTTTGCCGGAAAATCAACAGGTTGAGGGGGCGCGACACGTTGTCGCACGAGGCCTCACCGTTCGTCAGACCGAGGCCCTGGTTCGCCAGTGGCTCAGTGGCAAACCTGCACCGGTCGAAACCGCCAAACCTGATCCGGATATTGCACGCCTGGAGCAGCGCCTGGCCGAACGCCTAGGCTCTGCGGTGCAAATTCGTCATGGCAAGAAAGGCAAAGGGCAATTGGTCATCGGATATAACTCATTGGATGAGCTTCAGGGCGTCCTTGCCCACATCCGCTGAAACAATTGCTTCTGTAGCGCGCAGTCGGAAATCACTACCCGGCAGTTGAATAGGGGCAGAACCGCCCCTATACTCTGCGCGCATTTTGTCGGCACAAATTATGCCAAGTTATTGATTTCCGGCAGCCGACCATTGAGGAGCAAGAGTGATGGAAACCCGCACGCCAAACACGTTGCCGTTCCATCGCTTGGCCGTTTTCCCGGTTTTAGTGGCTCAATTTGTCATTTTACTGATCGCCTCTTTGGCGCTCTGGTATTGGTATGGAGTCGTAGCCGGATACTCGGGACTCTGCGGAGGCCTGATAGCCTTGCTGCCCAATATGTATTTTGCTCACAGGGCCTTTCGGTTTTCCGGCGCCCGAGCAGCCCAGGCTATCGTCCGGTCTTTTTATGCCGGCGAGGCGGGGAAATTGATTTTGACGGCAGTGCTGTTTGCACTGACCTTTGCAGGTGTGAAGCCATTGGCGCCGCTGGCTGTATTCGGCGTCTTCGTGTTGACCCAACTGGTCAGCTGGTTCGCTCCCCTGCTAATGAAAACAAGACTTTCGAAACCTTAGGGCGTTTGAGGCAACCATGGCAGAAACAACCGCTTCGGGCTATATCCAGCACCACTTGCAGAACCTGACCTTCGGTCAGCTTCCCAACGGCGGCTGGGGCTTTGCCCACTCCGCAGCAGAAGCCAAAGAAATGGGCTTCTGGGCATTCCACCTGGATACTCTGGGCTGGTCTGTCGCATTGGGCCTGATCTTCGTCCTGATTTTCCGCATGGCGGCAAAGAAGGCGACTTCCGGTCAGCCAGGTGCTTTGCAGAACTTCGTTGAAGTATTGGTCGAATTCGTCGATGGCAGCGTGCGGGACAGCTTCCATGGTCGTAGCGCGGTGATTGCACCGTTGGCACTGACCATCTTTGTCTGGGTGTTCCTGATGAACGCCGTCGACCTGATCCCGGTCGACTGGATTCCTCAGCTGGCCATCCTGATCTCCGGCGATCACCACATTCCATTCCGTGCGGTTTCGACCACGGACCCTAACGCCACCCTGGGCATGGCCCTGTCGGTGTTCGCGTTGATCATTTTCTACAGCATCAAGATCAAGGGCATCGGCGGCTTCATCGGCGAACTGACCCTGCACCCGTTCGGCAGCAAGAACATCTTCGTTCAAGCGCTGCTGATCCCGGTGAACTTCCTGCTGGAGTTCGTGACCCTGGTCGCCAAGCCGATTTCCCTGGCCCTGCGACTGTTCGGCAACATGTATGCCGGCGAGCTGGTGTTCATTCTGATCGCTGTGATGTTCGGCAGTGGTCTGCTCTGGCTTAGCGGCCTGGGCATTGTTCTGCAGTGGGCGTGGGCTGTGTTCCACATCCTGATCATCACCCTGCAGGCGTTTATCTTCATGATGCTGACCATCGTCTACCTGTCGATGGCGCACGAAGAGAACCATTAAGACCAGTCTCGACTAGTCTGATGTCCCTCCCGGTCAAACGGGAGGGTAGCCCTGAAGGGCTATGAAACGATTTGTTTTACCGCTTTAAAATCTAAAAAACCTAAACCATACGACGTAAAAGTCGGGAGGAAAGATGGAAACTGTAGTTGGTCTAACCGCTATCGCTGTTGCACTGTTGATCGGCCTGGGCGCCCTGGGTACTGCCATTGGTTTCGGCCTGCTGGGCGGCAAGTTCCTGGAAGGCGCAGCGCGTCAGCCAGAAATGGTTCCAATGCTGCAAGTTAAAATGTTCATCGTCGCCGGCCTGCTCGACGCCGTGACCATGATCGGTGTTGGTATCGCTCTGTTCTTCACCTTCGCGAACCCCTTCGTTGGTCAACTCGCCGGTTAATCACTCGTTTTTTCGAGTGATTGGTGTGTTGTGCAACGAACGAGCGAGGTATTGGCGTGAACATTAATGCAACCATTATTGGTCAGTCCTTAGCGTTCTTGATTTTTGTAGTTTTCTGCATGAAGTTCGTATGGCCTCCGGTCATC
This sequence comes from Pseudomonas sp. G5001, assembly GCF_013385475.1. NCBI lineage: Bacteria > Pseudomonadati > Pseudomonadota > Gammaproteobacteria > Pseudomonadales > Pseudomonadaceae > Pseudomonas > Pseudomonas sp. G5001. Next base: position 135,876 of record NZ_JACAPZ010000005.1, read on the forward strand.
GCGGCTTTGCACGAACGTCAGAAGAAGATCGCAGACGGACTGGACGCTGCCGCACGAGCAGCTCGCGACCTGGAGTTGGCCCAAGATAAAGCGGGTCAACAACTGCGCGAAGCGAAAGCTCAGGCAGCTGAAATCATTGAGCAAGCCAAGAAACGCGGTAACCAGATCGTTGAAGAGGCTGTTGAAAAAGCCCGTATCGACGCTGACCGTGTGAAGGTTCAGGCTCAAGCCGAGATCGAGCAGGAACTGAACGGTGTCAAAGATGCGCTGCGTGCCCAACTGGGTGCTCTGGCCGTCGGCGGTGCTGAGAAGATCCTGGGTGCCACAATCGATCAAAACGCGCACGCGGAGCTGGTAAACAAACTGGCTGCTGAAATTTAAGCGAGGGCGATCATGGCAGAATTGACCACGTTGGCCCGACCTTACGCTAAGGCAGCCTTCGAGCACGCCCAGGCCCACCAGCAGCTGGCCTCTTGGTCAGCCATGCTCGGCCTGGCTGCAGCAGTGTCGCAAGACGACACCATGCAGCGCGTGCTCAAGGCCCCGCGACTGACGAGCGCAGACAAGGCCGCCACGTTTATTGACGTGTGCGGCGACAAGTTTGATGTGAAAGTGCAGAACTTCATCCACGTCGTTGCCGAAAACGACCGTCTCTCGCTTCTGCCGGAGATCGCCGCTCTGTTTGACCTGTACAAGGCCGAACAAGAGAAATCGGTAGATGTTGAAGTGACCAGTGCTTTTGCATTGAACCAAGAACAGCAAGACAAACTCGCCAAGGTTCTCAGTGCACGACTCGACCGGGAAGTGCGCCTGCAAGTTGCGGAGGATGCCACCCTGATTGGTGGTGTCATCATTCGCGCCGGCGACCTGGTTATCGATGGCTCGATTCGCGGCAAACTCGCGAATCTTGCCGAAGCATTGAAATCTTGAGTTTGAAGGGGCAGCAGAGCAATGCAGCAACTCAATCCTTCCGAAATAAGTGAAATTATCAAGGGCCGCATCGACAAGCTCGATGTGACCTCCCAAGCCCGTAACGAAGGCACTGTCGTCAGCGTATCTGACGGCATCGTGCGGATTCACGGTCTGGCCGACGTAATGTACGGCGAGATGATCGAGTTTCCGGGCGGCGTCTACGGTATGGCCCTCAACCTGGAGCAAGACTCTGTAGGTGCCGTTGTATTGGGCTCCTACCAGACTCTGGCCGAAGGCATGAGCGCCAAGTGCACAGGCCGCATCCTGGAAGTTCCGGTTGGTAAGGAACTGCTGGGTCGCGTTGTCGACGCACTGGGTAACCCAGTTGACGGCAAAGGTCCGCTGAACAACACCGAGACCGATGCGGTCGAGAAAGTTGCTCCAGGCGTGATCTGGCGTAAGTCGGTAGACCAGCCTGTACAGACTGGCTACAAGGCTGTCGATGCCATGATTCCTGTCGGCCGTGGCCAGCGTGAGCTGATCATCGGTGACCGTCAGATCGGTAAAACCGCTCTGGCGATCGACGCGATCATCAACCAGAAAGACAGCGGGATTTTCTGCGTCTACGTAGCCATCGGTCAGAAACAATCGACCATCGCCAACGTGGTTCGCAAGCTGGAAGAAAACGGCGCCCTGGCTAACACCATCGTCGTGGCCGCCAGTGCTTCCGAATCCGCTGCACTTCAGTTCCTGGCACCGTACTCCGGTTGCACCATGGGCGAATACTTCCGCGACCGCGGTGAAGACGCGCTGATCGTTTATGACGATCTGTCCAAGCAAGCAGTGGCTTACCGCCAGATTTCCCTGCTGCTGCGCCGTCCACCAGGCCGTGAAGCTTACCCAGGCGACGTGTTCTATCTCCACTCCCGTCTGCTGGAGCGCGCATCCCGCGTTTCGGAAGAATACGTAGAGAAGTTCACCAACGGCGCAGTGACCGGCAAAACCGGTTCCCTGACCGCACTGCCGATCATCGAAACCCAGGCTGGCGACGTTTCCGCGTTCGTTCCGACCAACGTGATTTCCATCACCGACGGTCAGATCTTCCTGGAATCGGCCATGTTCAACTCCGGGATCCGTCCTGCAGTGAACGCCGGTGTTTCGGTATCCCGTGTGGGTGGTGCCGCTCAGACCAAGATCATCAAGAAGCTCTCCGGTGGTATCCGTACCGCTCTGGCTCAGTACCGTGAACTGGCGGCATTCGCCCAGTTCGCTTCTGACCTGGACGAAGCGACCCGTAAGCAACTTGAGCATGGTCAGCGCGTTACCGAGCTGATGAAGCAGAAGCAATACGCACCAATGTCGATCGCTGACATGGCGCTGTCGCTGTATGCCGCTGAGCGTGGGTTCCTGACCGACGTTGAAATCACCAAGGTCGGCAGCTTCGAACAAGCGCTGATTGCTTACTTCAACCGCGATCACGCCGAATTGATGGCGAAGATCAACGTGAAGGGTGACTTCAATGACGACATCGACGCTGGCATCAAAGCCGGTATCGAGAAGTTCAAGGCCACCCAAACCTGGTAAGCCGCAGCGGGGGCCGCGAGGCTCCCGCTTGCTAACCTGATAGGTGTTACATGGCAGGCGCAAAAGAGATTCGCAGTAAGATTGCGAGCATCAAAAGCACGCAAAAGATCACCAGCGCCATGGAAAAAGTGGCGGTCAGCAAAATGCGCAAGGCACAAATGCGCATGGCTGCTAGCCGTCCCTACGCGGAGCGTATCCGCCAGGTTATTGGTCATCTGGCCAACGCCAACCCGGAATATCGCCACCCGTTCATGATCGATCGCGAAGTAAAGCGCGTCGGTTATGTCGTGGTGAGCAGTGACCGTGGTTTGTGCGGTGGTTTGAATACCAACCTGTTCAAGGCCCTGGTCAAGGACATGGCGGTAAACCGCGAAAAAGGCGTCGAGATCGATCTGTGTGTGGTCGGTAGCAAGGGTGCGGCCTTTTTCCGCAACTTCGGCGGTAACGTCGTTGCAGCTATCAGCCACCTGGGTGAAGAACCGTCGATCAATGATTTGATCGGCAGCGTCAAAGTGATGCTGGATGCATACCTGGAAGGCCGGATTGACCGCCTCTCCGTGGTATCCAACAAGTTCATCAACACCATGACGCAACAGCCTACCGTGGAGCAGTTGATTCCATTGGTGGCCGCCCCGGAACAAGAACTCAAGCACCACTGGGACTACCTCTACGAACCAGACGCCAAAGAGCTGCTTGACGGCTTGATGGTGCGCTACGTGGAGTCGCAGGTGTACCAGGCGGTGGTCGAGAACAACGCGGCTGAACAAGCTGCGCGGATGATCGCGATGAAGAACGCTACCGACAACGCCGGTGATTTGATCAGCGATTTGCAGCTGATCTACAACAAGGCGCGTCAGGCTGCGATCACCCAAGAGATCTCGGAAATCGTCGGCGGCGCTGCCGCGGTTTAACGGTTCAAATATTCAGAGGATCCAGCTATGAGTAGCGGACGTATCGTTCAAATCATCGGCGCCGTTATCGACGTGGAATTCCCACGCGACAGCGTACCGAGCATCTACAACGCTTTGAAAGTCAAAAGCGATGCAGGCACCACCCTGGAAGTTCAGCAGCAGCTGGGCGACGGCGTGGTTCGTACCATTGCAATGGGTTCCACCGAAGGCTTGAAGCGCGGTCTGGAAGTCACTGACTCTGGCGCAGCCATCTCCGTACCGGTCGGTAAAGCGACCCTGGGCCGGATCATGGACGTCCTCGGTAACCCGATCGACGAAGCCGGTCCAATCGACACCGAAGAGCGCTGGGGCATTCACCGTCCTGCGCCTTCCTTCGCGGAACAAGCGGGCGGCAACGACCTGCTGGAAACCGGCATCAAGGTTATCGACCTGGTTTGCCCGTTCGCCAAGGGCGGTAAAGTCGGTCTGTTCGGTGGTGCCGGTGTAGGCAAAACCGTAAACATGATGGAACTGATCCGTAACATCGCCATCGAGCACAGCGGTTATTCCGTGTTCGCCGGTGTGGGTGAGCGTACTCGTGAGGGTAATGACTTCTACCACGAGATGAAGGATTCCAACGTTCTGGACAAAGTGGCACTGGTTTACGGTCAGATGAACGAGCCGCCGGGTAACCGTCTGCGCGTAGCACTGACCGGCCTGACCATGGCCGAGAAGTTCCGTGACGAAGGTAACGACGTTCTGCTGTTCGTCGACAACATCTATCGTTACACCCTGGCCGGTACTGAAGTATCCGCACTGCTGGGCCGTATGCCTTCCGCAGTAGGTTACCAGCCGACCCTGGCCGAAGAGATGGGTACTCTGCAAGAGCGTATCACTTCGACCAAAAACGGTTCGATCACCTCGATCCAAGCGGTATACGTACCTGCGGATGACTTGACTGACCCGTCGCCAGCGACCACGTTCGCCCACTTGGACGCCACCGTCGTACTGTCCCGTGACATCGCCTCCCTGGGTATCTACCCAGCGGTCGATCCACTGGACTCGACTTCGCGCCAGCTGGACCCGAACGTCATCGGCCAGGAACACTACGACACCGCTCGCGGCGTCCAGTACGTTCTGCAGCGTTACAAAGAACTGAAGGACATCATTGCGATCCTGGGTATGGACGAGCTGTCGGAAACCGACAAGCAGTTGGTATCCCGCGCTCGTAAGATCCAGCGCTTCTTGTCGCAGCCGTTCTTCGTGGCTGAAGTCTTCACCGGTGCCTCGGGTAAATACGTTTCCCTGAAAGACACCATTGCTGGCTTCAAAGGCATCCTCAACGGTGACTACGACCACCTGCCAGAACAAGCGTTCTACATGGTCGGCGGCATCGAAGAAGCGATCGAGAAAGCCAAGAAACTGTAATTCCGGCGCCCGGTAACGGGCGCTAATCAGGTTGAGGCAAGCAGATGGCTATGACATTCCATTGCGATATCGTCAGCGCGGAAGGGGAAATCTTCTCCGGTCAGATCGAGAGTGTGATTGCACACGGCGAACTGGGCGACCTGGGTATTAACTTTGGCCACGCGCCATTGATTACATCCTTGAAGCCTGGTCCGATCACTCTGACCAAGCTGGGCGGGGAACGGGAGGTGTTTTACATCTCCGGTGGTTTCCTCGAGGTTCAGCCGAACATGGTCAAGGTACTTGCCGACACCGTGCAACGTGCTGCCGACCTGGATGAAGCCTCCGCTCAGGAAGCCGTCAAGGCTGCCGAGAAGGCCCTGAACGAAAAAGGCGCAGATTTCGACTACGGTTCTGCTGCTGCACGTCTGGCCGAGGCCGCAGCTCAGCTGCGCACCGTCCAGCAGATCCGCAAGAAGTTTGGCGGCTAAGCCGTCAAGCCTCATGCGTGATTGATTAAAAAGGGTAGCCTCGGCTACCCTTTTTCTTTTTTTGCAAAACACTTCTTTGGTCTGAAGTCTGACCGCCCAGGATTGGTAGCCATTCATGTCTCTCGAAATCGTAATTCTTGCCGCAGGCCAGGGCACCCGCATGCGTTCGGCCCTGCCCAAGGTGCTGCACCCGGTTGCCGGCAACTCCATGCTTGGCCATGTTATCCACAGCGCCCGGCAGCTGGATCCACAGCGCATTCATGTGGTGATCGGCCACGGTGCCGATGTGGTGCGTGAGCGGCTGGCGGCGGATGACCTGAATTTCGTATTGCAAGACAAGCAGTTGGGTACCGGGCATGCCACCGCGCAGGCCGTGCCGTTCATCAAGGCCGACACCGTGCTGATCCTCTACGGTGACGTGCCGCTGATCGAAGTGGAAACCTTGCAGCGCCTGCTCAAGCACGTGGTGCCAGGCCAGATGGGCTTGCTCACTGTCGAGTTGGACGACCCGACCGGCTACGGTCGCATCGTGCGCAACGCTGACGGCAAGGTCGCCGCCATCGTCGAGCATAAAGACGCCAGCGAAGCCCAGCGCGCCATCACTGAAGGCAACACCGGCATCCTCGCTGTGCCGGCTGACCGCCTGGCTGACTGGATGAGCCGCTTGTCCAACAACAACGCCCAAGGCGAGTACTACCTGACCGACGTCATCGAGATGGCCGTCAGCGATGGCCTGGTGGTAGCCACCGAACAGCCCCACGACCCGATGGAAGTGCAGGGCGCCAACGACCGCAAGCAACTGGCGGAGCTGGAGCGTCACTACCAACTGCGTGAAGGCCGCCGCCTGATGGCGCTGGGCGTGACGCTGCGTGATCCGGCACGTTTCGATGTGCGGGGTGACGTCACCGTTGGCCGCGACGTGCTGATCGATATCAACGTGATCCTCGAAGGCCGTGTGGTCATTGAAGACGACGTGGTGATCGGGCCGAACTGCGTGATCAAGGACAGCACCCTGCGCAAGGGTGTGGTGATCAAGGCCAACAGCCATATCGACGGTGCGGTGATGGGCGAGGGCAGTGATGCGGGTCCGTTCGCGCGTTTGCGTCCGGGCAGCGTGCTGGGCGCCCGCGCCCACGTGGGTAACTTTGTCGAACTGAAAAACGCCCGGATGGGTGACGACGCCAAGGCCGGCCATCTGGCTTACCTCGGCGATGCAGTGATCGGTGCCCGCAGCAATATCGGCGCAGGCGCCATCACCTGCAATTACGACGGCGCCAACAAGTACCAGACGACCATTGGCGAAGACGTGTTTATCGGCTCCAACAACTCGCTGATCGCCCCCGTCACTATCGGTGATGGTTCAAACACCGCCGCAGGTTCCACCATCAACCAGGATGTGGATAAGTCCCAGTTGGCCGTGGCCCGCGCCCGCCAGCGCAACATCGACGGCTGGAAACGCCCGGTCAAAATCAAAAAGACCTGAGTTATCCACAACCCTGAAACAATGCGGTACTCATGTGGGAGCGGGCTTGCTCGCGAAGGCGGTCTTTCGGTTGATACATGCGCCGACTGACACACCGCCTTCGCGAGCAAGCCCGCTCCCACATTTTTATCTGAGTTGATTCAAAAAACTCCGCCGCACGCTTGACCATTTTGAATGAATAGGTTTTGATTGCCTTCGTTATCTTTCGAAACGAAACTTATCATCACCATGTCGAAACGAAATACACCCCAACGTCGCCACAACATCCTTGCCATGCTCACCGAGCAAGGTGAAGTCAGCGTGGACGAATTGGCCAAGCGTTTCGAAACCTCGGAAGTCACCATCCGCAAGGACCTGGCTGCCCTCGAAAGTAACGGTCTGTTGCTGCGTCGCTACGGTGGCGCCATCACCATGCCTCAGGAACTGGTCGGTGATCCGGCACAGCCCATTTCGGCCTACAAGCGCGCCATCGCCCGTGCGGCCGTCCGGCGTTTGCGGGAACACGCGCGCATCATCATCGACAGCGGCAGCACCACCGCCGCCATGATCCCCGAATTGGGCCACCAGCCCGGCCTGGTGGTGATGACCAACTCCCTGCACGTGGCCAGCGCCTTGAGCGACCTGGAACACGAGCCGGTATTGTTGATGACCGGCGGCACCTGGGACCCGCATTCGGACTCGTTCCAGGGCCAGGTCGCCGAACAGGTACTGCGTTCCTACGATTTCGACCAGCTCTTTATTGGTGCCGATGGCATCGACCTGGAGCGCGGCACCACCACTTTCAACGAATTACTGGGGCTGAGCCGCGTCATGGCCGAAGTCGCCCGCGAAGTGGTGGTGATGGTCGAGTCCGACAAGATTGGCCGCAAGATCCCCAACCTGGAACTGCCTTGGAGCAGCGTCCATACCCTTATTACCGATGATCGCCTGCCACTTGAGGCCCGCGACCAGATTCAAGCCCGCGGCATCACGCTGATTTGCGCGGCAGTCATCTAGGAGAGAAACCATGTGTGGAATTGTTGGCGCAGTCGCTGAACGAAACGTCACTGCCATTTTGCTCGAAGGCCTCAAACGCCTGGAATACCGTGGCTACGACAGCGCCGGTGTGGCGCTCTTTACCAACGCCGGCAAGCTTGAGCGCATGCGTCGCCCGGGCAAGGTCAGCGAACTCGAACAAGCGTTGGCCGGTGAGCCGCTGGTAGGCCGCCTGGGTATCGCCCACACCCGTTGGGCCACCCACGGCGCGCCGTGCGAACGCAACGCCCACCCGCACTTCTCCGGTGACCTGGCGGTTGTGCACAACGGCATCATCGAAAACCACGAAGTGCTGCGTGAACAACTCAAGGGCCAGGGTTATGTCTTCACCTCGGACACCGACACCGAAGTCATCGCCCACCTGCTGAACCACAAGCTCAAGGACATCGGCGACCTGACCAACGCCCTCAAGGCCACCGTCAAGGAACTGCACGGCGCCTATGGCCTGGCCGTGATCAGCGCCAGCCAGCCCGACCGCCTGGTCGCCGCCCGCAGTGGCAGCCCATTGGTGATTGGCCTGGGCCTGGGCGAGAACTTCCTCGCCTCCGACCAACTGGCCCTGCGCCAGGTAACCGACCGCTTCATGTACCTGGAAGAAGGCGATATCGCCGAGATCCGCCGCGAAAGCGTGTCCATCTGGGACGTCAACGGCCAGTCCGTGGAACGTGAAGCCGTGCAGTACCGCGACGGCGCCGAAGCCGCCGACAAGGGCGAGTTCCGCCACTTCATGCTCAAGGAAATCCACGAGCAACCGGCCGTGGTGCAACGCACCCTGGAAGGTCGCCTGAGCCAGAACCAGGTATTGGTGCAAGCCTTCGGCCCGCAAGCTGCTGAGCTGTTCGCCAAAGTGCGCAACGTGCAAATCGTCGCCTGCGGCACCAGCTACCACGCCGGTATGGTCGCCCGTTACTGGCTGGAAGAACTGGCCGGCATCCCGTGCCAGGTCGAAGTCGCCAGCGAATTCCGCTACCGCAAGGTGGTGGTGCAGCCCGACACTCTGTTCGTGACCATCTCCCAGTCCGGCGAAACCGCCGACACCCTGGCCGCCCTGCGCAACGCCAAGGAACTGGGCTTCCTCGGCAGCCTGGCGATCTGCAACGTCGGCATCAGCTCGCTGGTGCGCGAGTCCGACCTGACCCTGCTGACCCAGGCCGGTCGTGAAATCGGCGTGGCATCCACCAAGGCCTTCACCACCCAGTTGGTCGGCCTGTTGTTGCTGACCCTGTCCCTGGGCCAGGTTCGCGGCACGCTGGGCGAAGGCGTCGAGGCACACCTGGTCGAAGAACTGCGCCGCCTGCCGGCCCGCCTGGGTGAAGCCCTGGCCATGGACAGCACCGTGGAGAAAGTCGCTGAGCTGTTCGCCGACAAACACCACACCCTGTTCCTCGGCCGTGGTGCGCAATACCCGGTGGCAATGGAAGGTTCGCTCAAACTCAAGGAAATCTCCTATATCCACGCCGAAGCCTACCCGGCCGGTGAGCTCAAGCACGGTCCGCTGGCCCTGGTGGATGACGACATGCCAGTCGTTACCGTCGCGCCGAACAACGAACTGCTGGAGAAGCTCAAGTCCAACCTGCAGGAAGTGCGCGCCCGTGGCGGCCAACTGATCGTGTTCGCCGACGAGAAGGCCGGCATGACCAATGGCGAAGGCACCCACGTCATCAACATGCCGCACATCCACGACACCCTGTCGCCGATCCTCTACACCATCCCGCTGCAGCTGCTGTCGTATTACGTGGCTGTGCTGAAGGGCACCGACGTTGACCAGCCGCGTAACCTGGCGAAGTCGGTGACGGTGGAATAAGCCGCACCCGAACCACCAAAACCCCCGTTCTTCGGGGGTTTTGCTTTTTCAGGCTACCGAGCATCGGGTCTTGCCGTTTCTGTGGACTAATTCCGGGAGTATTCCCCTGCTTTACCCCTAGAATGCGCCCTGTGGATAACTAGCCAGGGAATGCCGCCGCCATGAACATCGAACTGCTGATCGCCGGTATCGTCGTGCTGATTATTGTCGTCGGCCTGGTCGGCTGGCTGGTGGGGGTCTACAACGGCCTGGTGATGCGCCGCAACGATGTGGATAAAGCCTTCGCCAACATCGACGTGCTGCTCAAGCAGCGGGCAGACCAGATTCCCGACCTGATGCGCGTGGTGCAAACCGCCATGAACCATGAGAACGCGCTGTTTACCCGCCTCAGCGACGCCCGCACCGCGTACCTCAACGCCAGCAGCCTCACCGATAAAGTCGATGCCTCCAACCAGCTCAATACGGCGCTCAAGTCGGTGATTGCAGTGGCCGAGAATTATCCGACGCTGATCTCCGGCCCCAACATGGTCGAGTTGCAGCATGCGATCTCGGCGGTGGAGGAACGCATCGCCGACCGTCGCGAGTTCTTCAATGAGTCGGTCAACCTCTACAACATCGCCATCGCGATTTTTCCTGATCTGTTCTTCGCCAAGATGCTCGGCTATCAGCGCATTCCGCTGCTGGCCATCAGCGCCGAAGAAACCCGCTACGACGGCGTGAAGCTTGAGGTGCCGGGGGCATGAAAACCACCCAGGCAGGGGTTGTCACAAAAAAACCAGCGTGGAAAACCCTGGTGGCACTGGCCTTTCTCGCCGGCTTTATTGGCCTGATGGTCTACGCCCCGACGATCCTGGTGGCGCTGTTTTTTCCTGTGTGCATCCTGATCGGACTGCTGGCCAGCTTCGGCCCCAATTTCTATCGCACCGAACAGCGCCTGGCCACCAGCCAGATACGCTCATTGGCCATGGGGCTGGTGGAGGTGAACGGCAAGGTGATCGTCGACACGCCCCTGATCTCCCCGGTCCACGGCAAGCCTTGCGCCGGTTACGTGTGGGTCATCGAAGAAGGCACCAAAGACAAGGATGGCGATTGGAGCTGGAGCCAGGTCTCGGCCGAGGCTCGCTGCAATGACTTCCGCCTGCAGGACGCCACCGGTGAAGTGACAGTGATTGCCGAGGGTATCGACCTGTTCGGCAAGAAGCGCCCTGACGACCATGAATGGATCAGCAACTCCCGCCGCCAGGGCGAACTGCTCCTCACCCAGGATATGCAGGTGATGCTGATTGGCGACGCCTGCGAGCGTGCGGGCAAGACGGTGATTGCCCAGGGCCGGCAACCTGACGCGGTGTTCGGCCTGGCCGAGACCAAGGAGGTGGAAAACCGCCGTGTGCTGGCGCCGCTGTGGCGCGCCGGTGGTTTCTACGCGGTGGTGGTGGGTTTGATCGGCGTCGGCATCATGGCCATGACGCCGGAACATTTTGCCCAACTGCATTTGCCGGGCCCTGCCACCTACCAGCAAATGGCAGAGCTGAATCCCGCCTATCGGTTTCTGGCCTGGTTGTACCGTGACAACGGCTTCGTGATTCCTTTCATGGCCGCGTTTGGCTTCTTGCTGACGATGTTTGTGGTGTTGCTCGCGCTGCGGCTCTTGCTGCCCACGGGCATGCGCCTGGCGGTAGGCCGCGTGCTCGGCGCCTGGATGGGCCTGGGCATGGTGATTGGCGGCGTAGTGACCTTGCTGCTGGTGGTGGCCCAGGTGGACACCATGAAGGTGTTCCTGGTGTGGATGATGATTCTGCTGGGCACCCTGGTGTTTTCGATCTTTGAGCAACGCAAGCTAGGGGTGGCGTACAAGCATTTCGCAAAAGATGCCGGCACTGCCGGTTTAGGCGACGAAGACGCCTGATCAGGGTACAAACTCAACCTTCAAGCCTCGGCTGGCGCTGCGGCCCTGATCGTCAGTGACCCGCAACCGGTACTCCCCCGACTTACCCGGCCGCCAGTTCAGCGTGGTTTGCGGCGGGCCCTGGCCGATCAGGGTCTGGTCGGCGAACCAATACAGCGTCAGTGCATCACTGGCCGCGTTGGCGTTCAGCGGGATGCTTTCCTGGGGCTGGGACAGGCGCAGGTGGTAGCTGACCTGGGTCAGCGGCGAGCGAATCTGTGGCGCTTCGCTTTGATCGCCGACACGGTTGGGTTGGCAGCTTTTCTGCACATTGGGCGGCGTACGCCGGGGCAGCCCGGCGGCGCGGAACAGCCGCTGCACATCACTGGGCCAGAATTCGAAGACTTCTTCACGGGTGTACTGCGGGTCGAACGGCGGGCACGCGGCCTTGCCGGTGCGGGTGTCGATCAGCACCGGGCGGTGCAGGTTGGACACCCGAATCGGTGACACGCCGGGGATGTACCAGGTCTTGCGGGTACGTGGGCACCAACGGTTGGGCAAGTCACCAGAGGCCGCGCAGACGTCGATGCGGATCAGCCCGGCAGGCGGCTTGTCGGGTTTGATCACCACATTGGGCAAGGCCAGCGGCAGGGCGTCGGCGATACGGAAGAACAACGGTGCCGCAGTTTTCGCACCGATAAACTCAGGATTCGGACGGCCATCGAAGTTGCCCACCCACACCACCAGCACGTACGGGCCTACGAGGCCGGCGCTCCATGCATCATGAAAACCCCAGGACGTGCCGGTCTTCCAGGCCGTACGCCAGTGGCGCCCCGGCAGCCCGTCCGGGCGCGGGTTGCGCCGCAGCATGTCGCGCACCATAAACGCGGCCTGCGGCGTGAGTAGCTGGGCGCCAGTGGTTTGCGGCTGTTCCTGCAAATAGCGCAGCGGCCGCAAATGCCCGTCACCAGCCAGCATCACATACAGCCGCGCCAGCTCCTCGGGCGTCATCTCGCCGCCGCCCAAGGCCAGCGCCAAGCCGTAATGGCTTTCGCCGCGCAGGCCCTTGATCCCGGCCCGTTGCAGCAATCCGTAGAGTGACGGTGAGCGGGTTTGGCTGGCCAGCCACACCGCCGGAATATTGCGGCTGCGAATCAGCGCGTCACGGGCTGTCACCGGCCCGACAAAACTGCCGTCGAAATTTTCCGGCTGGAAGTAGCCGAAGTTACTCGGCATGTCCTTGAGGATGCTCATGGGGTGGATCACCCCTTGGTCCAGCGCCAGCCCATACAGGAATGGCTTGAGGGTGGAGCCCGGCGAGCGCCGCGACAACACGCCGTTGACCTGGCCGTGGATGCTTGTGGATAAGTAGTCTGCCGAGCCCACCAGGGCTTTTACGCTCTGGTCGCGGCTGTCGATCAGGATCGCCGTGGCGTTTTCCACACCGCTGCTGCGGCGCTCGGCGATGAAGCCGGTGATCAGCCGTTCCAGCAATTGTTGCAGCGCCAGGTTGAGGGTGCTGTTCAACTCATTGCCGGTTTGCGAGGCCAGCAACTGTTCGCTCAGGTGCGGCGCGAGAAACGGGATCTGCTGGCGGTTGCGGGCTTCCAGCGGCAGGTCCAGCAAACTGTCGTTACGCGGGTCCTGTGGATAAGTTTCCCGCCAGTCGGCCATCAGCCGTTGCCGGGCGGTTTGCAGGGAAGGCCCAAAGCGCGCCCGACGACCCGGTTGCTGGGGAATCACGGCCAGCGCGAGGGCTTCAGACAAGGACAACTGCGCCGCTGACTTGCCAAAATAGATCCGGCTGGCCGCTTCGGCACCTTCGATATTGCCGCCCATGGGCGCCAGGTTGAGGTAGGCCTCAAGGATGTCGTGCTTGCTGTAACGCGCCTCCAGCCACAACGCCAGGGCCATCTGCTGCAGCTTGCCGGGCACTTGGCGAGTGTTGAGATCCCACAGGCGCCTCGCTAACTGCATGCTCAGCGTCGAACCGCCCTGACGCTGGCCGCCGCTATAGGTGGCCATGGCCGCCCGCAATAACGCCGGGGGATTGATCCCCGGGTGCCAGTAGAAATTGCGGTCTTCCTTGAGCAGCAACGCCTCCACCAGTGACGGAGAAATCCGTTCCAGGGGTAGCCACAGGCGATATTGCCCGTCAGCCGCCAGGGTCATGCGCAGCAGCGAACCGTCATCGGCCAGCACCACCCGTGAGGAGGTGGCTGCCTGTTCCAGCGGCGCGTGGGGCCACAACCGTAGCCCCGCCAGAATCAACGCCGCTGCCAGCAGCGGCGTCAGGCTTTTAAGGCTTGGTAATTTCAAGCTGGCCTACTTTGCCGCGTCCTTGCAGGGTGGTTTCGTACATGCCCTCGGCGTAGGCCGGTGGCGTATTGAAGGTACCGGCGTTGGTGGCGCGCACGCGGTACACGAAGGTGCCTACATCCCGCAGCGCGGTGCCGTACAACACCACTCGGTCATCACGCACGTCGACGTAGTCCGGTTGCCAGTTGCTCAAGTCGGTCTCGCCAATCGGCGCCTGCCAGGCGTCGGCTTCTTCGGTGTCTTCGCCGGTTTCAACGTACTCCGAATCGTCGCCTTCGCTTTCCTCGGTGCTGGCCGCTTCCGGCTCCGGCGGCAAGTTATACACAGGCTCGACGCCGCCCGGCAGCAGGTCGACCACCGCCACTTGTTGCACCTGATCACGGTCGGTGGCCCGCAAGCGCAGGCGCACCAGGAACTCATCGCCTACCGCGACCTTGCTGACTGGATTGCCTTTGAGGTCGAGGTATTCGTGGATGATTTCCAGGCCGCTGTTGATCGGCTTGAGGTTGGCGCCCTTGTCATAGCCCGCTTCGCTCAGCATGTAGAACGCCGCCGGGCCGTCGGATTTTTCCATCTGCAGTTTTTGCGTACCGGCAGGCACCGCCGCACGTGGCGGCTGGCCGGCCATCTGCAACAACTGTTGCTGCTTGTCGCTGAGCCATGCGGTGGCCTTGAGGGTCATGTCGCTTTGGGCGCGCTGGCCGTAATTGTCCAGGGCCCGCAGCAACAGTGCCGCCGACAGCGAGTTGTAGCGTTGCTCGTTGAGACGCTTGCCGAGTTTATCCAGCAGGCTTGTCGGCACATCGTCGAGCATTTCCGGGAAGTGCCGCGCGAGCAAATGCAGGTGCTCGGCGTCGTGCACCAGCGGGTCGTAATACAGGCCGTCGCTGTTCCATTTATCCGACAGGGAAAGCCACGGCACCTTGCGGAACAAGGTATCGGCCTGACGATCCTGCTTGAGCAGCTTGTAGCTGGCGGCCAGGTACGCCGCGCCAATGTCGTTCTGCCAGGTGTCCTTGAAGTAGCTTTCGTAGCGCTCGCGGATATCGCTCAAGGCGCCGCTCACCAGAATCCCCTGACGGCTCAGGAGGTAACTGGCATAGGCGCGGTTGCGCAATTCCGACAGGCCTTCGCTCGGGCCGTTGGCCAGGTCGGTGAGGTACGCGTTGGAACGTTGCAGCAGGTCTTCCGGCACCGGCAGCCCGCGCTCCCTGGCTTCGATCAGGAAGTCGGTGGCGTACAGGCTGGCATACGGCGCCACATCCGGGTTGGCCGCCCACAAGCCGAAACCGCCGGCCTGGTTCTGCCGTTGACGCAGCATGCGCACCGCACCGCTGAAGGCCTGCTCGGCCTCCGGCGCGTTACCACCCCAGATCAACGCCGGCATGGCCTTGGACACCAATTGCTCGGTGCAGGCGTAGCCATAGTCATCCAGGTAATGCTTGAGGCCGTTGGCCCATACCAGCGGCGAAGCGGCGACGCCCAACTGCACATCGCGCAACTGGCTGAACAGCTCGCGGGTCGGTTTCAGCTCTTTGCTGGCGCTGTCGAAACGGCCCAGGCTCAGGGCCACCCGATGCTCGCTCAAGGGTCGGATCGATGTGGTTTCCGCCACCTGGATACGCTTGCCATCCGGCAGCACCGCGACGAAGCGCAAGTCTGCCGAGCCGAGGGTTTCGCCTACCTTGATCTTGAACTCGGCGACACCCTCCTTGCGCGGTTGCAGGGCCAGGGTGCTGGCCTTGTCGCCTTGCACCTGCAGGCCATCGCTGGTCTGCACTTCAAACTTCACGTCCGCCGCCGCGTCCAGGTTGCTGAACACCCCGGCGCTGACGCTGAACACATCCCCCGGTGCGACAAAGGCCGGCACGTTCGGCGTGATCACCAGCGGCCCGCGCACTTCGGTGTTGGCCTCGCTGACGCCCACGCTGTCGCTGTCCACGGCCACCGCAAACAGGTGCAGCTTGCCATTGAAGCTGTCCGGAACCTGGTAGTGCAGCACGGTTTCACCGGCCGGCAAGTCCACCAGGCCAGACCACCAGGCCACAGGCGGCTGATGTTTACGCTTGAACGGGTTGAGGTGGTTGGCCAGGGCGCCTTCCGTATCGCCACCCGGCGCTGCCCCACTGAGCAGGCGGCTGAATTCCGGCAGGATCAGGTCAAGGATCTGACTGGTGCCGACCTCCAGTGCACGCTTCTGGAAGAAGAAGCCCAACGGGTCCGGCGTCTGGTAGCGCGCCACTTGCAGGATGCCTTCGTCCACCGCGTAGACCACTGCGCGGCCAGGGCGGTCGGCGTTGACCTTGATATCCAGGGTCTGCCCCGGCTCGATCTTCGCCGGACCTTCGACTTTCAGCGCCATGCGCCGCGCGTCGAGGTTGATGCTGAACGGCACCACGCCGTAGGACAGCGGGCTCATGTAGACCTCGGACGAACCAATGTCCCGTACGAACTGCACGTTGACGTAGGCATTGCCCTCAAGCCCCGCAGGAACGCGGATGTGTTGCACGCTGTTGGTGCTGTCGGCCTTGAACCACTGCTGGGTGTAGACCTTGTCCCGCTCGATGGTGATCAACCCGGCGCCGGTGTACGGCGCGCGAATGCTGATGGCGATCTCATCACCGGTGGCGTAGCTGCGTTTATCCAGGCGCAGTTGCAGTTCGGCGTTGCGCTCCAGGGAGCGCGAGGTGTTGCCCCGGCCGGCGACGCTGTAGTCGATCTGGTTCAGCAGGTTGCCGTTGGCGTCCTTGAGTTGCAGGGTGAAATCGCCCGGGGTGCCGGTGTTCAGGGTTTGCTTGGCGCCGTCCTTGGTCATCACCAGCGGCGAGGCCGGCTGGCTGATGTTCTTGATGCGCGACTCGTATTTGTAGGTGCCGTTGGATTGCTTCACCAGCACCGAGACGTAGCGGTGCTCGACCACTTCACTGGTCAGGCCGTCGACTGCGACTGGCGTGAGGTCTGGCGCCACGGCCAGCCATTGCACTTCACGCGGAGCGTCCTTGGCGACGAAAGACAGCGAATCCTTGCTCTTCACACCCACCAGGTACGGCGCCGCCGACACCAGCAATGCGCTTTGTGCGGCGACGTTGCGACCGCCTTCGGCTTCGTACACCTGGGTCATCACTTGCAGGCGGTAGGTGCTGTTGGCGAAGCGTTGCAGGTTCAGGTCCAGCACCGCCTGGCCATTGTCGTCGACGGTGGTTTCGGCCAGGTCTTCGGAGCTGGCTTCTTCCAGCGAGTCATTCAGGCGGAAGCGGTAATCCGGGTAGCGATCAAAGGCCGCGAGCGTCGGGCTCAGAGACATTTTCGCCGTGACGCGACGACCCGCGGCCGGAGCGCCGAACAAGTGCATCGCGGTGACCTTGGCCACCACCTGGTCCGGCGGGATCCAGCCCAGCACCGGTGTATCGTGCAGGCTCAGGCTGACTTTCATCCGGTCCGGTTCAAAGTCGCGGACCTTGAAGCTGACGCTGCCCAGGTCGGTACGACGCTGCTTCTCACCGATCAGTTGCAGGGTCGCGGTGTAATCGCCGGATGGCGCTACTTCGCTGCTTGGGAAATCGAAGGTTTCAAAACCGCTGGCCGACAGTTTCAACGGCTGGCGAATCACCTCAAGGCCACGGGGGTCGGTGATCTGCAACTCAACCGGCAGGCCTTGCAGGGCGCCTTTCCAGTCGCCGCTGCGCACGATCATGCCCAGGTGCGCGGTCTCGCCGGGCCGGTACAGGCCGCGATCGGTAAACAGGTAGGCGCTGAGGCGATTGATCGCACCGTCTTCTTCCAGGCCGCCTACATCAAAGCGCGACAAATCCAGCTGTTGCGACTGACGGGCAATCGGCAGGAAGGATTGGTCATTGCCGCGACTGACCACATACATCAACGGCGTTTTCTCACGGCGCAGTTCATCCAGCTTGGCGAAGTGCGCGTGACCTTCGGCGTCGGTATGGCCGCTGGCGACCGGCAAACCGTTGCGGCCGATGATATCGACCTGGGCGTCGGACACCGGCGAGCCGTTGCCGATGGACTGCACGTACACATCGTGACTGCCATCGCTGGAGCGCTTGGCGATGATGCCCAAGTCGGTGACCACGATGAAACGCAGGTCGCTGGTGGTGTTGCGCGAGTAGTCGAAGGTGCGATCGGCCGGGTCGTCCTGCGGGCTCAGCTTGAGCACAAAAATCCCCCGGCGGCCGCCGTTGGCCGTCAGGTAGCTGCTCAGGTCGACATTGTCGTAGACGGTTTTCGACGGGTCGCCAGCCGACAGCGGAATGTCCAGGCTCTGACGCTCCACCATCCGGTCGAAGTAGTCATTGGCAAAATTCGGTCGGGCAAAGCTGCCGCTGCTCTGGTCCACCAGGTGTTGCAACTGGTTGGGCAGCAGGCGCGCGATTTCCACATGGGCGCCGGGTACGCCACGGGCCATGAAGCCCAGGCGTTTTTCGCCGGTGAGGCTGAGCAGGGCGCCGTCGGACAGGAACTGCAGCGTGCGTGGATAAGCCGGCATGCTCACGAGAGAGGCTGTCGGATTTTTCGCCAGGTAGCCGCCGATGGCTTCCAGGTTGGCCGGCACCCGCACATACAGGGCGCGGCCCGGCGGGGCCTTGAACTTGAAGGCGTGCAGGGTGTTCAGCGGTTCGACGCTCGGCACGTGGGTCAGCTTGACCTTGGTGCTGCTGGCCAACAGCTTGTCGTCGATGTCTTGCAGGTTCCAGGGGCGGGTATCGTCCTCGGCTTTTTCCGGCAGCATCCAGGCCTGCACCTTGTTGGCGATGGTCTCGTCGGCCACGGCGCTGGAACTGCTGAACATCAACACCGGCTCGGGTTCGCCGCGCTCGTTGTCGACAAAGCTGACTTCGGCGCCGGTAAAGGTCAGGCGATAGCGGCCGGGCACGGTGACTTCGGCCACCAGCGGCGCCGAGCTGGGATTGCCGCCATCACGGGCCTTGAGGCCTTCATCGAGCTTGGCGCTGACCGGGGTGCTTTCCAGTGGGGTGGCCAGGGCGGCAGAGCGCACAAAGGCGTTGAGCTTGTGTTCGTCGAAGGTGATTTCCGGGCGATTGGGCAGTTGCGCGTCGCGGTAGGCCAGACCTTTGCCGAGGGCGACCGAGGCACGTTTGCGTACGCTGTCTTCGTCTACCGGGTGGGAAAAGTGGAAGGTCGCTACCAGCTGTTTCTGCGTCGGGTTGCTCGGGTCCTGGTACAGCTCGTTTTGCGTCAAGGTGGCGCGGAACGGCTGGGTGGAGAATTGGCTGGTGTATTGGCTGAGCAGTACGCCGTCGGCCAACAGGGTTTTCTTGGCCAGGTCGATGGTGTAGTGGGCGTCGACGGGCCAGTCTTTTTCCGGGGTGAACACCAGGCTGCGGTCATCCGCCCAGCGCCAGGCGCCGGCGATGGCAGGCTTGAGGGTGATGCCTTCGGTGACCGGCTTGCCGATGGCCGCCAGCGGGGCCACGGATTCGGCGAAGCGCACCTGCAAGTTATCCACAACTGGCTGCGGCTGGGTGTAATCCGTCAGGTTGGGCTTGTGCAGCGAATAACCCACGGTGTGGGGCTGTGGCAGGTGGGAATACCAGTGCCAGCCGTAAAAGCCCGCGGCCAGCACCAGTACCAGGGCCAGCGCGCCGCCCGCAGCCTGGCGCGGATAAGCCCGGGCCTTGTGGCCGACGTTGACCAGGCCGTTGCCTGTGGCTTGCAGCCAGCGCGGCGGCTGCCACTGGCCGAACAGGCTGCGCGCCAGCCATCGAACGGCGCTGAACAGGACACTCACCACTGAGATCAAGGCCCCGAAAAAACGGCGGCTGGTCGCTTTTAACGAATCAAACATGGTGAGCATCCCTGGCAATGTGTCGCGTATCTTACACGTCTCTTTGATACAAAAGATGACGGCAAATGCGCCGCAAAGCTCAGGCTTGCTGTACGAAGGTGAGGCGTATCGCAAAACCGATCAAAAGACTGCCAAACAGCCATTGCTGAAGGCGCTGGGCGGACGGGCTGCGTTCAAGCCAGCGGCCGATTCTTGCGCCGGCCAATCCATAGCAACTGTCGAATCCCAGGCCGACCGCCACCAGAATCGCCCCCAACAGCGCAAACTGCGCCGTCACCGATGTGCCATGTGGATCAATGAATTGCGGCAGCAGCACGGAGCAGAACAGCAGCGCCTTGGGGTTGAGCAGGTTGGTCAGCAACCCCCGCTGGAAGGCTTCGCGCCAGGCATGCGCCGGTGCCGTGCTGTGCTCGGCGTTCAGGTTGGGCAGCAGGTTTGAGCGCATGCACTGCACGCCGATCCACAGCAGATACGCCGCACCGCCCAGGCGCACCACATCGAAGGTCCAGGGTGCGACCTTGAACAGGGTCGCCAGGCCCATCCCCGCCAGCGCCACGTGGCAGGCTCGCGCCAGGCCCAAGCCGCCTGCGGTTGCCAGTGCCATCGCCTTGCCCTGGCGGGCGCCGGTTTGCAGCAGCAGGATCATGTCCGGGCCGGGCAGCAGGTACACCACTGCCAACGCGACTAAAAACAACCAGAGTTCTGCCATGTGCCTGCCCCTTGCGGTAGGTGATTCGTAGGGCAATTTTAGGGGCGAAGGCCGGGGCAGGTGCTTGCGTAGTCAGATGGAAAAGCGTCTAGTCTTGGCACAATCTGCCACTTTTTTCGGGCGAAACATTTCACTTATGCCAAATCTGAAGCTGGATGCATTTGACCGCAAGATTCTTGAAGCCCTGCAACGGGATGGCCGGCTGAGCAACGTGCAACTGGCGGACGAGATTGGCCTCTCGGCCTCGCCCTGCTTGCGGCGTGTGCGGCTGCTGGAAGAGGCCGGGGTGATTCGTGGTTACCAGGCAAGCCTGGACCGGGATGAAGTCGGGTTGGGGCTGACGGTGTTTGTCGGGGTGAAAGTGGAGCGGCATAACGACGAGCAGGCGGAGGCGTTTCGGTTGGCGGTGACGGCGCTGCCCCAGGTGATTTCGGCGTTTCTGGTGTCGGGGGAGTCGGATTTCCTGCTGCAAGTGGTGGTGCCGGACTTGCGCGGGTATGAACGGTTCCTGACCGGGAGCTTGTTGAAGTTGCCGGGGGTGAGTGATATCCGCAGTAACTTCGCGATTCAGACGGTGAAGACGCCCGGGGCGTTGCCGCTGAGTCACCTTCCCGGCTAGATCGTTCCCACGCTCCGCGTGGGAATGCCGCCCTGGACGCTCCGCGTCCGCTTTAAAAGTCGTGACGCGGAGCGTCACCGGATGCATTCCCACGCAGAGCGTGGGAACGATCAGATAATGACGCCGGGGGCATCTTCCCGGCTGGTGATTTCTTATTGTGGTAAGGACGCTTGTTGTGGCGAGGGAGCTTGCTCCCGCTGGGCTGCGTAGCGGCCCCAAAATCCTGGGAGCGCTGCGCACTCCAGCGGGAGCAAGCTCCCTCGCCACTGGGGTTGTGTGGATTTGGGGAGGGAGGTGGTCGTCAGGTCCACCAGTAGCGCACGAGATGAAAGAAGATCGGCGCGGCAAAACACACTGAATCCAGCCGATCCAGCATCCCGCCGTGCCCTTCGATCATGTGCCCCCAATCCTTCACGCCGCGGTCGCGCTTGATCGCTGACATCACGATCCCGCCCGCAAATCCCAGCAGGTTGATCAACAGTGCAATCAGGAACGACTGCCAGGGATTGAACGGCGTGGTCCACCACAGCGCCGCGCCGATCAGGGATGACAGCAGAATCCCGCCGACAAACCCTTCCACGGTTTTCGATGGCGACAAGTTGGGCGCGATCTTGTGTTTGCCGAACAGCTTCCCGCACACGTACTGCAACACGTCCGACAGTTGCACCACGATCACCAGGTAGGCAATCAGCAGCAGGTTGCGGCCTTCGTAGCCGACGATATCCAGGGTCAGCAGCGCCGGCACGAAGGACACACAGAACACCGCGATCATCAGCCCCCATTGCACCTTCGATGCCCGTTCCAGGAAGTGCGTGCTGTCGCCGCCCAATGACGCGAGGATCGGCAACAGCAGGAACACGTACACCGGGATGAAGATCGAGAACAGCCCGTACCAGTCGAAGTAGATCAGCAGGTATTGCAGTGGCAGCGCCAGGTAGAAGGCCGCCACCAGCGCCGGGTAATCGCTTCGCCGGGTCGGCGTGAGTGTGAGGAATTCCCGCAGCGCATAGAACGACACGGCGTAAAACAGCAGGATCACCGCGCCGGTGCCGAGCCAGAACGCCACGCCGATCACCACCACCATCACCCACCACGCATTGATGCGGGCGTTGAGGTTGTCGATCACCGCGTTGGGTGTGCCACGGGTGCGCAGTTTGAGGATCAGGCCGATCAGCGAGGCGAGCACGAGGATCGCGCCGATCCCGCCGAACAACATCAGGGTTTGGCTATCCATCTCAGGAATGCTCCGGGGCAAGGGCGAGCAAGGCGTCGCGGGTGCGGGCGAGGAACAGCGCCTTGTCTTCGCCGTCCTCCAGTTGCAGCGGTGCGCCGAAGCTGGTGGTGCACAGCAAGGGCAGCGGCAGCACACGGCCCTTGGGCATGACCCGGTTGAGGTTGGCGATCCACACCGGGATCAATTCGGCTTGTGGATAACTCTTGGCCAGGTGATACAGCCCGCTTTTGAACGGCAACAGGCCATCTTCCAGGTTGCGCGTGCCCTCGGGAAAGATGATCAGCGAGTCGCCGTTTTCCAAGGCCTGAAGCATCGGCGCCA
Organism: Pseudomonas sp. G5001; assembly: GCF_013385475.1. Lineage (NCBI taxonomy): Bacteria > Pseudomonadati > Pseudomonadota > Gammaproteobacteria > Pseudomonadales > Pseudomonadaceae > Pseudomonas > Pseudomonas sp. G5001. The sequence continues at coordinate 158,393 of NZ_JACAPZ010000005.1, forward strand.
GAGGGTTATCCACAGGGTCCTTGCGCTCGCGGTCGATCAGCACGCCGTTGAACACCCGGTTGATGATGTAGCGGCGCAGGGCGCTGGTGTTCCAGTAGTCGCTGCCGGCCACCGGGCGGGTGAATTTACGCAGGTTCTGCGGCAACGAGGCCCACAGCAGCACGAAATCGCCGTGGCTGCTGTGGTTGGCGTAGTAGATGCGTTGCACCGGCACCGGCGCGCAGCCAAGCCACAGGCTGCGGGCGCCGGTGACGGTGCGGGCCATGGAGGTAATCAGGGTGGCGACCACGGGTTCGAACATGGGGATTCCTTATCCGGCGAAGGGCAGCCAGGGGCTGGCCAGGATGACGGCCACGGTCAGCAGCACTTGCGCCGCCAGCAGGTAGGCTTGCTTGCGCAACAGTTTCAGGGCGCCGCGACGGCGCTCGGTCCAGGGGCGGCCTGCGCGTTTGGCGGATTGCAGGCCAAGGGTTTGCATGGCCTGGTCGAAGTCGGGCGTGCGGTCGGTGTCGCGGGCGAGCAGGGCGAACAGGTCGGCGTCGAAGGCCACCCGCAGCGCCCAGTATTTTTCCAGCAGCCCGAGCACAATCATCCACAGGCTGAGGATCAGGCAGACCGGCGTGATGCTGGCCATCAGCAGTTGAGCGAGGCCGAACAGTACGCCGAGCAAGGTCAGGCCTGTGGATAACTGATCCAGGGAACGGCCCCGCCGCAGCAGGCTGGCGACGACCTGTAATTCCATATCAGCGGGCATGGGCTAAACCCTCCAGGGCTTCACGGTGCGCGGAATGCAGCACCACACGTGGGCGTGCTGTACGAATAATAGCCACCGCCTCGTCGACATTGCCTGCGCGCCCGGTATGTAGCAGCCATGCAGCCACGGCGGTGGCGCTGCGTGAGTAACCGAGGGCGCAGCACACCAGCAAGGGTCCGGCTGAGCGTAGCCGCTCTATCGCTTGGGCGGCTTCCACGCATTGCGCTGCAGTGGGCGCCGTCAGGTCGAGCACTGGCAGGCTGTAGTAGGCGCGACCCTGTGGATTAATCGGCAATTCGGCGCACAGATCGACCACCGCCTTGAATGATCCCAGCTCACCGCTGGTGGGAATTCGCCCCAGCCAAACGTTATCCACAACCTGATCGGGCTGTGGATGTCTACGTGTCCACAGGCGGGAATTGATCCAGGCGGCCACCAGATAAGGCGCCAACAACCAGCGCGCCGCCGGAGTGAGTCGTCCGTCGGCGCGTTTCTGAAATCCCGCAACGCCCAGTACCAGGTAATTCGCCTTCATCAAGCCAAGGGATACCGCCGGCCAAAGCAGCCACAACCAGCCGCCGCCAAGGGAAAACGCCAGGATCAAACACACCAGCGACCCGAAGCCATAGCGCAGTCCCAGGCGCCAACGCTGGCGGTCCCTGGTCAGCTGGGCATTCAGCAGCGGGCTCGGATGTTCCAGCGGCCACAGCCACACGCACATCCAGCCGGCGAGGGCGCCTGTGGGTAAGTCAATAAAGTGATGTTGATAAGTGGTCAGCACCGAAAGGCCGATCAACGCGAACCAGCCATGCACCAGCCAGCGCCACAGGCCCTGGCTATGCCGCTGATACATTATCCACAGCACCACCAGCAGCGCGATGTGCAATGACGGCGCCTGGTTGAACGGCTTGTCGAACCCGGCGAGTACCGCAAACAGCCAGCCAAACACGCCGTCCAGCGCCGGCCTTTCAAAGGTGAAGCGCAAGGGCCAGATCAGGAAGCAGGTGACGGCAATCACTTGGGCCGTCAGCAGGCGCAAGGCATGTTGTTTCAGTTCATGGCGGGTGCTTGGCAGTAGCAGGGAGAAACCGTAGAGCAGGTCGATCGACCAGTAGGGCACGATGGTCCAGGCCCAGAACGGGATATGGGTTTCCCAGCCGAACACCATCGTGCCCACATCGCTGCGCTGGCTGGTGACCCACGTGGCAAAGCCGTAGGTGCTGAAAAACAGCGGCGCCAACAGCAGCAGCCACAGCACCGCCGGTTTCAACAGGCCCGGTTCACGCATGGGTCAGGCTCGCTGTGCCAGGGACACGCTGAAAATCCCCCACTCATCCACACGCTGGGTGATCTTGCGGAAACCGGCGGCTGCCACCAGTTGATCCATTTCCGCCTGGCTGCGCCGGCGCATTACCCAGGCCTGGCCCTGGCGGTGGCTGGTGAGGGCGCGGGCGATCAGTTCCAGTTGCGGGTGCCACGGTTGGCCGGTGTACACCAGATAACCACCTGGCTCCACGGCTTCGGCCAAGCCGGCGAGCGAGCCACCGACCATCGCGTTATCCGCGAACAGTTCATACAGCCCGGACACCACCGCCAGCGTCGGCTTGGGCTCCAGCGCTGCCAGGTCCGCCCGGTCAAACGCATCGCCTTTGACGAACTGGGCGATATCCCCCAGCCCTTTTTCACGAATCAGCGCGCCACCGTCGCGCACGTTGATATCGCTGTAGTCCCGCAGCAGGATCGATTCCGGCAACGGCGAAACGCCCTGCAAGGCTTCCAGAATGTACCGACCATGCCCGGCGGCGATGTCGACGATGCGCACTTCCCGCTGCTCGTCCCGCAGCTTGGCCATCGCCAGGCGCAGCAGCTCTTCCACGTTCAACTTGCGCTGACGAATACCGCGCCAGCCGATGGAGTTCAGGTAATTGGTGTCGATCATCCGCCCCAGCCCGCCTTTGCCGGTGGGTTTGTTGCGGTACACGTAGTCCAGGGTGCTGCCGGAGTCGAAGCCGGTGTCGAAACCGAGCTTCACGCCATCCGACAGTTTGCTGCCCAGGCCCATGCTGGCGCGGGTCATGCGCCAGTACAGGTCGCGCAGGGAGTTGCGTGGCAACGGCGCGGCGAGGGACTCGGATTCGGCGCAGGTCAGGCCAATCCTGTCGGCATCCAGCAAGGAGGCGCGGTCCAGCGGGTGTTCGAAGTTCTGCAGGATAAAGCGCCGGGCGCTGCTCAAGGCCACGGCGCGGTCACGTTCACCGAGGGTGTCGTGGAAGAAGCCGGGGAGGATGTGCAGCTCTTTCTTCAAGCTGCCGAGGCGGTCGAAAAACTGCTGCTGGGGTTTGCGGTGCACCACAAAGTCCGAGCCGGAGATCAGCAGTTGGGTCGGTACCTGAATTGCCTGGGCATCGGCTACAACCCGGTCGGCCGCTTCGTACAGGCCCAACAGCACATTCACCGAGATGGCTTTGGTGATCAGCGGATCACTGTCGTAGGACGCCACGCGCTCCGGGTCATGGCTCAGGAACTTGGCCTTGACGTAGCTGTTGACGAAAAAGTTGCCGCGAAACTTGCGCATCAACGCCAGGCCCGGCCGGGCGAAGGGCACGTAGAGTTTGACCTTGAATGCGGGGGAGGCGAGTACCAGCGAGCGAATCTTCGGCGCGTAGTCGTGCACCCAGGTGGCCGCGATCACCGCGCCGACACTTTGGGCGATCACTGCGAGGTGTTCTTCCTCGATGTTGTAGGCGCTGCGGATATGGTCAACGAAAGTCTGCACGTCCCGCGCACTGGTGGCGAAGCTCGGGCTGTCGCCGCGCGCGCCGGGGGATTGGCCGTGGCCACGGGCGTCCCAGGCGAAGAAGTCGAACTCCGGCAGGTTCAGCTCGTCCACCAGGTGGGCGATACGACCGGAATGCTCGTGGCCGCGATGGAACAGCAAGATCGCCTTGCGCGGCGCAAAGCCCGCGGGTGCGGTGGCGGGCCAATGACGGTAGAAAAGCTCCACCCCGTCATGGGTGCTGAAGGTGTGCTCTTGCTGTTCACGCATCGCAAAATCCTTATGCAGAAGGGGAGGTGTTCGTTTCTTCTTTCAAGCCTTGGCGCACGCGGTTGACCAGGGTGTAGGCCAGCAAGGCGGCGACCAGCCACATCACCGCTTCGACCCAACCGGCACCCAGCCAACCCAGCGCTACGCCGGTGGCCAGCACCCCGAGCACAAATGCCCGATCGCTCTTGCCCATCGGGCCGTCGTAGCGCCGCGAGGCCCCGACCATCGGCCCGAGCACGCCGGCGTATTCGCTGAACACCGCCAGCAGCGTCACCAGCAACACCGGCGCCAGGCTGACCTCGGGGATCAGCGCAAACGGCAGGATCAGTGCGCTGTCGGCGATCACGTCGCACAGTTCATTGAGGTAGGCGCCGAGTCGCGATTGCTGGCCGAATTCCCGGGCGAGCATGCCGTCGATGGCATTGAGGGCCATGCGCAGGATCATCCACAGCGGGATCAGCGCAAACAGCCACACATGTTGTGCGAAGCCGGCAATCAGCAATCCCACCAGCAGGGAAACCACCCCGGCCAGCACGGTGATCTGGTTGGCGGTGGTGCCGTTGTCGTAGAGGCGCTGCACCAGCGGGCGCAGCAGGTTCTGAAAACGCGGTTTGAGCTGATAGATCGAAATCATGGGGAGTGACGCTTCCTTGTCCGTAAGCCCGCGAAAAACTCTGGGGAGTGTGCCGATTTATCACCGCTGAAACCAGTGATGGCTCGTGTTTCTGGGGCTTTCGTCACTATCTGTGTGAAACCAAACAAAAATTTCACGCTTCGGGTTATAGAGTAACTAATTGTTTCTGGGTGGGCGTTTGGGGATGCGAGTGGATCTAGACGCTGATGACGTGGCCATCGAAGGGCTGCCGCGTTTTCAGCAGGGGTTGTTTCATGCCCGCCGGTTAAGGCAGGCCGGCATTGGCCTGACGGTGCTGGCGGTCGGCGGCTGGATGCTGGCGCTGTTTGTGGCGCTGTTCGCCCCGCTGTCGATCTGGCCGGTGGTGCTGATCAACTGCGCCTCGGCGTTGCTGGTGCTGGTGGCTGGCTTGCAATCGGCGTGGTGGGTCGCGGATTGGCGGGCCATGGCGCTGGAGGAGCCGGCTGCACGGCTGATCGAACCGCCGCTGCCACAAGAAGAACCTGGCTGGCTAAACCGGCAGTTCGGTCGCGTCGGTAATGGCTTGCTGGTGCAGATAGGCGCGCCGGTGTTCTGGCTGTGCGGCTGGTCGTTGCTGGCATTCTTCAGCGTTCTGGAATTCTGGAGCCTGACCTTGCCCGCCGCGGCGCTGGGCCAGGCTGCCAGTGTGGGCGCCGCCATTGCCTTGGCACTGGCATTCGGCTTGCTGGTGTTTGAACGGCGCATGGCCCAGGAAAGCACCGCCCAATGGCCGGAAGCGGTGCAACTGGCGCAACTGAGCCGGGTGGCGATTATCTGCCTGGTGATCAGTGCGATTTGTCTGCTGTTTGCCGGTGAAGAGTCCGTGTGGCCTCTGCGCCTGGCCGTGTTGATCGGCCTGTTGCCGGCCCTGGTGGCGCTGGAGTTTCTACTAAGAGGCCTGCTGTCGCTGTTCAGCCCACGCCAGGAGCGGCTTGAGCCGCGCCTGATGGCGCAAAGTTTTATCGCCGGGATGCTGCGCTGGCCGCCGCAACCGTTGCTCGCCTTGCAGCACGAACTGCACAACCGTTTCGGCATCGACCTGCGGCAGATCTGGGCCTTCACCTACATGCGCCGGGCATTCCTGCCGGTGTTGGTGGTGGTGCTGGCCGTAGGCTGGTTGCTGACCGGCGTGCATGAAGTCGCCCTGCAAAGTCGTGGGATCTATGAACGCTTTGGCAAGCCGGTGGAGGTCTTCGGGCCTGGCCTGCATGCCGGTTTGCCATGGCCGCTCGGCCGCGTGCTGAACGTGGAGAACGGCGTGGTCCATGAGCTGGCCACCAGCGTTGGCGAAGCGGCAAACACCGACGTCGCTCCGGCCGAGGGCCCGGCGCCGCTGATCGCCAACCGCCTGTGGGACGCCAGCCATGTAAATGACAAATCCCAGGTGATCGCCAGCAGCAGCGGCGACAAGCAGAGCTTCCAGATCGTCAATATGGACGTGCGCTTCGTGTACCGCATCGGCTTGACCGACCAGGCCGCACTCGCCGCCACCTATAACAGCGCCGATGTGCCCACGCTGATCCGCAGCACCGCCAGCCGCATCCTCGTCCACGAGTTTGCCTCGCGAACCCTTGATGAATTGCTGGGTGAGGAACGCAACAGCCTCGCCGATGAAATTGGCCAGGCGGTGCAAGCGGACCTGAAGAAACTCGACAGCGGCGTGGAAATTCTCGCCACCGTGGTGGAAGCCATTCACCCGCCCTCCGGTGCGGCGAATGCCTACCACGCGGTGCAAGCTGCGCAGATCGGCGCCCAGGCGCTGATTTCCCGAGAGCGCGGCGCTGCCAGTGAGCAGACCAACCAGGCGTTGCTGCAAGCCAGTACCGCCCGTGACCAGGCCCAGGCCACGGCCCATGAAGTCAGCGCCGGCGCCCAAGCGGCGGACCTGCGCTTCAGCGCCGAACAAAAGGCCTATCAACAAGCCGGCCAGGCGTTCGTGCTGGAGCAGTACCTGAGCCAACTGAGCCAGGGCCTGGCTCACGCCAAGTTACTCATTCTTGATCATCGCCTGGGCGCCAGTGGCGCACCGACCATCGATCTGCGTTCCTTTACCTTACCGGCCGACCCTGCGGTGCCGCGTAAAGCCGTTCAATAAGGAGTTCATCTGTTGAGCGCTCATTCTCACGATCACGCAGGCCATGGTCACCACCACGGCCACCATCATCACCATCATGGCGACGAGCACGAAGCCGGCCCGTTCCCCTGGCGGCGTATGGGCTGGGCGGTGTTGCTGGTGCTGTTCGCGGTCGCCGCGGCGAGCCTGGTGCAGGTGCGTTCCGGTGAAGCCACGGTGATTACTCGCTTCGGCAACCCGTCGCGGGTATTGCTGGAGCCGGGCCTGGGATGGCGCTGGCCGGCGCCGTTCGAGGCGGCGATTCCGGTGGACCTGCGCCTGCGCACCACCTCCAGCGGTTTGCAGGATGTGGGCACCCGCGATGGCCTGCGGATCATCGTGCAGGCCTACGTGGCCTGGCAGGTGCAGGGCGACCCCGACAACGTGCAGCGCTTTATGCGCGCGGTGCAGAACCAGCCGGATGAAGCGGCGCGGCAGATTCGCACCTTTGTCGGCTCGGCGCTGGAAACCACCGCCGCCAGTTTCGACCTGGCCAACCTGGTGAACACCGATGCCAGCCAGGTGCGCATTGCCGATTTTGAAGCGCAGTTGCGCCAGCAGATTGATCAACAATTGCTCACCACCTATGGCGTGCGTGTGGTGCAGGTGGGCGTTGAACGGCTGACCTTGCCGTCGGTGACCCTGGCCGCCACCGTCGACCGCATGCGCGCCGAGCGCGAGACCATCGCCACGGAACGAACCGCCGTGGGCAAGCGTGAAGCGGCGCAGATTCGTTCGGCCGCCGAGCGTGATGCGCGGATCGTCCAGGCCGACGCCACGGTGAAAGCCGCCGACATCGAAGCGCAATCCCGGGTCGAAGCCGCGCAGATTTATGGCCATGCCTACGCCGGCAATCCGCAGCTGTATAACCTGCTGCGTTCCCTCGACACCCTTGGCACAGTGGTCACGCCGGGCACCAAGATCATCCTGCGCACCGACGCCGCGCCTTTCCGCGCGCTGGTGGATGGGCCGAAGGATGTCCAGCCATGAGTGAGCGGGAAAGCCTCGACAGCCCGTGGATCCAGGCTGGACGGCTGACGTTCCTGGCGCTGTATGCGGTGACGGTATTGGCCGCGCTGGCGTGGGCGTTTTCCAACGTGCGCCAGATCGACCCGCAGAACCGCGCCGTGGTGTTGCACTTCGGTGCGCTGGACCGGATCCAGAATGCCGGGCTGCTGCTGGCCTGGCCGCGTCCGTTCGAGCAAGTGGTGCTGTTGCCCGCCGCGGACCGGGTGATCGAGCGCCGGGTGGAAAACCTGCTGCGTTCCGATGCGGCCACCCAAGCCGATCGCGTGGCCAGTTTTGCCACGCCGCTGAGCGATGCCCTGGCCGGCTCCGGTTACCTGCTGACCGGCGATGCCGGGGTGGTGCAGCTGGATGTGCGGGTCTTCTATAAGGTCACCGAGCCCTACGCGTTTGTGTTGCAGGGCGATCACGTGCTGCCGGCGCTGGATCGACTGGTCACTCGCAGCGCTGTGGTGCTGACTGCGGCGCGGGATCTGGACACGATTCTGGTGGCGCGCCCCGAGTTGATCGGCGCCGACAACCAAGCCGCCGAACGCCGCGAACGGCTGCGTGGCGACCTGGTGCGCGGCATCAATCAACGCCTGGCTGACCTGGCGTCCACCGGCCTTGGCCTGGGCATCGAAGTCACCCGGGTCGACGTGCAATCGAGCTTGCCGGGCCCGGCGGTCAATGCCTTCAACGCAGTGCTGACCGCCAGCCAGCAAGCCGACAAGGCGGTGGCCAATGCGCGCACCGACGCCGAAAAACTTACCCAGACCGCCAACCAGGACGCCGACCGCGCCGTGCAAGTGGCTCACGCCCAGGCCAGCGAACGGCTGTCCAACGCCCAGGCGCAAACCGCTACCGTCGCCAGCCTGGCCCAGGTCCAAGACCCAGGCCTGTTGCTGCGCCTCTACCGCGAACGCCTGCCGAAGATTCTCGGGCAGGCCGGCTCCGTGACCACGGTTGACCCTAAAGACGATTCCCGCCTGATCATTCAGGGAGCCGAACAATGACCGCCCACGCCGCCCCGATGCTCTCATCGGCCGAACAACGCAGCGCCGCCCGGCAACTGACCCTGGCGATGCTCGCCCTGGGCCTGCTCGGCCTGGGCCTGGTATGGCGCTGGCTGGCGCCGGACCAGACCGGCGTGAGCCAACTGCTGTTGGGCGTCGCCTCATTGCTGGTGGCCGTGCCCGTGATGCGCTCGGCCTGGTACAGCCTGCGGTATCCAAGTTTGCATGGCATCACCGACCAACTGATCGCCCTGGCCATGCTTGGCGCCTGGGCTACCGGTGACCTGCTGACCGCCGCGCTGCTGCCGATCATCATGATCTTCGGCCATGTGCTGGAAGAGCGCAGCGTCATCGGCTCCCAGGAAGCGATTCATGCCCTGGGCAAGCTGACCCGTAGCCACGCACGGTTGGTGCAGGCGGACGGGACGATCCTGGAAGTGGACAACGGCATCCTGAAGACCGGCGATATCGTCGAAGTGCGTGCCGGTGACCGCGTGCCCGCCGACGGCGTGGTGCTGTCGGGCCAGGCCAGCCTGGACACCGCGCCAATTACCGGTGAATCGGTGCCGCTGGAAGCGAGTATCGGCGTGCAGGTGTTTGGTGGCGCGATCAACCTCGACGGTTTGCTGCGCCTGGAAGTGACCCGCACCGGCAATGAGTCGACGCTGGGTAAAGTCATCGCCCTGATGCAGAGCGCCGAACGTTCGAAGCCGCCGATCACCCGATTGCTGGAGCGCTACGCCGGCAGCTACATGGTGCTGGTGCTGTTGCTGGCGGCGGTCACCTGGTTTGTCACCAATGACGCCCAGGCGATGCTCGCGGTGCTGGTGGCGGCGTGCCCGTGTGCTTTGGTGTTGTCGGCGCCGGCCACGGCGATTGCGGGCATTGCGGTGGCGGCGCGTCACGGCATTCTGATTCGCAGCTCGGCGTTTCTCGAAGAGCTGGCGGACCTGACGTCGCTGGTGGTCGACAAGACCGGCACCCTGACGTTTGGCACCCTGCGTTTGCAGTCCATCGACACCCGCGAGCCGGATCGGCAAGTGCTGCTCAACCTGGCGGCCAGCCTCGGTTCGGCCAGCAGCCACCCGGTCAGCCGGGCATTGGCGGGGCTGGCGACTCAAGAGCAGATGCTGGTGTTGTCGGATATTCGCGAGCGCCAGGGCCTCGGTGTGGTCGCGCAGACCGGGCAGGGCGAAGCCGCCCTCGGCCGGCCGGAATTGTTTGAGCAACTGGGCATCACGACCACGGCGGTCCCCAATCACGACGGCCCGATTGCCGGGCTTGCGTTGAACGGGCAGTTCCTTGCCTGGCTGTTGCTGGCGGACAGCGTGAAACCTGAAGCGCGCCAGGCGATGAAAGAGCTGCGTGAATTGGGCCTGGGGCGCCAACTGCTGCTGACCGGCGACCGCCAGAGCGTGGCCGACAGCCTGGCGTTGGAAGTGGGCATCAGCGACGTCGAAGCCCAGGCTTTGCCGGAGGACAAACTCAATCGCGTGCTGGGGGAAATCGGCAGCGGTTTCCGGCCGATGGTGGTGGGCGACGGGATCAACGATTCGTTGGCGCTCAAGGCGGGTGTGGTCGGTGTGGCGATGGGCGCGGGCGGGGCGGATATCGCGCTGGCATCGGCGGACGTGGTGCTGATCGGCAGCGACCTGCGGCGCCTGGGCACCTGTGTGCGCTTGAGTCGCCAGTGCCGGCACACGTTGCAGGTTAACGTGATCATCGGTCTGGGCTGGACGCTGGCGATCGTGGTGTTCGCCGCATTTGGCTGGCTGGGCGCGGCGGGCGCGATGATTGCGGCGGTGCTGCACAACCTCAGTACGCTGCTGGTGCTGGGCAATGCGGGGCGTCTGTTGCGGTTCCAGGAGCCGCTCTTGAAACTCGAGGAATAATTTTTCAGTCGCGCTGTAACGCCATGGGGGGACCTCACTCTAGTGCTATGTCGAGACTGAACAATCCGTTCAGACCGGCTCCACTACCGATCATGAGGAATACACAATGAACATCAAATCCGCTGCTGCTGGTGCCGCCCTCGCTATCGCCGCTGCTGGCATGTTTGCCGGTGTTGCCACTCAGGTACAGGCAGCAGACGCCCAGGTCCATTGCTATGGCGTCAACGCCTGCAAAGGCCAGAACGACTGCAAAACCAAAGACCACGCCTGCAAAGGCATGGGTTCTTGCAAAGGCCAGGGCTTCCTGTCGATGAGCAAGGCGATGTGCGATCAGAAAGGCGGCAAAGTCGGCGAATAACCGACAACCGAGTGCAACCGCAGCGGGCCCCCCTCCGCTGCGGACACTTTCCCCAGGAGTGTTTTTATGTCCGCTTCCCTTCCGAGTCTGGGTTACGGCCTGGGTTTACGCAGCGAGTACTACCAGCAGATCCTTGAACAATCGCCGGCCGTGGATTGGTTCGAAGTGATCTCCGAGAATTATCTGGTGCAGGGCGGCAAGGCCTTGTACTACCTGGATGCGATAGCCGAGCGTTATCCCCTGGTGATGCATGGCGTGTCCCTGTCTATCGGCGGGCCCCATGCCCTCGATACCGATTACCTGAAACAACTCAAGCAGCTCTCCGAGCGCATCCGGCCGGCGTGGATTTCCGATCACCTGTGCTGGAGCCGTGGCAACGCGCACCAGTTGCATGACTTGCTGCCGCTGCCCTACACCGAAGAAAGCCTGTACCACGTCGCCGCTCGCGTGCGGCAGGTGCAGGATGTGTTGCAGCGCCCGTTCGTGCTGGAAAACGTCTCCAGCTACGTGCGCTCCAAGGCGGATGAGTTTACCGAGTGGGAATTTCTCAACGCCCTGAGCCACCTCACCGGCTGCCAGTTGCTGCTGGACGTGAATAACGTCTACGTCAGCTCGCGCAATCACGGGTTCGACGCCTGGGAATTTATCCGCAACCTGCCGCCCGAAAGCATCCGCCAACTGCACCTGGCCGGGCATATGGATTACGGCGACTACGTGATCGACACCCATGACCATCCGGTATGCGATCCGGTGTGGGCGCTGTATCAGCGGACCCTGGAGCACCTTGGGCCAGTCTCGACCTTGCTCGAACGCGATGACCATTTCCCGCCGTTCCAGGAGCTGCTCGACGAGTTGAACAAGGCCCGCGAGCTGGGCGCGAGCGCGCTGGACAGGAGAGCGTTATGCGCCTGATCGATTGGCAATTGGCCTTTGAGCGGCATTTGCTGGCCGAATCTTCCACTGCCAGCAACAGCTTCAGCGCCACCTTGATCGGCGGCCCGACCCTGGATGTCGAGACGGGCCTGGCGATTTACCACAACGCTTATCACGCCCGATTGCAGGAAGTGCTGCGCGACGACTTCAGCGCCGTCTGGTATTGGCTGGGGGACGAGGAGTTTGCAGCGTTGGGTTCGGCCTATACCCGCCGTTATCCCTCGGCCCATTACAGCCTGCGCTGGTTTGGCGAGCGGTTCCCCGGGTTTATCGTTGAGCATTATGGCGAGCAAGGTTTGGCGCCTGCCGAGCTGGCGCGGCTCGAATGGGCATTCACCCTGGCCTTTGATGCACCGCAGGGCGAGCCGTTGACCCTGCAAGACATGGCAACGCTGCCGCCCGAAGACTGGCCCGGGCTGCTGGTGCAGTTCGTGCCCTCGGTGCAGCAGGTGCTGTGTGATTTCAACAGCCTGGGCATCTGGCGTGCGAGCAAGGGCGAATGGGACTTTCCCGGCAGCGAGGCCCTGCCATTGGCGCAGGTGTGTCTGGTATGGCGCCATCAGAATGTCTGCCAATACCGCAGCCTGGAACCGGCGCAAGCCAGCGCGCTGACAGGCATGGTCGCCAACGGTTGGAGTTTTTCCGAACTGTGTGCCGAGTTGGCAGTCACTTACCAGGAGGGCGCGCCATTGCAAGCGGTTACCTGGCTGAAACAGTGGGTCCAGGAGGGTTTGCTCCAGCGGCGGGCACCATAGAAAAGCGCTATTGTTTCGATAGCCTGCTAATTTTTCCGTGGATGGTCTACCCTCATTTCAGACGTCTGAAACAAGGGGGGACTACTCATGCTCGCGCAACTTCCACCGGCCTTACAGAATCTCAAGCTACCGCTGCGTCTTCGACTCTGGGACGGCCATGAATTCAACCTGGGCCCGGATCCCAGCGTCACCATTGTGGTCAAGGACCCCATGATGGTTTCAACGCTCAGCCATCCGACGCTGGACTCACTGGGCGAAGCTTTCGTCGAGGGCAAACTGGAGCTGGAAGGCTCCATTTCCGAAGTGATCAGGGTCGTTGACGAGTTGAGTCATGCCCTGGTTGATGACGACGAGGGGAGTCGTCCGGTGCGCTCGATCCACGACAAGGCCACCGACGCAGCGGCTATTTCCTACCATTACGACCTGTCCAACGAGTTCTACCAGCTGTGGCTGGACCGCGACATGGCCTATTCCTGCGGGTATTTCGAAACCGGCAGCGAATCCCTTGATCAAGCCCAACAAGACAAATTCCGCCACCTGTGCCGCAAATTGCGGCTGCAGCCGGGGGAGTACTTGCTCGACGTGGGCTGCGGTTGGGGTGGGCTGGCGCGGTATGCCGCGCGGGAATTCGGGGTCAAGGTGTTCGGTATCACCCTGAGCAAGGAACAGCTGGCGCTGGCCCAGGAGCGGGTGAAGGCCGAAGGCCTGGAAGACCAGGTAGAGCTGACGCTGCTCGACTACCGCGACTTGCCTCAGGATGGCCGGTTCGACAAGGTGGTGAGCGTGGGGATGTTTGAACACGTTGGTCACGCCAACCTGGCGGAGTACTGCAAGATTCTCTACGGCGCGGTGCGTGAGGGCGGCCTGGTGATGAACCACGGGATTACCGCCAAGCATATTGATGGCCGGCCCGTAGGCCGTGGCGCCGGGGATTTTATCGAGCGTTATGTGTTCCCCAACGGCGAGTTGCCGCATCTGTCGATGATGACCGCCGAGATCAGCGACGTGGGCCTGGAAGTAGTCGACGTCGAAAGCCTGCGCCTGCATTACGCGCGCACGCTGGATCACTGGAGCGAGCGCCTCGAAGACAACCTGGAAGCGGCGGGCAAGATGGTGCCGGAGCAAGCCTTGCGCATTTGGCGCCTGTACCTGGCCGGCTGTGCGTATGCGTTTGCCCGGGGCTGGATCAACCTGCATCAGATTCTGGCGGTGAAACCCCATGCCGATGGTAGCCATGAGCTGCCGTGGACGCGGGATGACCTGTACCAGTAAGCAATGTTACCGGTGATCTGAATGTGGGAGCGGGCTTGTGTGGGAGCGGGCTTGCTCGCGAAGGCGTTGTATCAGAAACACATTCAGTGACTGACACTCCGCTTTCGCGAGCAAGCCCGCTCCCACATTGGGTTCGGTGCAAGCCTTACAAAATTGGAGAAATCAGCCGCGCGATCCGCATGCCCAATTGTTGCAGGCGGTGGGTCTGGCGGTTTTCTTCCTGGCTGATTTCATGGGCCAGGGCGAAGTCTTCCAGCAGCATGTGCTCCACCTGGCTGGCGAAGGTGTCATCTACCGTCAGCAACATCACTTCGAAATTCAGCCGGAACGAGCGGTTATCCAAGTTCGCACTGCCGATGGCGCTGATTTCACGGTCGACCAACACCACTTTCTGATGCAGGAATCCTGGCGTATAGCGAAATACCCGCACCCCGGCGCGCACGGCTTCGATCGCATACAGGCTGGAAGCGGCGTAGACGATGCGGTGATCCGGCCGTGACGGCAGCAGCAGGCGCACGTCGACACCGCGCAATACCGCCAACCTCAAAGCCGCAAACACCGCCTCATCGGGAATGAAATACGGGCTGGTGATCCATACCCGCTCGGTGGCCGCATGAATGGCCTCGACGAAAAACAGCGAGCAGGTTTCATAAGGGTCCGCCGGGCCGCTGGCCAGCAACTGGCAGAGTACGCCGTCGTCCGGGTAGGTATCCGGCAGCAGCAACGGCGGCAGCTCACGCGAGGCCCAGAACCAGTCTTCGGCAAACGACTCCTGCAAGCACGCTACTACCGGGCCGCTGACTTGCACATGGGTGTCACGCCATGGCGCCAGCGGCGGTTTCTTGCCCAGGTACTCATCGCCGACGTTATGCCCACCGACGAACCCGGTAATGCCATCCACCACCACGATCTTGCGGTGGTTGCGGAAGTTGACCTGGAAGCGGTTGAGCCAGCCGCTGCGCGTGGCGAAGGCCTTGACCTGCACCCCGGCGTCTCGCAGCGACTGCACATAACGATGGGGCAGGGCATGGCTGCCGATACGGTCGTACAGCACGAAAATGGCTACGCCTTCGGCGGCTTTTTCCTTGAGCAAGGTGTGCAGTTGGCGGCCAAGTTCGTCGTCATGAATGATGAAGAACTGGAACAGCACGGCGGTCTTTGCCGAGCGAATCGCCTCGAAAATCGCGCTGAACGTAGCCTCGCCATTGATCAGCAAACGCACCTGATTATTCGCCAGGCACGGCATGCGCCCCAGCTTGGGCATGGCCCGTAGCGAAGCGTAGGCCTGGGAGTTGCGCGCGGCCAATGCCTCTTCAACCCATGGGCGCCAGTTCAGCTCGGTGATCGCCTTGTGCATTTCCTGGTTGGCCTGGCGCCGCGCCTGAATGTAGGCGTCGAAAGTGCTCCGGCCAAAGATCAGGTAGGGAATCAGCGTCAGGTAGGGGATGAACATCAGCGACAATGCCCAGGCAATCGAGCCTTGGGCGGTCCTGACGGTCAGCACCGCATGGATGGCGGCGAGGGTGCCCAGAAAATGCAGGGTGGCAATGAAATAGGCGAGCAGGTGCGGGCCAAAGAAATCCATGGACAACGGTACTCCTGACGAACAAGTGCCTAACAGACCATGTTCGGCCACGAATGTCGCTATTTTATTTGCTGTGCAACACTGGCGCTTTTGCGGCGTCTAACGCCGACAATTGCCCAGGAGTTACCCGATGAATGCTCGTCTGCTTGGTTTGGCCATGGTTGTTGGTTTGACGCTGCCTGTGGCGGCGCAAGCGCAGATGTTGGCGCCGGGCTTGTGGGAGTTGACCACCAGCAACATGAAGGTCGATAACCAGGACCTGCCGGACTTGTCGCTGATCCTCGGTCAGCTCAAGCAACAGATGACCCCGGAACAACGCGCGATGCTTGAGAAGCAAGGCATCACCATGGCCGGCAAAGGCGTACAGGTGTGCCTGACCCCGGCCCAGGTGGCGTCCGATTCCATCCCGCTGACCGACCCGCAATCGGGTTGCAAGCAGGAAGTGACGGACAAGACCGGCAACCAATGGAAATTCCGTTTCAGCTGCCCGAAAGCCCAGGGCACTGGCGTGGCGACGTTCCAGAGCCAGCAGGAATTCACCACTACGGTTAACGGTACCTTCAACGCCACCGGCGTACAGCAGAAGGGCAGCCTGGACACCCACGCGCAGTGGTTGGGCAGCAACTGCGGCACGGTCAAACCCCGCGCCTAACCTAAGACATACCCCGATCAAAATGTGGGAGCGGGCTTGCTCGCGAATGCGGTGAATCAGTCACAGGTGTATTGGCTGACCCACCGCATTCGCGAGCAAGCCCGCTCCCACATTTGATTGGATTGCCAGGTACAGAGTCTCTTCAGCGCTGAAAATGCAGCGGCAGCCCCTGGCAACTGTCGTGCACGCGCCCGTCGTGCCAGGCCAGGTGGCCCGACACAAGCGTGGTGCTGACGCTGTGCCGGAAGCTGCGCCCCGCAAAGGGCGTCCAGCCGCAACGGGCCAGGATCGGCTGGCTGCTGACGGGGTTGCCGTGAGGCTCGGGTTGGATCAGCACCAGGTCGGCCCAATAGCCTTCGCGCAGGTAGCCACGGTCGGGGATCGCAAACAGGTCCGCGACCCGATGGCTGGTTTTCGCCACCAGCGTGGTCAGCGGCAGCAGGCCGTCGGCGACCAACTCCAGCAGCGCCGGCAGGGCGTGTTGCACCAGCGGCAAGCCTGACGGCGCTTCGCGATAGGGCAGCTGTTTTTGCGCCCAGGTGTGCGGCGCATGGTCACTGCCAATTACATCCAGACGATCACTCAACAATGCCAGGCGCAGGGCGTTGCGGTCGGCGCGTGTCTTGATCGCCGGGTTGCATTTGATCTGGTGGCCGAGGCGGGCGTAGTCGCGGTCATCGAACAAGAGGTGATGCAGGCAGACTTCCGCCGTGATGCGTTTTTGCGCCAGGGGTTTGTCTTCGAACAGCACCAACTCCCGTGCGCTGGTGATGTGCAGCACATGCAGGCGCGTGCCGTGCCGCTTGGCCAGTTCCACCGCCAGGGACGAGGAGCGATAGCAGGCCTCGGCATCGCGGATCAGCGGGTGTGCCACGGCAGGAATGTGCTCACCGAAACGCTCGCGCATCCTTTGCTCGCGGGCCAGGATGCTGGGGGTGTGCTCGCAGTGGGCCAGGAGAATGGTCGGCACCTCGGCGAACAGACGCTCGAGGATCTTCGGATCATCCACCAGCATATTGCCGGTAGACGCACCCATGAACACTTTGACCCCGGCGACTTCCCGCGGGTCCAGCGCGGCGACGGTGTCGAGGTTGTCGTTGCTCACTCCGAAGTGAAAACCATAGTTGGCCACCGAATGCAGCGCCGCGCGGCGCTTTTTGTCGGCCAGGGCATCCAGGTTCAGGGTCGCCGGGTTGGTGTTGGGCATGTCCATGAAACTGGTGATGCCACCGGCCACCGCCGCACGGGACTCGCTGTAGAAGCTGCCTTTGTCCGGCGCGCCGGGCTCTCGGAAGTGCACCTGGTCGTCGATCATTCCCGGCAGCAGCCACTGGCCTTGGGCGTCGATTTCCACGGTGGCGTTGGCGTTGTCGATGCTGCCGGCGATCTTCTCGATACGGCCATTGGCGACCAGCAGGTCAGCCTCGAATTCCTCGCCTTCGTTCACCAGGCGGGCGTTGCGGATCAGCAGGCGGCTCATGGTCAGAACTCGTTTTGCAGGGCTTTGTAACCCAGCACCAGGTCGACGTTGGTGCGTGCCACGTCTTCGGAAAACTCCGAAGCGCTGACACTCACCGGCGGAAACTGGGACAGGTCGGTGTTGGGGCCGATGCGGGTGGTGGAGGGCACGTAGAACGCGTCGGGCAAATCGCGGCCGTCGACTACAGAATTGTGCCGCACCACGCAGCCATCGCCGACGACGCAATTGAACAGCACGCTGTTGAAGCCGATGAACACCCGGTCACCAACGGTGCAGGGCCCGTGGACGATGGAGCGGTGGGCGATGGAGGTGAACTCGCCGATGGTTACGGCGGCGCCGGATTTGGAGTGGATCACCACGCCGTCCTGGATATTCGAATTGGCACCGATGGTGATCGGGTCCATGTCACCGTTGGCGTCGACTTCGTCGGCGCGGATCACCGCGTAAGGGCCGACAAATACGTTTTCGCCGATGATCACCTTGCCGCAGATGATTGCGGTTTTGTCGACGTAGGCCGATTCGGCAATCACGGGCAGATCGCCGGAAGGGTTCTTGCGGATCATGGGTCAGGTTCCTTGAGAGGCGCGGTGATGATGTTTACGTGATGGCCGTCGATGGCGTTGTAGAAACAGGTGGGCCGGCCGGTGTGGCAGGCCGGGCCTTGCTGGTCGACGATCAGCAATACCGCGTCGCCGTCGCAATCCAGGCGGGCCTCCACCAGCAGTTGCCGGTGGCCCGAGGTTTCGCCCTTGCGCCACAGTTGCTGGCGCGAGCGGGACCAGTAGCAGACGTGCCCGGTGGCCAGGGTTTCGTCGAGGGCCTGGCGGTTCATCCAGGCCAGCATCAACACTTCGCCGCTGCCGTGTTGCTGGGCGATGGCGGCGATCAGGCCATCGCTGTTCCACGGCAGGGCGTCGAGCACGCTATCGAGTGGAAAGCGGCTGCCGATGGCAGCCTCTTCCAGGTCAAGCATGCTCAGGCTCATGGCTTGCTCAGGGCCGCGCACAGGGTGTTGAGGTTGTATTCGAACAGGCCGGTAAAGGTGCTGGCCGGACCTTCTGCGGCCAGGGCGTCCGAATACAGCGTGCCGCCGATCTGCGCGCCGCTTTCGTCAGCGATCTGCTGGAGCAGACGCGAGTCCTTGATGTTTTCCATGAACACGGCCTTGACCTTGTCCTTGCGGATCTGGGTGATCAGCGTGGCGACTTCGGCGGCCGACGGTTCACGTTCGGTGGACAGGCCTTGAGGCGACAGGAACTCGATACCGTAGGCCTGGCCCAGGTAGCCGAAGGCGTCATGAGAGGTGACGATGCGACGGTTACCCGGTGGCAGCGCGCCAAACTTGGCCTTGGCTTCAGCCAGCAGGCGGTAGATTTCTTTCAGGTACACCTGGCTGTTGTGCTCGTAGTCGGCCTTGTTGGCCGGGTCGGCAGCGATCAGCGCCTTGGTGATGTTGTTCACGTAGATAACGGTGTTGGCCAGGTTGTGCCAGGCGTGCGGGTCGGGGATGGTTTCGCCGTCCTCTTCCATGGTGTGGGAGAGCACGCCTTTGCTCGCAGTGACCACAGTGGCCTTGGTCTCGGTGCTGGTGATCAGGCGATCCAGCCACGGCTCGAAGCCCAGGCCGTTCTTGATGATCACCTTGGCCTTGAGCAGGGCCTTGGCATCGTCCGGTGTTGGTTCGTAGGTATGGGCGTCGGCGTCGGGGCCGACCATGTTGCTGATCTGGATATGATCGCCACCGACCTGGTGGGTCATGTCGTCAAGAATACTGAAGCTGGTAACCACCTGAAGCTTGTCGGCAGCCTGGGCCGTCGCGAACGACAGCGGCAGCAACACACTGAACAGCACGAGTAGAGCGCGCATCGGGAAACACCTCATTGGGATGTAAGCAAAGGCGGGCGGCGCAGCAAGCCGTGCACCGGACCGAAGACCACGGACAGCAGGTACCAGCCGCCAGCCACCAGCACAATTGCCGGGCCGCTGGGCAGCGAGTAGTAGAACGACAGCAACAAGCCAAGCCAGACCGACAGGCATCCCAGCACCGCTGATATGGCGATCAACACCGGCAGGCGCCGGCTCCAGAAACGTGAAGCAATCGCCGGCAACATCATCAGGCCGACCACCATCAACGCGCCGATGGCCTGGAAACCGATCACCAGGTTCAGCACCACCAGCGTCAGGAACAGGCCGTGGGCCAGCGGGCCGAGGCGGCTGACGGTTTGCAGGAACAGCGGGTCGAGGGTGTCCAGCAGCAGCGGTTTGTAGATCACCACCATGGCGATCAGGCTGAAGCCCGAGACCCAGAGCATGCCGGTGAGGGTCGGGCCGTCTACCGCCAGGGCCGAGCCGAACAGCAGGTGCAGCAGGTCCAGGCGTTTTCCGGCGAGGCCGAGGATCAGCACGCCGCTGGCCAGGGAGATCGGGTAGATGGCGGCGAGGCTGGCGTCTTCCTTCAGCCCGGTGCGACGGGTAATCCAGGCGGCGAGACCGGCCATGCTCAGGCCGGCGCCCAGGCCGCCGATGGTCAGCGCGGGCAAACTCAGGCCGGCAAACCAGAAGCCCAGTGCGGCGCCGGGCAGGATGCCGT
This sequence comes from Pseudomonas sp. G5001, assembly GCF_013385475.1. Classification (NCBI taxonomy): domain Bacteria; kingdom Pseudomonadati; phylum Pseudomonadota; class Gammaproteobacteria; order Pseudomonadales; family Pseudomonadaceae; genus Pseudomonas; species Pseudomonas sp. G5001. The sequence continues at coordinate 178,499 of NZ_JACAPZ010000005.1, forward strand.
GGGACACCGCGTCACCGATCAGGCTCATGCGGCGCAGGATCAGGAACACCCCAAGCGGCGCCGTGCTGCATGCCAATACCAGACCGCCGACGAGCGCGCGGCGCATGAAAACGAAATCGAGAAACGGCATCCACAGGTGGGCGGCGAAGTGCATCAGGCCACCTGCATTTGCGGCTGCGGGCGGATCAGTTCTTTGCTGGAGCCGAACACGCAGCCACTGCTTTTGATCTGCACCACTTGCTGGGTGTGTTGGCGTACGGAGCCGAGGTCATGGCACACCACGACCACCGTGCGGCCTGCGTCGTGCCAGGCGTGGATGTGTTTCCAGCACAGCGCCTGGCCGTCTTCGTCGAGGGCGGCGTGGGGTTCGTCCAGCAGCAATATCGGCGACTCGGCCAGGCTCATGCGGGCGAGCAGGGCGCGTTGCAGTTCGCCGCCCGACAAGGCCATCAACGGCCGATGCTCCAGGCCGCTGAGGCACCAGTCTTCGAGCACGGCGCTCAGGCGTTCGGTACGTTGTTGCGGGGTTTGCCTGCTGCCCCAAAAACCGGCGGCCACCAACTCTTCGAGGCTGATAGGAAACTGGCGATCGAGGTTCTGTTGCTGGGGCAAAAACGACAGGCCACCTCTGCGTGGAACATCGATCGTCACTTTCCCCGCCAGCGGCTTCTGTAAGCCGGCGATAACTTTCAGCAGGCTGCTTTTGCCGGTGCCGTTGGCGCCGATGATGCCGGTAAGGCTGCCTTTTTCCAGGGTGAAATCCACGGCGGGGGTCAGTGGTTGGCCGGGGGCGCCCCAGCGCAAAGCGGTGCAGGTGATCATTCGGAAGGTCTCGTCCAGCGGCTTTCGGCCACGGCATCGTGCGCGTGAAGGCTTTCGGCGTGGATCACTCTCAAGTGGAAGGCATTGACCGCATCCGAGCGTTTCAAGGCGAGGTTCAGGCGGCGGGCGGCGTCTTCGCAGAACATCAGGTTCTGCCCGTTGGCCAGGGCGAAGGCTTGTTCGTCTGCACGCTTTACGGCGGTTTGCACGGCAGTGCCGAGGGCGGCTTCGGTTTCGTCGATCAACTGGGTCAGCGGCAGTGTTGGCTGATCGCCTTGAAGCCGGACCTGCAACAGCGCGCTGCTGCGCTGGCTGTGGGGCGTGGCGACGATGCCGTTTGCGCTGCCGAGCCAGGTCAGTACGTCTTCGTGCTGCAGCGGTGTGCCGGCAAAGTCCTCGATAAATTGCTGCTGAATCAATTGCCTGGCGAGGGCAGCGGAGCAAGGGCAGGTTGAAGAGTAAGTAACGTCAATTTTTAGTTCCACGTGGAACATCTGGTTTTCCAGGCGCGCCTCGATGCTCACCGGGTAGCTTTTCCAGCCGGCCAACGGGCTGACCAGCGCCGGACGTTTCAGCAGCAGACCTGCATGAATTCGCAGGTAGGCATTTGTGGATAAACCTTCATGACTGTCGAGAAAACGTTGCAATACACTGCGCAGCAGTGCTGGCGTAAGCGGCTGCTGTTCAAGCATTTCCAGCGCCAGGTAAAGCCGTGACATATGAATGCCACGGGCCTCGCCGTCGTCCAGGCTGACGCCGGCATCAGCCGTGGCGCTAAGGCTTTGGCCGTCGATCAGAATGGGCAGGGCAATGCCGCACATGCCCACCCAATCGAGCGGCAAGGCTTGGCGTGAAGCCTGCGCGGCGATATCGGGCAGAGTCAGCGCGTTCATGAGCAGGTCCATCGTTGGAAATAAAAAGACATGTTATATTATTACAATTGAAACGACGAAAGTTTTTCTGTTCTGTCTTTTATTCAGTCATGTCGAGTACGGAAGCTCCTTTATTTGCGGTGTAAGTCATGCACAGACGTCAACTCCTCAACCTGCTGCTGGCCAGTGCGGTGTTCACCTTGCCCTTGGGCGTGTCTGCCGCGCAGATCCGCAATGCACGGCTGTGGCGGTCGGATAACAAGCTGCGGCTGGTGCTGGACCTCAGCGGCCCGGTGCAATACAAGACCTTCACCCTGACCGCGCCGGAGCGGTTGATCATCGATTTGAGCGGCGCGAAGCTGACCGGTGATTTCAGCCAACTGGCCCTGACCAACAGCGGCATTACCTCGATTCGCTCGGGGCATTTCGGGCAGGGCGATACGCGGATCGTGCTGGATTTGAAGGCACCGATGCAGCTCAACAGCTTTCTCCTGCCGCCACAGGATGGCCAGGGCCACCGCCTCGTGCTGGACCTGACAAGCGCCACTCATGCGCCTATGCAAATCGCTGCAGCACCGGCCGCGTTGGCTGCACCCGTGCCGGCGCCGGTGGACAGGGCTCATCCGAAACGCGACATCATCGTGGTGGTCGACCCTGGGCACGGCGGCAAGGATCCCGGCGCGATTGGCTCAAAGGGCCAGCGCGAAAAAGACGTGGTGCTGTCCATCGCCCAATTGCTGGCCAAGCGTCTGAAGCGCGAGAAGGGCTTCGATGTGAAGCTGGTGCGCAACGACGACTTCTTCGTGCCGCTGCGTAAACGTGTGGACATCGCCCGTCAGCACAAAGCCGACATGTTTATCTCGGTACACGCCGATGCCGCGCCACGGCTTACGGCGTCCGGCGCCTCTGTCTATGCGCTGTCTGAAGGCGGCGCCACCTCCGCCACCGCACGGTTCATGGCGCAGCGGGAAAACGGCGCCGACCTCTTGGGCGCCACCACCTTGCTCAATCTCAAGGACAAGGACCCGATGCTCGCCGGGGTGATTCTCGACATGTCGATGAACGCCACCATCGCCTCCAGCCTGCAACTGGGCAGCTCGGTACTGGGCAGCCTGCAAAGCATCACCACGCTGCATCAAAAACGCGTGGAACAGGCCGGCTTTGCGGTGCTCAAGTCGCCGGACGTGCCGTCGATCCTGGTGGAAACCGGGTTTATCTCCAACACCCAGGACGCCCAGCGACTGGTCACCGCGCGCCATCAACAGGCGGTGGCAGACGGTTTATTTGAAGGGTTGAAAAATTACTTCCAGAAGAACCCGCCGATGAACAGCTACATGGCCTGGGTTCAGGAACAGAAAACCGGCCAGGTCTAACAGCCGGTGATTCGACTACAGGTGAACTTGGCGCTGGCACCACCGGAACTGGAAAACCGGTTGAGGGTGGTCCAGCCCACTCGCCGCGTGTAGCCCACCCACGCCTCACCATCGGATGCCAACCCGGTAAAGAACGTCAGTTGCCCGTAGCGGCTGCTGGTTTGTGCCCAATAGCGTTTTCCGATCACTTCAAAGCCCCGCAAATACGTAGTGCTGCCTGCCGTCGCGACGCTGTAGGCATTGCCCTGGGCGTCGACGCACGCCAGCAGGTTGGCGCTGCGGGTGCAGTTGGCCAGCAGGCTGGGCACCTGGGCGTTGGCCAGGCTCGCCAGCATCAGCAACACAGCACACAGCAGGTATTTCATAGAGGCTCTCGGGGCGTTATTCGGCTGCCAGCATTGCGCCCTTCGTCGTCACGAGCAAGGGGGATTGGCTTATTTGCATTGTTATACTATAACATTAAAAGACAGCCTGACCCGTGAACCACCTCCGATGACCGAACAAGACCTTCTCGCCCAACCCTGCGCCGACTACATGAATGAAGCCCAGCAAGGTTTCTTCCGCGAGCTGCTGCTGGCCCAGCGCAACGAGCTGCAAGCGCGTATCGACGCTGAATTCATGGTGCTGCGCGAACAGGAGCCCAACAGCGATCCCGCCGATGTCGGCAGCGCCGAAGAACAGCGCCAATGGCAACTGCGCCTGCTGGAACGCGAAAAAAAGCTGTTGGACAAGATCGACGAAGCCCTGGAACGCCTGGCCCGCGGTGAATACGGCTGGTGCCGTGAAACCTGCGAACCCATCGGCCTCAAGCGCCTGCTGCTGCGCCCCACGGCCACCCTGTGTATCGAAGCCAAAGAACGTGAAGAGCTGCGCGAACGCCATCAACGGGCGATTTGACCGGCCAACCCTGATGAGGAATACCTGATGCCCAATCGTCTCCCCGTTACTGTGCTGTCCGGATTCCTCGGCGCCGGCAAAAGCACGCTGCTCAACTACGTCCTGCGCAACCGCGAAAACCTGCGGGTGGCGGTGATCGTCAACGACATGAGCGAAATCAACATCGATGGCAGTGAGGTCCAGCGCGACGTCACCCTCAATCGCGCCGAAGAAAAACTGGTGGAGATGAGCAACGGCTGCATCTGCTGCACCTTGCGCGAAGACTTGCTGGAAGAAGTCGGAAAGCTCGCCAAGGAAGGTCGGTTCGATTACCTGTTGATTGAATCCACTGGCATCTCCGAGCCGCTGCCGGTGGCCGAAACCTTCACCTTTCGCGACGAAGACGGCCAGAGCCTGGCGGACATTGCCCGGCTCGACACCATGGTCACCGTGGTCGACGGCATGAACTTCCTGCTCGACTACCAGGCTGCCGAAAGCCTGGCGTCCCGGGGCGAAACCCTCGGTGAAGAGGACGAGCGCTCGATCACCGACCTGCTGATCGAGCAGATCGAATTTGCGGATGTGATCCTCATCAGCAAGATCGACCTGATCAGCAGCAGTGAGCGCGAGGAGTTGATGGCGATCCTGGAGCGCTTGAACTCCCAGGCTGAAATCATCCCGATGGTCATGGGCGAAGTGCCGTTGGCGAAGATCCTCAACACCGGCCGTTTCGACTTCGAGCGTGCTTCCCAGGCGCCGGGCTGGTTGCAGGAACTGCGTGGCGAACACCTGCCGGAAACCGAAGAGTACGGCATCGCCTCCACCGCCTATCGCGCCCGCCGCCCGTTCCACCCGCAGCGGTTTTTCGACTTTATCGACCGGCCTTGGGTGAATGGAAAACTGCTGCGCTCCAAGGGCTTTTTCTGGCTGGCCAGCAAACACCAGGACGCCGGTAGCTGGTCCCAGGCTGGCGGCCTGATGCGCCATGGGTTTGCCGGGCGCTGGTGGCGTTTCGTGCCGAAAACCCAGTGGCCCCAGGACGAGGAAGGCATCGCCGCAATCATGAAAAACTGGCAACTGAGCACCGGCGATTGCCGGCAGGAGCTGGTGTTTATCGGCCAGAACATCGACTTCGCCCAGATGACCGCCGAGCTGGACGCTTGTTTGCTGACCGACGATGAAATGGCCACGGGTGTCGAAGGCTGGCGCTTGTTGGCCGATCCTTTTGGCCCTTGGTTCGAAGAGGCTGCCTGATGCTGGCACCGACCCTGAAACTGCGCCCGGTGGTACGCCAGACCCACGGCGAAACCCCGGCCGTGCTCACCGATATCCTTGAGGACGGCGTGAACCTGGCGGTGTGGCAGCGTCAGTTGCCTCTGCACATCGCCGAGTTCGGCGCGTTACTGGTGGCACTCAGTGAGCCATTGGCCGAGTCGCTGGTGGTTGAACTGAACAGCGAAGACGCCGAGCCAAACCTGCAGGAATTTGCATCAGGTTGCCGTGATCTTGAAGGCTACGAAGGCTTTATCGCCGATGTGTCGTGGCTGGTCAGCGCCTTTGCCTGTTTGCTGGGAGCCAAGCGTATCGGCGTGCGTTTGCGGCTATTGGACAAGGCCATGTGCCCGCGTTTTCATGTGGATCATGTGCCGGTGCGGCTGATCACGACCTACGCCGGCATCGGCAGCCAGTGGTTGCGCGAGGGGGTTATGGAGCGGCGACACCTGAGCCAGGCGAGTGCTGAGCCGGAAGAACGCATTGAGCAAATCCACTGCGGCGAAGTGGCGTTGCTCAAGGGCGAAAAATGGCACGGCAACGAAGGCTTTGGTCTGATCCACCGCTCGCCGCCGCTGCAAGCGGATCAACGACGGTTGATTCTGACGCTGGATTGGTTGGCGTAACCGGGTAGGATCGAACCTCTCTACACGGTCTGAATGATGTCCACCATGCTGCAGAACATTCCCACCCACGTGATTGCCGGGCCCCTGGGCGCCGGCAAGACCAGCCTGATCAAGCACCTGCTGGCCCAGCGCCCGGCCAACGAGCGTTGGGCGGTGTTGATCAATGAGTTCGGGCAGATTGGCCTGGATGCCGCGTTGCTCACCCGTGATGACGACGGGATTGCCCTCGGTGAAGTGGCGGGTGGCTGCCTGTGTTGCGTCAACGGGGCGCCGTTCCAGGTAGGGCTGGGGCGTTTGTTGCGTAAGGCCAGGCCCGACCGGCTGTTTATCGAGCCGTCCGGGCTTGGGCACCCGGCTCAATTGCTCAAGCAACTGCGGGAAGCACCCTGGCAGCAGGTACTGGCGGTGCAGCCGTGCGTACTCGTACTGGACGCCCAGGCGTTGGCGGCGGGCAAACCTTTACCCAATGCCCAACGGGAGGCATTAGCCAGCGCCGGGCTGTTGGTATTGAACAAGAATGAAGCCTTAAGTGATGCGCAGCGCCTGTTGATTCAAGGACAACTGCCCGACCGGCCGATCTATTGGACGCAGCAGGCGCAACTGCCCTTGGCCCGGTTACCGGGTGTGAATGCTCAAGCGGCAGCGGCTGTGGATAACTTCGAGTTGCCCAAAGGCCTGGGGCAAATGCCGGCCATCTGGACGGATCCGGCATCGCCGATCTGCCTCAGCCAGGGCCAGGAGGATGGCTGGAGCATTGGCTGGCGCTGGCATCCGAGTCAGCGATTCGACGCGCGGCGCATTCAGCAATGGCTGCAATCGTTGGACTGGCGACGGGCAAAACTGGTTATCCACAGCCTGGATGGCTGGGCATCGGCCAACGCTGTGGATAACGCAGCATTGGCCTGGCAGCCCAGCGAATGGCGGCGGGATTCGCGTATCGAATTGATCTTCAGCGAAGTGCAGGACGTTGCGCAGTTACAGGGTGGGTTAACCGCTTGCCGTCAGTGACGGGTCTTGCTGTTGCCATGCTCCTGGCGCCACTGGCTTAGCTCAATGATCTCGGCGCTGGGCAATGGCGTCTTGATCTCGAACGGGTAGGGCGCCAGCTCGATTTGCGCGCTGTGGGCGCCGAATTGGGTGATGGTCCCCGGGTGCCGCGTTTCGCCGGTCACGGTGAATTCGAAGTTGTAGATCCGTGCCAGGCGCCGCCGCCCGCTGGCATCTTTCACAAAACCGATGCGCTTCAACGCCACGGCGCCATCGAGCAGCTCGATGTCGAGCTTGGCGCAGTGCTGCTTGACCCGTTCCAGCGCCCGCTCGCGCAGGCCGTGGTTGTGCCACAGCCAGGCGGCACCGGTCGCCAGCAGCATCAGCACGAAGATATTTCCGAGGGTCAGCATTCGATGAACTCCAACAAAGTAGGGCCAGCTTAACTGCGTCTCCGGTCTGTCGTACAGGCCGCGTTTAGTCGCATACTGCGCAGCCAGAATATCAACGGCTTTACGGAAATCCCCTGCATGAAACGTACGCCCCATCTGCTTGCGATCCAGTCTCATGTGGTCTTCGGCCACGCCGGAAACAGCGCCGCCGTGTTCCCCATGCAACGGGTCGGGGTGAACGTGTGGCCGCTCAATACGGTGCAGTTCTCCAACCACACTCAGTATGGTCAGTGGGCGGGAGAAGTGTTGGCGCCGCAGCAAATTCCTGCGCTGGTGGAAGGCATCGCGGCGATTGGCGAGCTGGGCAACTGTGATGCAGTGCTGTCGGGCTACCTGGGCAGTGCGGCCCAGGGCCGGGCGATCCTCACCGGCGTGGCGCGGATCAAGGCGATCAACCCCAAGGCTCTTTACCTGTGTGACCCGGTGATGGGGCATCCGGAAAAAGGCTGCATCGTGCCCCAGGAGGTCAGCGACTTCCTGCTGGAGGAAGCGGCGGCGATGGCCGACTTCCTGTGCCCCAACCAGCTGGAGCTGGACAGCTTTGCCGGGCGCAAGCCGCAGTCGCTGTTCGATTGCCTGGGGATGGCCCGTGCGTTACTGGCCCGCGGGCCGAAAGCGGTGTTGGTCAAGCACCTGGATTATCCCGGCAAGCTGCCGGACGGCTTCGAAATGCTGTTGGTGACGGCTGAAGGCAGCTGGCACCTGCGTCGGCCACTGCTGGCATTCCCGCGTCAGCCGGTGGGCGTGGGCGACCTGACGTCGGGCCTGTTCCTGGCGCGGGTGTTGTTGGGCGATAGCCTGGTGGCGGCCTTTGAGTTCACTGCTGCAGCGGTGCATGAAGTACTGCTGGAAACCCAGGCGTGCGCCAGCTATGAGCTGGAACTGGTGCGCGCCCAGGACCGGATTGCCCATCCGCGAGTTCGCTTCGAGGCAACCCCAATCGGGCTGTAGGACTATTCCTGATTGAGCGACGCAAAGGGCGTCCGTTACTACCGGCCGTCTTTTTGCCCTCTGCGTTCATCAAGGAAGATCATGTCGTTATCCCTGCTCCATTCGCCACGGGCATTTATCGCATTGGCCCTGGTTACGCTGCTCAGTGGTTGCAGCGTCCACGGTACCTATCCTGACGCAGCCGAGCCCGATGCGGCGAAGCTGCGGTTCATCTCCAACACCACCAACAGCACCCTTTTTGTCTATGACGCACAGCACTGCATGGGTGAGACCACAGGCATTCTCAACAACATGTTCCTGGTGGACACCAAGCGGCGGGTAGACATGCTTGTGCCGCCACCGCCCACGGCTCGTGGGCTGCTGGAGATCAAGCTGGCGCCCGGAAAGGACACTATGTTGATGATCAACACCAACGGCAGCTCCTATGTCTGTGGCAAAGCGTTCAATCTAACGCCCAAGGCGGGTGAAGAGTACGAAGTGACCTTCGAATTGCAGGGCCGCCAATGCAGCACGCTGCTCCAGCGTCTTACGCGATTGGACGGCAAGGACGTGCGGATCCCGCAGCCGCTGTTCGAGACCGGCATGCCGTCTTGCGAGGGCAAAGGTCCGATATTCGGCAAGTTGTTACCGGATACTCCGCAGCGAATGGTGTTGATTGATCGCATTCTTGACGAGCGTGCGCAGTCGATCACGGCCATCGTGTCAGAGAATAAAGTCGACCGAATGCAAACCTCGCCTCAAGAGCTTGATGAGTTGATCAGCAAGCGTAAGGCGTTGATGGGCTCGTATACCTTGCCGCCGGATTATTGGAACCAGTTTCGGCAGAACTACGAACTGTCGAATCAAGAGTCTGCCGGTCGTCTGGCCCGGGCTCTGGGGTTTTACACTGAGGTGTACCGCCAGCGCCTGCGGGGAACTGAGGATGCCGTCCTGGAGCAATGGATGCAGCCTACGGACAGTGCGATCAAATCGCGCGTAGCGGAGAACGACAAGCTTATGGTGCAGTACTACGTGAATACCCGAAAGAGCGTGACGATGGAGGTGGTCAATCACCATATGGAGCGCATGGCCCAGTTGGACCAGCGCTTTGATGTGTGTGCGCACTTTGACAAGTGCTCGCGTTACTAAGCGGTCATCCAGAAACCTGGCGGGCTCTTACGGCCCGTCTGCCTTGATTTCCTGATAGCGCTTTTCCAGCTCCTGGCGAATCTGCCGGCGCTGTTGAGCCTGCACAAACCGGCGCTTGTCTTCGCTGTTCTGCGGTTGCAGCGGCGGCACGGCGGCCGGTTTGCGCTGGTCATCCACCGCGACCATCGTGAAGAAGCAGCTATTGGTGTGGCGTACCGAACGCTCACGGATGTTCTCGGTGACCACCTTGATCCCCACTTCCATCGATGTGTTGCCGGTGTAGTTGACCGAGGCCAGGAAGGTCACCAGCTCGCCGACATGGATCGGCTCGCGAAAAATCACCTGGTCCACCGACAACGTCACCACATAGCGCCCGGCATAACGGCTGGCGCAGGCGTAGGCCACTTCGTCGAGGTACTTGAGCAGCGTGCCGCCGTGCACATTGCCAGAGAAGTTGGCCATGTCAGGGGTCATCAATACTGTCATCGACAGCTGGGCGTTTCCGGGTTCCATAGCACACTCACGGGTTGTAGGCATTGGGTGGGGAGGCACCTCTGCGGGTGCTGGAATCTTTGCAGAGCCATTCATAACGGGACGCTGGGCCCCGGCTTGCCGTCACGCCCGGGGCGATCTGTTTCCATATATTGCACCGGCTTTCTGCCGCAAGTCGCGGTGTTACCCTTCAAAAGCCCGTCTCAAAGGCAATTCTTACGATCAAGGCAGACTTTTCTTTCCGTTCATTGCGACCTTTCGGGGTGCATGCGTGGAAATGGGAAAAGCGCCAGTACCCCTCAAGGAGCCCCTCGCCATGCACGCCATCAGCTTTATCCAGGACCTGGCCGTGATCATGCTGGTGGCCGGGGTGGTGACGATCCTGTTCCATCGGCTCAAGCAGCCGGTGGTGTTGGGGTATATCGTCGCCGGCTTCATCATCGGCCCGCACACCCCACCGTTTGGCCTGATCCACGACGAAGACACGATCAAGACCCTGGCCGAGCTTGGGGTGATCTTCCTGATGTTCTGCCTGGGCCTTGAGTTCAGCCTGCGCAAGCTGTTCAAGGTTGGCGCCACCGCCTTTATCGCGGCGTTCCTCGAAATCATCCTGATGATCTGGATCGGCTACGAAATCGGCCGCTGGTTCGACTGGAACACCATGGACTCGCTGTTTCTGGGCGCGATCCTGGCGATTTCCTCGACCACCATCATTGTCAAGGCGCTCAATGACCTGAAGATGAAAAACCAGCGCTTTGCCCAGCTGATTTTCGGGGTGCTGATCGTCGAAGACATCCTCGGCATCGGCATCATCGCCTTGCTGTCGAGCATTGCCGTCAGCGGCACGGTCAGCTCCGGCGAGGTGTTCTCCACCGTCGGCAAGCTCTCGCTGTTCATGATTGTCGCGCTGGTGATCGGGATTTTGCTGGTGCCACGCCTGCTGGAGTACGTGGCCAAATTCGAAAGCAACGAGATGCTGCTGATCACCGTGCTGGGTCTGTGTTTCGGTTTCTGTCTGCTGGTGGTCAAGCTGGAATACAGCATGGTGCTGGGGGCATTCCTGATCGGCGCGATCATGGCCGAATCCCGGCAATTGCTGAAGATTGAGCGCCTGATCGAACCGGTTCGCGACATGTTCAGCGCGATCTTCTTTGTCGCCATTGGCTTGATGATCGACCCGCAGATCCTCCTGCAATACGCCTGGCCGATTGCGGTGATTACCGTGGCCGTGGTGCTGGGCAAGATGTTGTCCTGTGGGTTGGGGGCGTTTATTGCGGGTAACGATGGCCGCACTTCATTGCGAGTGGGGATGGGGCTGTCACAGATCGGCGAATTTTCATTCATCATCGCCGCGCTGGGGATGACGTTGCAGGTCACCAGCGACTTCCTGTATCCGGTGGCGGTGGCTGTTTCGGCGATTACCACACTGCTCACACCCTATCTGATCCGTGGCGCAGACCCGCTGTCGCTGAAGATTGCCGCAGTGATGCCCAAGCGCATGAGCCGGGTGTTCGGGATGTATGGCGAGTGGCTGCGCAGCATTCAGCCCCAGGGCGAGGGTGCGATGCTGGCGTCGATGATCCGCAAGATCATTCTGCAGGTGGGGGTGAACCTGGCGCTGGTGGTGGCGATCTTCTTTGCCGGCAGCTTTTTCGCGGCGCGTATTGGCAGCTACCTGGAAGGCTGGGTCAGCGATCCGAGCTGGCAGAAGGCATTGATCTGGGGTGGGGCGTTGCTGCTGTCGCTGCCGTTTTTGATTGCGGCGTACCGCAAGCTCAAGGCGCTGTCGATGCTGCTGGCGGAGATGAGCGTGAAGCCGGAAATGGCCGGGCGCCACACTCAGCGCGTGCGCCGGGTGATCGCCGAAGTGATCCCGATTCTTTCGCTGCTGGTGATTTTCCTGCTATTGGCAGCCTTGTCGGCCAGTATCCTGCCGACCAACAAGTTGCTGGTGCTGATCGCCGTGGTGACGGCCGCGGTGGCCGCCGTGCTGTGGCGCTGGTTCATCCGCGTGCATACGCGGATGCAGGTCGCCTTGCTGGAGACCCTGGATAACCATAAGGATACGCCGGAGCACTGAGTGGGTCGCAGAGGGCTGCTTCGCAGCCCAGCGCGAGCAAGCTCGCTCGCCACAACAAGCGCCCTCGGCACACAGGGGTCTCAGCTTTCCAGCCAGACGTCCCGTGCCCAGTGCCACACCGATTCCCAGGTTTCTTCGGTGACGAGTTCTTCTTCGCCGGACCACAGCACCACGGTGCCGTCTTCCTCGACGCAGTAGTAGTCGTCGCCGTCCTGGCAGATCGGGATCATGCTGCGGTCAACACCGGCATCCCAGGCGTTGGCGGCAACGTCCGGCAGGTAGGTGTGGGACTGTGGGTCGGTGACGGTCACCGGCTCCAGGCTGCCGTAGACCACATCGCTGACGGTCAGCAGAAATTCACGGAAGACGAACGGAATATCGATGAACAGTTGCTCCTCGATTTCCACCAGTTGATCTTCGTCAGGCAGCTCCAGAGGAACCGGTACCGGTTCGTTGGCTTCACGCAATTGTTCGATAACTTCTTCCACGGCCGGGATCCTCTTGCTAGATGGCGCGGTTTATAGGGGCGTTTTATACAGTAGCTCGCTATAAGTGCAACCGTGAAATAGAAAACCCCGGACAAGTCCGGGGTTTTTGTTACTGCGTACTCAAAGCGGGCAGGGATCAGCCGTTCTGGCGGATACCGGCGACCAGCCAAGGCTGGTTTTCGCCTTGTGGGCGCTCCATGTTCCAGCTTTCGCTGAACACTTCGCCCTGGTCGAAACGCGAGGTCTTCGACACACCGCTGAAGGTCAGGGTGGCGATGGTCTTGTCGGCGCGGTCATCCACACCTTCAAGCTGCACTTTCAGGTCGTCGATGTAGGTCGACTGGAAGCCGTCGCCCAGGTCGGCACGTTCGCGCTTGAGGAACTCCAGCAGTTGCGGGGTCACGAACTCGGCGATCTTGTCCATTTCGTTGGCGTCCCAGTGCTGCTGCAGGGACTGGAAGTGGCTGCGGGCCGCTTCGACGAAGCGCTCTTCGTTGAACCAGGCGGGTGCGTTGATCACCGGACGAGCGGCAGCAGGAGCAGCCGAACCGCCGAAGATCGAACCCATGGCAGCAGGCTTTTGCTCGAACACTTCACGCTGCATCGGCGCGCCGGCTGGAGCCATGTGCTCCTGTTGCTTGCGGCGACGGGCGGCGATAAAGCGGAAGATCAGGAAGGCGATGACCGCCATGATCAGGATGTCGAAGATCTGCATGCCCTGGAAGCCGCCGCCCATGAACATGGAGGCGAGCAGGCCGCCGGCCGCGATACCGGCCAGAGGGCCCAGCCAGCGCGAAGCACCGCCAGCCTTGGCAGCAGCGCCTGCGGCACCGGCAGCGCCAGCGGTCGCAGCTGCGCCGCCCATGCCGCCGCCGGATGGGGCCATTTGGCTGGTCTGGTGGCTCGGCGCCGAGCCCATGGATTTGCCGCCACCGAAGCGCTTGGCGTTGGCGTCGAGGCTCATCGTCAGGCCGATGCACAACGCCATGGCGATGCTAAGAAAACGTTTCATAAAGGGAATTCCCATTTGTGGATTGCACGCGCGCCATGTTGCACAGGTGTGATGTCAGTGGCTAGCGGCATAGTGTTTCGGGCTTTTGCGTAGGGCCAATACCGAATCGTCTGTAGGACTTATTACAGATATTGGCCCCACCGCTGCCAAATACAAGGGTGGGGCAACATCCTTCATGTTCTACAGTTGTTTCAGATTGCTTCGAGCTTGGCGTAGCCCATCATCAGCCACTTGCTGCCTTCGGCGAAGTTCACCTGCACCCTGGCCTGGGCACCGGCGCCTTCGAAGTTGAGGATCACGCCTTCGCCGAAGATCGCGTGCTTGACCTGCTGGCCAAGGCTGAACGGCGTCTCGGGGATTTCCGAACCAGCGAACATGCTGCTGGAGTTCTGCTGCTGGCCGCCGCCGAACGGTCGGCTGACGCTGTTGGACAGGCGCACTTCCTGAATCAGCCCTTTCGGCACTTCACGTACGAAGCGCGACACCTTGTTGTAGGTCTCACTGCCGTACAGGCGCCGGGTTTCGGCGTAGGTCATCACCAGGTTCTGCATCGCCCGGGTGATGCCCACGTAGGCCAGGCGGCGTTCCTCCTCAAGGCGGCCGGGTTCTTCCAGGCTCATCTTGTGGGGGAACAGGCCTTCTTCCATGCCCACCAGGAACACGTAGGGGAATTCCAGGCCCTTGGCACTGTGCAAGGTCATCAGCTGAATGCTGTCTTCATGCTCATCAGCCTGGGTGTCGCCGGCTTCCAGGGAAGCGTGGCCGAGGAATGCCGCCAGTGGCGTCAGGTCTTCGTCTTCTTCGGTGTTTTCGAACGCGCGGGCGGCGCTGACCAGTTCCTCAAGGTTTTCTACCCGGGCCTGGCCTTTCTCGCCTTTTTCCGCTTCGTGGTAGGCGATCAGGCCGGACTGCTCGATCACGGTCTGGGTCATCAGGTGCAGGGGCATTTCCATGCACTTGGCGGCCAGGTTCTCGATCAGCTCGACAAACACGCTCAAGGCACCGGCCGCACGGCCGGTCAGGCCCTTGTTGGCGATCAGCAGGCGCATCGCTTCCCACATCGACACATCGCTGTGGCGTGCGTGGTCGCGAATCGCCTCGACGGTCTTCTCGCCGATGCCGCGGGCCGGAATGTTGATCACCCGTTCCAGCGCCGCATCGTTGCCGCGACCTTCCAGCAAGCGCAGGTAGGCCATGGCGTTCTTGATTTCGGCACGTTCGAAGAAGCGCTGGCCACCATAGATGCGATACGGAATGCGCTCGCGCAGCAGGGCCTCTTCCAATACCCGTGACTGGGCGTTGGAGCGGTAGAGAATCGCGATATCGCTGCGGGCCAGGCCGGTTTTCAGGGCGCTTTCGATGGTTTCCACCACGTAGCGCGCTTCATCGTGTTCGTTGAAGGCGGCGTACAGGTTGATCGCTTCGCCTTCGCTGCCGTCGGTCCACAGTTCTTTGCCCAGGCGCCCGGTGTTGTTGGCGATCAAGGCGTTGGCGGCCTTGAGGATCCCGGCGGTGGAGCGGTAGTTCTGTTCCAGGCGGATGGTTTCGGCGTCCGGGAAGTCGTCGCTGTACTGGTAGATGTTCTCGATTTTCGCGCCGCGCCAGCCGTAGATCGACTGGTCGTCGTCGCCCACCACCATCAGGCTGTCGCCGCCCTTGGCCAGCAGGCGCAACCAGGCGTACTGCACGGCGTTGGTATCCTGGAACTCGTCCACCAGGATGTGGCGGAAGCGTTTCTGGTAGTGCGCCAGCAAGCCCGGGTTGTCGCGCCACAAGTCGAGGGCGCGCAGCAGCAGTTCGGAGAAGTCGATGACGCCGGCGCGCTGGCAGGCCACTTCATAGGCTTCATAAATGCTGCGCATGGTGGCCAGGAACAGGTCGCCGCTGGCCTGGATATGTTGCGGGCGCAGGCCTTCATCTTTCTGGCCATTGATGAACCACTGGGCCTGACGGACCGGCCAGCGTTGTTCATCCAGGCCCAGCTCGCGGATCACCCGCTTGACCAGGCGTTGCTGGTCGTCGCTGTCGAGAATCTGGAAGGTCTGGCTCAGGCCGGCTTCCTGCCAATGCGCCCGCAACAGGCGGTGCGCCAGGCCGTGGAAGGTGCCCACCCACATGCCGGCCGGGCTGATGCCCATCAACTGCTCGATGCGATGACGCATCTCGGCAGCGGCCTTGTTGGTGAAGGTCACCGACAGGATGGAATGCGGTGAGGCGTTCTCGACCTGGATCAACCAGGCGATACGGTGCACCAGCACTCGGGTTTTACCGGAGCCAGCACCGGCCAGGACCAACTGACGGCCAACGGGGGCCGCTACGGCCTGGCGTTGGGCATCGTTGAGGGAGTTCAGCAAAAGAGAGAGATCATCGCGCATCGGCGCATTCTAGGGTGCCCGGGGGAGTCGGGCAAATCCCAATGCCGGGTGGTCACGGGAAAACTTCTGCGTCGACACAGGATAAGGCAACAATCTATTCACGGTGATGACCGGTCGGTCATCGCCCACAGCCCGCGCCCTGTCTCACTCAAGCTGTCTGGCTCCAAGGTTTGCGCCTGATTGTCGCGCTGTTTTTATGACTTGGGGCAGTTTGGCCCGAGCGTTTGCTTGTGTATGCTCCGTCGACGTTTCGGGCTCACCATTATAAGAACACTGCCTATGACCCTTAGCATTGACCTGGCGGGACCCTCCGTGGCGCCGGCGCAGGTTATCCGCAAGCACTACGCCATGGAGATGGCGGTGGAGCGCACGCGCCTGCTTTACCAAGGCTCCCTGCTGCCTACTTTATTAATGCTGGTGAATGGACTGGTCTGCGCCTGGTTGCTCTGGAGCCCGCAGCGCTATCTGCTGGACAGCATTTGGCTGGTATGGCTGCTGGCGCTGGTGGCCTTGCGGGTAATTCAGGTGGCGGCGTTCGATTCCGCCATGCCCAGCCGCCAGGCGCAGCCGATCTGGCGACGCATGTTCATGCTGGGCTCGGCCGTCAGCGGCTTGACGCTGGCCAGTGCTGCCATCGCCCTGGTCCCTGTGGACAGTTTTGCGCAACAGGCCTGGGTGTTCGGCCTGCTCGGCGCGGCGACCTTGTCCGCCAGTGTGGCCTATGCCGTCAGCCTGCCGGCTTTCCTGTCGTTTGCCGTGCCCTGCCTGGTGCCGGCCATCCTCTATTTATTCTGGAGCGGCGACCCGCAACAGCAAGGCTGGGGTTGCCTGGGCCTGATTCTGCTGGCATCCCTGAGCCTGGTGGCATGGCAGGTCAATCGCCTGATCCAGCGCGGGCTGCTCAGGCGCTTCCAGAACCAGGCGTTGATCGAGCATCTGCAGCAAGCGCAGCAACGCAGCGAGCAACTGAACCAGGAACTGGTGCGTGAGGTGGAGCAGCGGCGCCAGGTCGAACAAGAGTTGCGCGAAGCACAGATCGGCCTGCAGCAACGCGTCGATCAGCGCAGTCAGGAACTGGACGCGGCGAGCCTAGCCCTGAGCAAAAGCGAGGCGCGTCTGGCCATGGCGTTGCAGGCCAGCGAACTGGGTCTGTGGGACTGGAACCTGCAAACCGATGAGGTCCACCATACCCAGCTCAAGGAGTTGTTCGGCCTGGAGCCGGAATACGTCACGGCGATGCTCAGCCACCTCAAGCCACGCCTGCATCCGGACGACTTGCCGCTGCTCAAGCGCGCGCTGGTGGAGCACCTTAAAGGCCGCAGCGAGGACTACCTGGTGGAATACCGGGTGCGCCATGGCGATGGCCATTGGGTATGGATCCAGGACCGTGGCCGCGCCGTGGAGCGCTCGGCAGGCGGGCGCGTCACGCGGATGCTCGGTACCCGCCGCGACATCAGCGCCGGCAAGGTCCTGGAAGAACAGCAGCGCCTGGCATCGACGGTGTTTGAGGCGGCCAGCGAAGGCATTGTGATCCTCGACCCGGACTACGTGCTGATAGCCGTCAACCAGGCATTCAGCCGCGTTACCGGCTTCGACATTGACGACATGATCGGGCGCAATGTCGTGGAGCTGCCCAGCAGCCGCGACGCACGGCGCCACTTCCCGGTGATCCGCCAGGCGTTGCTCAGCCACGGCACCTGGCAGGGCGAGCTCGTGGAAACCCGCAAGAACGGCGAACTCTACCCGCAATGGCTACAACTGAATGTAGTCCGGGATATTCGAGGAAACGTCAGCCATATCGTGGGCTTCTTCGCCGATCTGTCTGCGCGCCGCGAATCCGAAGAGCGCATGCGCTATCTCACGCACTACGACGAATTGACCGGGCTGGCCAACCGCTCGCTGTTCCGCGAGCGGTTGCGCGAAGCCCATCAGCGGGTGCGCCAGGGTGGCCGCAGCCTGGCTTTACTGCATATCAACCTGGACCGTTTCAAGCTGCTCAACGACAGCCTCGGGCATGAAGTGGCCGACCAGTTGTTGCAGAAAATGGCCCGCCGCTTGATCAACGCCTTGCCCGAAGCCGACACCATAGCGCGGCTCTCTGGCGATGAATTCGCCGTGCTGTTCGACGCCTACGGCAACCTGTCGAGCCTGGCGCGGGTGGCCACGCGGTTGCTGGCCAAGTTGCGGGTGCCGGTGACGGTGGAAGGGCACGAGCTGGTGGTCAGCGCCTCAATGGGCGTCAGCCTGTTGCCCGACAATGCGCGGGAAATATCCGCGCTGGTCAGCCAGTCGAACATGGCCATGCAGCACGCCAAGCACCTGGGCGGTAATAACTTCCAGTTCTACACCGACAGCCTGCAGGCCAGCACCCTGGAACGTTTGCAGCTGGAAAACCAGCTGCGCAAGGCGATTGATGAGCGCCAGCTTACGGTGTTCTACCAACCCAAACTGTGCCTGGCCAGTGGCAAGCTGAATGCGGCCGAAGCATTGATTCGTTGGGAACATCCGCAGTGGGGCATGGTGCCGCCCGGCGACTTTATCGGGCTGGCCGAAGAAACCGGCCTGATCGTGCCGCTGGGGGAGTTCGTGTTGCGCCAGGCGTGCTGGCAGGCTTGTGAATGGCAACGCCAGGGGCTGGCGCCGATTCGGGTGTCGGTCAACCTGTCGGTGCACCAACTGCGCCAGGGCAAGCTGATCAGCCTGGTGCGCCAGGTACTGGAAGAAACCGGGCTTGATCCGCAATACCTGGAGCTGGAACTGACCGAAAGCCAGCTGCTCGACAGCGTCGAGCACATCATCTCGACCTTCCAGCAACTGCGCGACCTGGGGGTGAAGCTGGCGATTGATGATTTTGGCACCGGTTACTCATCCCTCAGTTACCTCAAGCGCATCCCCGTGGACTACGTGAAGATCGACCAGACGTTCATTCGCGGCCTGGGCCAGGGACGCGAAGATGCCTCGATCACCCGCGCAATCATTGCCATGGCCCACGGGCTGTCGCTCAAGGTGGTGGCCGAGGGTGTGGAAGATCAGCAGCAGCTGGACTTTTTGCGGGATGAGCAATGTGACGAGGTGCAAGGCTATTTGATCAGTCGGCCGGTGGAAGCGGATGGCTTGGCGGATTTGTTACGAAAAAATGCCGATTTTCCATAGTTGAGCCCAAGCCGCACGCGGGGCTACATCGAGCCTGCCCGCTGAATCAGCGGGCAGCAGCGTGATTAAGTGATGCATCGAACGGGCAAATCGTTAATTCTTGTAGTATAACTACAAGCTTGCTACATCCCTGGCGTCTGCCAATAACAAGAGTCCAGCCCTTTGAACCTGTTGCAACATATCGCCCAGTCGCGCCACCTGTTACGCAAATCGGAACTCAAGGTTGCCGATCACGTGCTGCTTGACCCTGCGGCCGTGATGCACAGTTCCATGGCCGACCTGGCCCACAGCGTGGGCATCAGCGAGCCGACCATCGTGCGCTTCTGCCGCGCCATCGGTTGCTCCGGTTTCCAGGACTTGAAGCTCAAGCTGGCCCAGAGCCTGGCGGCCGGTGCGAGCTTTGGCCAGTTCGCGATCCACGAAGACGATTCCGTCGCCGACTACAGCCTGAAAATCTTCGACACCACCCTGCACACCCTGATGGAAGTGCGCGAAAAGCTCGACCCGGTGGAGCTGCAAAAAGCCGTGACCGCCATGTCCCAGGCCCAGCGCGTGGAGTTCTATGGTTTCGGCGCGTCCGGCGCGGTGGCGGCGGATGCCCAGCACAAGTTCTTCCGTTTGCTGCTGACGGCGGCGGCCTACAGCGACCCGCACATGCAGGCGATGTCGGCGGTGACGTTGAAGCCCAGCGACGTGGCGATCTGCATTTCCCAGTCCGGCCGCTCCAAGGATTTGCTGATCACCGCCAACCTGGTGCGTGAAAGCGGCGCGACCCTGATTACCCTGTGCCCGAGCCAGACGCCATTGGCAGAGCTGTCGACCGTCAACCTGGCGATCGATGTACACGAGGACACCGAGATCTACACGCCGCTGACCTCGCGTATCGCCCACCTTGTGGTGATCGACGTGCTGGCGATGGGCGTGGCCATGGCGCGCGGCCCGAGCCTGGTCAACCACCTCAAGAGCGTGAAGCGCAGCTTGCGCAGCCTTCGGTTGTCACCCAAGTCCGTAAAAGCCCTCGACGACTGATAGTTTGTACGCGGACCCATTGTGGGAGCGGGCTTGCTCGCGAATGCGAAGTGTCAGTCACTGAATATGCTGGCTGGCCCACCGCATTCGCGAGCAAGCCAGCTCCCACAGTTGATCGTATTGAGCCCCGCAAGATTCATCGTCCTGTCATCCCCATGCCGCTAAACCGTCATTGCCCGAGCCCATCCTGAACTCCCCTTACTCGCATTGGGAGACTCGAAATGGCTCGGCAATACGAAGAAAGCAACAGCACCGTCAAGACCCGCCGCCAGCAGGAAGACCAGCGCCGCATGGCCTTCCGTCGCGCAATTGAAGACCGCTGCGATCAGCGTCAATTGCAACAGAGCATCAGTGACTATCCGGAACTCCACTGGCAGGCACCCGCAGCTGCCCAGCGAAGCGCTCAGCCAGCGCGCTGATCTGCAGCCGCTCGCTGCGGATAAAGCCCAGGAATGCATGGGCCACCGGTGACAGGCGCTTGGCCTTGGCCTGCACCAGGCACCAACTGCGGTACAGCGGCAGTTCTTCCACCGGCAGCTCCCTGAGCCCGCCGGTGGCCAGTTCCAGGTTGACCGCGTGGCGCGTCAGCAGCGCCACGCCCAACCCGGCGGTCACGCACTCGCGCTGCGCCTCGGCCGAAGACACTTCCACCGTCTGGGTGAAGTGCACGCGCTTCTCCTTGAAATACTCTTCGCACGCCATCCGCGTGCCGGACCCCGGCTCGCGCAACAGCAGCGTGTAAGGCTCAAGGTCCTGCAGGCGCAACGGCCCTTGATGGCTCAGCGGATGATCGTGGGGCGCCACCGCGACAATCGGGTTGTTCAGGAACGGCAGGAATTCCAGGCCCATGTCCTGGGGCACCATCGACATGATCACCAGGTCGTCGCGGTTGTCTGAAAGCCGGCGAATCACCTGGGCGCGGTTGACCACCGTCAGGTGCAGGTTGACCTCTGGATGCTGGCGCTTGAAGGCGGCAAACAGGTGCGGCACGAAGTACTTGGCGCTGGATTCCACCGCCAGTTTCAGCTGGCCCTGCAACGAGCCCTGCATGTCGGAGAGTTGCATATCGAGGTTTTCCAGGCGGCCGAAAATGTCCCGGCTGGCCCGTTGCAAGGCTTCAGCAGCTTCAGTCATATAGAGCTTTTTGCCGACGTAATCGAACAATGGCTGGCCCAGCAGCTCCTCCAGCTGCTTGATTTGTAGGCTAACTGCCGGTTGCGTGAGGGACATTTCCTCGGCTGCGCGGCTGTAGGAACGCAAATCACAGACTTCATTGAAAATCTGCAATTGACGCAATGTCATACGCATCAATGACTTACGCATAGTTCAAACACTCCCGCCGACCCTTGATGGGACGACTATAAGTCTTTGCTTATACACAACCCAATAATTATTGATTTTTGTTAATCCCTGCAGGGGCATAGTGTGTGTCACGCGACTGCCATGAAACATTTGGTCACGCGCCGACCCGCTTCCAGGGTCGAAGTAGGTAGCAATCGGCTCAAGGGAATTTCCAAGTGATAAAAAAGATCCTGATCGCCAACCGTGGTGAGATTGCCGTACGTATCGTGCGTGCCTGCGCCGAGATGGGCATTCGTTCGGTCGCGGTCTATTCCGATGCCGATCGCCATGCCCTGCATGTAAAGCGTGCAGATGAAGCCCACAGCATCGGTGCCGAGCCATTGGCCGGTTACCTGAACCCGCGCAAGCTGGTGAACCTGGCGGTGGAAACCGGTTGCGACGCGCTGCACCCCGGCTACGGCTTCCTCTCGGAAAACGCCGAGCTGGCAGACATTTGCGCCGAACGTGGGATCAAGTTCATCGGCCCGTCCGCAGAAGTGATTCGCCGCATGGGCGACAAGACTGAAGCCCGCCGCAGCATGATCAAGGCCGGCGTACCGGTGACCCCGGGCACCGAAGGCAACGTTGCCGACATCGCTGAAGCCCTGACCGAAGGCGACCGCATTGGTTACCCGGTGATGCTCAAGGCCACCTCCGGTGGTGGCGGTCGCGGTATCCGTCGCTGCAACAGCCGTGAAGAACTCGAACAAGCCTTCCCCCGGGTAATTTCCGAAGCCACCAAGGCCTTCGGTTCGGCGGAAGTGTTCCTGGAAAAATGCATCGTCAATCCCAAGCACATCGAGGCGCAGATCCTCGGTGACAGCTTCGGCAATGTGGTGCACCTGTTCGAGCGCGATTGCTCGATCCAGCGCCGTAACCAGAAGCTGATTGAGATCGCCCCTAGCCCCCAGCTGACCCCTGAACAGCGTGCCTACATCGGCGACCTGTCGGTGCGCGCGGCCAAGGCCGTGGGCTACGAGAACGCCGGCACCGTGGAGTTCCTGCTCGCCGAGGGCGAGGTGTACTTCATGGAGATGAACACCCGGGTGCAGGTGGAACACACCATTACCGAAGAAATCACCGGCATCGACATTGTGCGTGAGCAGATCCGCATTGCGTCGGGCCTGCCGCTGTCGGTCAAGCAGGAAGACATTCAGCACCGGGGTTTTGCGTTGCAGTTCCGCATCAACGCCGAAGACCCGAAGAACAACTTCCTGCCCAGCTTCGGCAAGATCACCCGTTACTACGCACCCGGCGGTCCCGGCGTGCGTACCGACACGGCGATCTACACCGGCTACACCATCCCACCGTTCTACGACTCGATGTGCCTGAAGCTGGTGGTGTGGGCGTTGACCTGGGAAGAAGCCATGGACCGCGGCCTGCGCGCCCTGGACGACATGCGCCTGCAAGGCGTGAAGACCACCGCCGCCTATTACCAGGAAATCCTGCGCAACCCGGAATTCCGCAGCGGCCAGTTCAACACCAGTTTTGTGGAAAGCCACCCTGAGCTGACCAACTACTCGATCAAGCGCAAACCCGAAGAGCTGGCCCTGGCCATCGCCGCCGCCATCGCCGCCCACGCAGGCCTGTGAGGAATATAAGAATGAGCAAGAAGATCTTCGTAACCGACACCATCCTGCGCGACGCCCACCAATCGTTGCTGGCAACCCGCATGCGCACCGACGACATGCTGCCGATCTGCGACAAGCTCGACAAAGTCGGCTACTGGTCCCTGGAAGTCTGGGGCGGCGCGACCTTCGACGCCTGCGTACGCTTCCTGAAAGAAGACCCGTGGGAGCGCCTGCGCAAACTGCGCGCGGCGTTGCCCAACACGCGCCTGCAAATGCTGCTGCGTGGCCAGAACCTGTTGGGCTACCGCCACTACAGCGACGATGTGGTCAAAGCCTTCGTCGCCAAGGCCGCCGTCAACGGCATCGACGTGTTCCGCATCTTCGACGCGATGAACGACGTGCGTAACCTGCGAGTGGCCATCGAAGCGGTAAAAGCCGCCGGCAAACATGCCCAGGGCACCATCGCCTACACCACCAGCCCGGTGCACACCATCGAGGCGTTCGTGGCCCAGGCCAAGCAAATGGAAGCCATGGGTTGCGACTCGGTGGCGATCAAGGACATGGCCGGCCTGCTGACGCCATACGCCACCGGCGAGCTGGTCAAGGCGCTGAAGGCCGAGCAGAGCCTGCCGATCTTCATCCACTCCCACGACACTGCGGGCCTGGCTTCGATGTGCCAGCTCAAGGCCATCGAAAACGGTGCCGACCATATCGACACCGCCATTTCCAGCTTCGCCTGGGGCACCAGCCACCCGGGTACCGAGTCGATGGTCGCGGCCCTCAAAGGCAGCGAATTCGACACCGGCCTGAGCCTGGAACTGCTGCAGGAAATCGGTTTGTACTTCTACGCCGTGCGCAAGAAGTACCACCAGTTCGAAAGCGAATTCACCGCCGTCGACACCCGCGTGCAAGTCAACCAGGTACCGGGCGGGATGATTTCCAACCTGGCCAACCAGCTGAAAGAGCAGGGCGCGCTGAACCGCATGAGCGAAGTGCTGGCCGAAATCCCGCGGGTTCGTGAAGACCTTGGCTTCCCGCCGCTGGTCACCCCGACTTCGCAGATCGTCGGTACCCAGGCGTTCTTCAACGTGCTGGCCGGCGAGCGCTACAAGACCATCACCAACGAAGTGAAGCTGTACCTGCAAGGCGGCTACGGCAAGGCGCCGGGCATCGTGAATGAAAAACTGCGGCGCCAGGCCATCGGCAGCGAAGAGGTGATCGACCATCGCCCGGCAGATCTGCTGAAGCCGGAAATGACCAAGTTGCGCGGCGAAATCGGCGCGTTGGCCAAGTCCGAAGAAGACGTACTGACCTACGCGATGTTCCCGGACATCGGGCGCAAATTCCTTGAAGAGCGCGACGCTGGCACCTTGAGCCCTGAAGTGCTGTTGCCGATTCCTGAAGCCGGCGGCGTGGCCCGTGCCGGTGGCGAAGGTGTGCCGACCGAGTTCGTGATCGACGTGCACGGCGAAAGCTATCGCGTGGACATCACCGGGGTGGGCGTCAAGGCCGAAGGCAAGCGCCACTTCTACCTGTCCATCGACGGCATGCCGGAAGAAGTGGTGTTCGAGCCGCTCAACGAGTTTGTCAGCAGTGGCGGCAGCAAGCGCAAGCACGCCACCGCGCCAGGCCATGTCAGCACGGCGATGCCGGGCAACATCGTCGACGTGCTGGTCAAGGAAGGCGACGTGGTGAAGGCCGGCCAGGCTGTGTTGATCACTGAAGCGATGAAGATGGAGACCGAAGTACAGGCGTCGATCGCCGGCAAGGTCACCGCCGTACACGTGGCCAAGGGCGACCGGGTCAACCCGGGTGAAATCCTGATTGAAATCGAAGGCTGATCAACAGCCTTCGAAACTACCGCTTAAACCTCGGGGGGGCATGTGCCCCCTTTTTTTTCGCCCGCAATAATCAGAACGCCAGGGTCCACTGGCCCAGCAAACCCTGGTTACGGCTGTGGGTGCCGACCTCGGCGGTATAGGCCAGGCCCACGGTGTGCCGGGTCGACAGCGCCAGGTCCACCCCGGTGTGCAGCGCCAGGCTGTCGCGGTCCAGGGAGGTGCCTTCGATGGTGAAGTCACTGTTGAAGCCCGGCCGTTTTACCCACGCGGAGGACTGGCGCACGGTGCTGCTCACGTCACCGTAGAGGTGCTTCCAGCCTGTGCTCAGGTGCGGCTTGAGGGCCATCTGGTTGTCCAGCGTAAAGGCACTGGCCAGGCGCAAGCCGAAGGTGCTGCTGAGGTTTTCCTGGGTCTGGGCGCCGACATTCAGCGCTGTAAAGCCGCCTTTTTCCTTGTAGCGGTCGCGGTGATAGCGCTGGTAGCCGATCCCCGCATAGGGTTCGATGCTGAAACTGCCCTTGTCCAGTTGATAGCCCAGCTCGGCGAAAGCGTTCTGGCTTTGGGCGTTGTATTTGCCTTTGGACTGCTCGCGGCGCTCGACGAAATCAAAGTCTACGGTGCGTTGGGTTTGGCCGGCATGGCTGCTGTAGATCGCCCCCAGGCGCAGTGCAAGGGGGCCGTCCTGACGCACGGCGTAACCGCCGAGGTGCCAGCTGTCCAGTTCGCCCTTGAAGCGTTTGGCGTTCAGGTCGCTGGCGGACTTGGCGCCCATCACACCCACCCGCCAGGCATCGTCCACTGCCCAGTCGCCGCCCAGCATCAGGCCTTGGGTGTGTTGCTGCAGGCCCACGCTACCGTGCTGTCCTTCAAGCTTGCCAGCGTTGCCCAGGGCCTGGAACCATACGTGGCCATTGCCTTCGGCATCCGTAAGGTTGCGTTCGTCGCCTGTCCGGCGCATGACTGAAAGCAGGCTGCTGTTGAGCTGTTTCATGCTGTCTTGAGTGGCGGCGCCAAGGTTGGCGTTCTGGCTGCCTGCCAGTTGCTCCAGAACTGCACCCACACGGCCCGGTGCCAGCCTGCCAAGTTCCCGGGCGATATTGTCCAGTTCGTACTCTTGCCACTCATTGAGTTCGCCCGACTTGATGAGGGTGTCCACGGCAGAGTCCAGTACGCGGGCAACCTGCTGGCCGTTACGGGTGGTGGCGTGGTCGGTAAAGTTAAAGTCGGGAGTGGGCTTGGGTGGCTTGGGGCGCTGGTGGCCTTGCTGGCCGGCCTCTGGCGCCGGGATGAACCACTCGCTGTCTGGATCGATGTCCCCTCGCGCCTGGACGAATTGAGCGTTGGTGGCACCCAGCGCGAAGGTGATGGCGAGTGCGAGTTGTTTCTGAAGGAGTGGCATGCAGGTCCGACCTCTTGATGTATGAGGTCGGGAAATCTAGCGGGGTAAAGGGCGGATAAATGTCAGGCCATCCACCCTTTGCCTGCCAGAGATGTCTCTAGTGGGCCGCGATTAAAAACTCATCTGCCATTGCCCGATCAGCCCGTGATTGCGGCTGTTACTGCCTATTTCGCTGCTGTAGCCCACGCCGAGGGTATGGCGTGCCGACAGGCCTACATCCAGCCCGGCTTCCAGCAACAGGCTGTCGCGGTCCAGGGCGCTGCCTTCGACGTTGAACGCGGTGCCGCCCATCAGGAAGGCCTGGCGGGTGCTGCTGTCTACGTCGCCGTAGGTGTGCTTCCAGCCGGCGCTGACCCGCGGTGTGAGACTGATGCCGTTGTCCAGCTGGCTCAAGTGCGCCAGGCGCAGGCCGAAGGTGCTGCTGAAATTGTCCTGGGTTTGCCCGTCGACATGCAGGGCGGCGGCGCCGCCTTTTTCGTTGTAGCTGTCGCGGTGGTAGCGCTGGTAGCCGAGGTTGGCGAACGGCTCGGCGCTCAGGCGCCCGCTGCCCATGGCATAACCCAGTTCGGCGAAGGCTTGTTGGCTGTCGGCGTCGTAGTCACCTTTGGGCCGATCGTTGAAACCGTCAAAGGCCACCGTACGTTTACTGTCTCCCTGGTGCCCGCTGTACGCAGCACCCAGGCGCAAGGCCAGCGGTCCGCTCTGGCGCATGGCGTAGACGCCGGCGTGCCAGCTATCGACGCTGCCGTCGACGCCGGTGGTGTCCAGGTCGGTCTTCGAATAACCGCCCAGCACGCCCACGCGCCAGTCCGAATCGAGCGCCCAATCGGCCCCCAGCACGCTGCCTTTGGTGCGCTGGGTCAGGCCATTGCTGCCGTGGTCGCCGTCGAGCTTGCCGTAGCTGCCGATACCTTGCAGCCACAGGCGGCCCCGGGCGTTGGGGTCGTTGAGGTTGCGGGCTTCGGCGGGTACGCCGGTGGCGGCCAGTACGGGGGTGTCTTTTTGATCAAGGCCCACCAGCAGTCCGGCACCGCCGCCCAGTTGGTGCATGGCGTTCAACATGCTGTTGCCGACCTGGGCGCTGGCGCCGAGGGTGGCACTGGTCAGGTTGGCGGTGCTGCTGCCGGCCAATTGCTCGATGGCGGCACCGGCGCTGCTGTTGGTGGTGTTGAGCAAGGCGTTGTACAACGCGTTGTTCTTGCCCAGGCTCGCCAGGGCGTTGGCGGCGCGGGTGCCGTTGCCGGTGTTGGCGAACTGATTGAACGCCACGTCATTGCGGGAATAGGTCAGGCCGACCTGGGTAGGGCTGTAATCCAGTGTGGGGGTGAGGAAGGCATAGTCGCTGGTGACCTTGCCGAACGTGCCATTGATGCTGCCGGCCCGCAGTACCGTGTAGTGGCTCTGCCACGGGTAGGTGCCGGTGCCGGGATTGACCGCCAGGGTCGCGCCATTCAGGTACGCGGTGCCGCCGACCTGGACCGGTGCGCTGCTGCCGTCGGCGTTCACGCCATAGGCCAGGGTCGAGCCGCTGGTCATCGTCAGGTCGCGGGTGATGCTGGCGGTGCCGAGGGCGGTGCTGGTCTGCAAGGTGCCTTTGACCAACAGGCTGCCGACACTGCCGCCACCGGCATAGATACCGCCTTCATCGACGGTCAGGTTGCCAGCGATCCCACCCTGGTTGATCAGCTTGGCGCCGCTGAAAATCTCGCCGCCGTCGCTGAAGTCGCCGCTGCCGGTGAGGGTCCAGGTGCCTTGCTTCACGTCCAGCCATTCGAAGTTGCGGCTGTCGCCGAAACTGCCGCCGGCGGCGTCGTCCATGATCACGCGGTCATATCCGGTGCCGCCATCCACCACGCCGACAAAGCGGCTGCCGCCGAGCAGGGTCAGCGTGTCATCGCCGCCGCCCAAATCCAGGGCCAGGCCGTTGCTGCCGCTGATCAAGCCGGCGTTGACCACCGTGTCGGCAAACTCGCCGACGAACTTCACGCCGAAGCCGTTCAGGCCCTGAATGGTGCCATGGTTGATCAGGGTGGTTGCAGCAAGTCCCGGGCCGTCGCTGCCGTCGTCCACCAGCACCGCGTTGTTGGCACCGCTTACCAATGCACCCACGCCGTTGAACACGTAGCCACCGCCGAGGGCGATGCCTTCGCTGCCGTTGGCAAAGCCGTTCTTGTCGACACCGCCGGCGCCGACGCCCTGGATGATGCCGTAGTTTTCAATGTGGGCGATCTTGTCGATGTCCACGCCGTCACCATCGCCGTCCGGCTGCAGTCCGGAAAATGCGCCGGTAATAGTGCCGTGGTTGATCACCGTGCCATCGCCGTCGGAACCAAAGCCCGAGCCGTTGCGGCCGATTACCGTGCCGTAGTTGGTCAGCGTGGCGCCCAGGTCGGTGGTGATGCCGTGGCGGCCGCCGGAGATGAGGCCGTAGTTGGTGACGGTCACGCCAGTAGCGGAGTCGATGTCGACGCCGTCGAATTTGTCATCGCGCGAGTGGGTGTCGCCGGTGGAAATCTCGCCGTAGTTGGTGAGGGTGGCATTACCGCCGGTTTTCATGCCGTCGCTGGCGTCGCCGCGAATCAGCCCGCCCTGGCGGTTGATGATAGTGGTGGTGACGTTGGAGCTGCGGATCGCATCCAGGTCCAGCCCTTGGCCGGTGGCAGAGCGAATGGTGCCGCTGTTGTCGATCAGCAGGCTGCCGCTGGCGAAGTTGCTGTCGATGCGCAGCGCGTCGTTGGCGCCCTGGATCACGCCGCCGGCTCGGTTGTAGATGCTGTAGTTGCGCGTACCGGTGAGGCTGCCGCTGCTGTCGATGGCCCGGCCACCCGTGGAGGTAATGCTGCCGGAGTTGTCGATCACCACGCCATTACCGGTGGTGCCGTCCTTCAAGGTCACCGCGACTTTGGAGGTGGTGATACTGCCCGGTGCCGAAATCGTCAGCGAGTCGCTACCGCCCAGGGTTTGCCCGGTGGTGGTGGGCGTGTCGATCTGCAGCGTCTTGGTTGGCGCGGGCGCCGCATCGGCAAAACCGCTGCTGACCAGCAGGCCGAGAGTGAGCGCAAGGCGCTGGGGCGAAGGGGGCATGGCGGGCGACCTTGTTTTTGGAAAAGAGTCGACCTGTATAGCGGAGGTTTTTTACAGAATGATGGCGAGGAGGTGACGGGGATTGAAATGAGCCTGACGGTTGAAGAACGAACCCGGTTGATCGAAAGCATTCAGGATGCATTGGCCGAGGGAACGCTGGAAATAGCCGAGGCGGTACGCCGGCTGCGAACGGAAGTCACTGGGCTGCATCAGAGCCAGTTTGCCAAGATGTGCAAAATCTCCGTACGCACGCTGGTGCATATCGAACATGGCGAGGGCAATCAGACGCTGAAGTCGTTGAACGCAGTGTTCAGGCCGTTTGGGTTGAAGATGGGAGTGGTGAAGGTTCGCAGAAGCTTGTAGGAAAAGGCGATGGCGTGGTGTTTGATCTATAGATGCTCGCCTATTCGCCTCGGCTGAGCACAAGGCCCGGATACGCTGAAGATACAATGTGGGAGCCGGGCTTGCCCGCGATGACGGTGGGTCAGTTGATACATTTGTGACTGATACGCCGCTTTCGCGAGCAAGCCCGCTCCCACATTTGTCAGGGGGTGGCAGGGTGGCTTAGGTACGGCATTCCACCAGCGTTTTCAACTGTCCCGAACCGGTCTGGTTGGCATCTGACAGCCACCGCTCAAACCCCGCCCCAATCGCCGGCCATTCCCCATCCAGGATCGAGTACCACGCCGTATCCCGGTTGCGGCCCTTGACCACGGTGTGCTGGCGAAACACCCCTTCAAAACTGAAACCCAACCGCTCGGCGGCATTTTTGGAGCGGGCGTTGGCGTTGTTGCACTTCCACTCCAGGCGACGATTGCCCAGCTCAAACGAGTGCCTGGCCAGCAGGTACACCGCCTCGGTGCTTTTCGGTGAGCGTTGCATCGGGGCACCGAAGGTCACGTGGCCGATTTCAATGCGGCCTTGCTCGGGCACGATGGACATCAGGCTGAGGATGCCTTGCACCTCGCCGCTGGCCTTGTCGATCACGCTGAAGAAGTACGGGTCGCTGTGGGACGCGTGGTTGTTCAGCCAGGCATCGAAGGCGGCGCGCTCGGGGAACGGGCCGTAAGGCAAATAATCCCACAGCTTCGGATCCGCGCCGGGACCTTGCAGGGCGTTGAACAGGTCATCGCCGTGGCGGGCGGGGTCGAGTTTTTCCAGGCGCACGAAGCGCCCTTCGATAAGGGTGACGGTGGGCGCCGGGACACCTTTCCAGTCGGCCAATGATGTCGTCATGCTGTGCTTCTCCTTAAAGACCTTTGCGAAACTGGATAAAACCGGGGCGTTCGGCGATGCGTTCGTACAGCTGGATGGCGGTGGCGTTGGTCTCGTGGGTCAGCCAGTGGACCTTGCAGCAACCGTCGGCCTTGGCGGTGGCGTAGACGAATTCGATCAGCTTGCGGCCGACGCCGGTGCCACGTTGGGCCGGGTCTACCAGCAAATCCTGTAGGTAGCAGGAGTTCTCGATGCTCCAGTTGGACCGGTGGTAGATGAAATTGACCATGCCTACGGCCTTGCCGTCCTGCCAGGCCAGGGCCGAGTGGGTCGGCTCATTGGCGTCGATCAAGCGTTGCCAGGTGTTCTGGCTGACGGCGTCGGGCAGCTCGGTGTTGTAGAAGCGCAGGTAGGCTTGCCACAGGGGCAACCAAGCGGCGTGGTCGGCGGCGCTGACCTGGCGGATTTCGATCTGGCTCATGATGGCTCCTTGGGAATAAAGCGGGCGAGGGTCTGGTCGCGTACGTCGGTGCTGGCAGCCAGGCCGTCGCGAACACCGGCGATGTCCGCCGGGCTGCGGTTCTGGCTGAGTTTTCGTTTGCCTTCCAGGCGTTGGATCGGCAGGGCAAAGCCGACGATGGCCTTGAGCATGCCGTCGATGTAGTCGGCCGGGGCGTCGCTGACTTTCCAGGGTTGGGCGCGATTGCCTTCATGGCGGTCGGTGAGGGCGCTGACCAGTTCGAGCAGGCGCTCGGCGTCGGTGAACACTTCGCCGGTGCCGTAGGCGTGTACCGCGATGTAATTCCAGGTCGGCACCACTTTGCCGTGTTCGGCCTTGGCCGGGTAGAACGACGGACTGACGTAGGCCTCGGCGCCGGCAAAAATCACCAGG
This sequence comes from Pseudomonas sp. G5001, assembly GCF_013385475.1. Taxonomy (NCBI): domain Bacteria; kingdom Pseudomonadati; phylum Pseudomonadota; class Gammaproteobacteria; order Pseudomonadales; family Pseudomonadaceae; genus Pseudomonas; species Pseudomonas sp. G5001. The sequence goes on from NZ_JACAPZ010000005.1 coordinate 209,830, forward strand.
GCCTCGCCGCCATTTTGCAGGTCCTGCCATTGGCGATTGGCCTTGGCCATGTGCCCGTAAAGGGTGCCGTTGGGCCCTTCATCCGGGTTGAGCAGCAGCGGCAAATGGCTGGCTTGCAGGCCTTGTTCGCCCAAGGTCACCAGTTGCGCCAGGCGCGTGTGCTGGATCAGTTGCTGGATTTCGGGCAAGTCATCGAGGGCAAAGGCGCGTGGTGTGTACATGAAGATTTTCCTTGGCGAATGCCTGCATCCTAGGCAGGCTATTGGTTCGTTGTAAGAGCCATCTACAGTCAATTTTATAGGTCCAATTCCATGCCTGCGTTAGAACCACCGCTCTCGTTCAACCCGGCGGGTATCGAGTTGGACCGACGCCAGGGACTCACCCGCCAGCTCTATCAGGCGCTGCGCCAGCGAGTATTGGATGGCCGGTTAGTCAGTGGCACCCGGCTCCCCGCCAGCCGTGACCTGGCGGCGGCACTCTCGATCTCGCGCAACAGTGTGGTTCGCGCTTACGACCAACTGTATGCCGAAGGATTTATCGAAGGCCGCGTGGGTGATGGCACCTATGTGGCGCAATTGCCGCAGACGTCGACGCCCGCAAAAAAACTATCCACAAAAGTGTCCACAGGGTTATCAACAGGCTTATCCCCAGGTTTATCCACAAAGCGCCCGGATTTACCTGTGTTTTCGTCCAGTCAAGTTATCCACAGCGGTGCGCTGGCGCGGGTGGAAAACAATCATTTGGCGCTTCCGCCCAGTGGTCCGCCGAGGGCTTTCAGGGTGGGCGTACCGGCTTTCGATCTGTTCCCGTTTGACGTGTGGGCCAAGCTGAATGCGGCTTTCTGGCGCAAGCCGGACTTGCAGCAGTTGTGTTACGGCGACCCGGCGGGCGACGCGCGCCTGCGTGGATTGATTGCGGCCTATCTACGCAGTTCTCGCGGCATGCAGTGCACGGCTGAGCAAATAGTGATCACCAGTGGCGCGCAGCAGGCAATCAGCCTTTGTGCACAGCTGCTGGTGGAGCCCGGCGATGAGGTTGCCATCGAGAATCCGGGGTATCGGGCAGCAGGCCATGCGTTCGCGGTGGCGGGCGGCCAATTGCATGGCGTGACGGTGGACAGCGAGGGCATCGACTGCGCTGCCTTGAACCGCCTCGGCGGTTGCCGCCTGGCCTACGTCACCCCGTCCCATCAATACCCCACCGGCGTGGTGATGAGCCTGGCCCGGCGCCTGGAACTGCTGGCCTGGGCCGAGCGTACGGGCGGCTGGATCGTCGAGGATGACTACGACGGTGAGTACCGCTACAGCGGCGCGCCCCTGGCGCCACTGGCGGCCCTCGATCGCACGGGGCGGGTGCTGTATGTCGGGACTTTCGGCAAGGTGGCCTTTCCGGCGCTGCGCCTGGGCTACCTGGTGTTGCCGGCCGGCCTGGTCCAGGCCTTTGCCCGGCGCCGCGCGGTGGATGTGCGCCACTCGGAAGTCAGCACCCAGGCGGTGATGGCGGAGTTCATGGCGACCGGGCATTTCCAGCGTCATGTACGCCGCATGCGCCGCGCCGCGCAGAGCCGGCTCAATGCGCTATTGGCCGAATGGCCCGCCGACATTGAAGGCGTTGGCCGCCTGCCGTCGGTGGCGGCCGGGCTGCACCTGACCGTGCGGGTCGACAGCCTGGCGCGGGAACAGGCGCTGATCCAACAGGCGGCGGCGGTGGGTGTGGAGATCAATGGCTTGAGCAACTATTGGTTGCCGGACTCACTCACGCCGCAGGATCAGCGTGCCGGATTGGTGTTGGGGTTTGCTGCCGTGCCCGAGGCGCAGATCAGCCAGGCGTTGAAGCGCTTGGGCCAGGTTTGGCGCGCGCCGGTTGCGCACTGAGGCGCAACCGGCGGCAGCCGATCAGGTGCCGGACTTGATCTTGGTCCAGGCGCGGGTCCTGGCTCGTTCGGCGTCACGTCCCAGGGGCTTGAGGGTATACAGCGTGGCCATGGCCGCCTCGGTCGGGTACAGGTTGGGATTGTTGCGAATCGCCGGATCCACCAACCCGGTGGCGTCCTTGTTGGGGTTGGGGTAACCGACAAAATCGCTGATCGGCGCGATCACGCCCGGTTGCAGCAGGTAGTTGATAAAGGCGTAGGCGTCTTCCGGGTCCTTGGCGCCTTTGGGGATCGCGAGCATGTCGAACCAGATCGGCGCGCCTTCTTTGGGTAGCCGCATGTCCACGGTCACACCGTTCCTGGCTTCCTTGGCGCGGTTGGCGGCCTGGGAGAAGCTGCCGGAATAGCCGACCGCCACGCAGATGTCGCCGTTGGCAATGTCAGCCATGTACTTGGACGAATGGAAATAGGTGATGTACGGGCGGATCTTCATCAGCAGTGCTTCGGCTTTGACATAGTCCGCCGGGTTGCTGCTGTTGGGGTCCAGGCCCAGGTGTTGCAAGGCCAGGGGCAGGATTTCCGACGGCGAATCCAGCAGCGCCACGCCGCATTGCTTGAGCTTGCTGATGTTCTCGACGTTGAAGATCAGGTCCCAGCTGTCCACGGGGGCGTTGGCCCCCAGCGCGGCCTTGACCTTGTCCGGGTTGAAGCCGATCAGGATGGTGCCGTACATGTAGGGCACGGCGAATTTATTGCCGGGGTCGTTGGCCTCGATCAGCTTCATCAACTTGGGATCAAGGTGGTTCCAGTTGGGCAGTTTGCTGCGGTCCAGCGGCTGGAACACCGAGGCTTCGATCTGCTTGGCCAGGAACACGTTGGACGGCACCACCACGTCATAGCCGGAGTTGCCGGTCAGCAGCTTGGCCTCCAGGGCTTCGTTGGTGTCGAAGATGTCGTAGACCAGCTTGACGCTGGGGTTCTGCGCCTTGAAATCTTCCAGGGCCTTGGGCGTGATGTAGTCGAACCAGTTGTAGACCCGCAGGGTTCTTTCTTCGGCGTGCGCGGCCCCGCTCAGCACGGCGGCGCAGAGGACGAGATGCTTGAGCATGTTCATTGGGCGAATCCCTCAAAACCTTCGAGAACGTTGACGGCATTGATGCCGATTTCTTCCACGGCGTAGCCGCCTTCCATCACAAACAGCGTCGGTTTGCCGAGGCGGGCGATTCGCGCGCCCATCGCCAGGTAGTCGGGGCTGTCGAGCTTGAACTGGGAGATCGGGTCGTCCTTGAAGGTGTCGACGCCCAGCGAGACCACGATGATGTCGGCGCCGTAGCGCTCGATATCCCCGCAGGCCTGCTCCAGGGCGGCGCTCCAGCGGTCCCAGCCAGAACCTGCGGGCAACGGATAGTTGAAGTTGAAACCCTCACCGGCGCCTTCGCCCAACTCGTCGGCGTAGCCCAGGAAGAACGGAAATTCCGCCTCCGGATGGCCGTGGATCGAGGTGAACAGCACATCGTCGCGCTCGTAGAAAATCGACTGGGTACCGTTGCCGTGGTGGTAGTCCACGTCGAGGATGGCCACCTTTGTGTGGCCTTGGTCGAGAAACGCCTGGGCTGCGATCGCCGCGTTGTTGAGGTAGCAATATCCGCCCATCAAGTCGCTGGCGGCGTGGTGCCCGGGCGGACGGCACAGGGCGAAGGCACTGCGGGCGCCTTGCTGGATCGCCTGTTGCGCGGTGAGAGCGACTTGCGCCGCGCTGTAGGCCGCTTGCCAGGTGCCGGCGGTGATCGGCGCGCCGCCGTCGAAACTGTAATAGCCGAGCTGGCCGTGCAGGCTGGTGGGGATGACCCGACGCAAGGTGCGTGCGGGCCAGGTGTAGGGCAGCAAGTCTCCGTCCTGGCCAAATGCCGTCCAGCGTTGCCAGGCGCCTTTGAAGAAGTCCAGGTACGCGGGGCTGTGAATACGTTGCAGCGGCGCCAGGCCAAAATCCTCAGGCGCTTGCACCGGGCCCAGTTCGCGGTCCTTGACCCGTTGCAACACATGGTCGGCGCGCGAGGGCATTTCAAAACAGGGCATCAGTTGCCCGTCCATCAACTCGCACCGGCCATGGTGCAGGTGGTGATCGTCCGAGTAGATCGTCAGCATATTGTTGTTCTCCGCAGGCTGAATCGGTGAGTCCAGTCTTGCGGCGGGTGGGATTAATGAGAATGGCAGGAGCGGCCAAAAGGGGATAAATATGGCCAAAGTGTGTGACCGCAATTCGCCCCGAAATGGCGCGGCCGTGCCCCAGCAAGTGGCTTCAGGGGCGGAACTGGCTGGGTGCGACGCCGCTCCAGCGGACAAAGGCGTGACGGAAACTCGCGGTTTCGCTGAAGCCCAGCGCCTCGGCAATTCGGTAAATGGGCAGCTCATCCTCGCCCAGCAATCGCTTGGCCCGCTCGAAGCGTAGCTCGTCCAGTAACTCCTGATAGCTGCAGCCCAAGTCATGCAGGTGCCGGCGTAGCGTGCGCGGGGAGCAGTTCATCTGCTCGGCCAGGCCGTCGACGCCCGGCGCGGCGCTGAGTTGGCTGGCGAGCAGGTGGCGAATCTTGCCCAGCCAGGCCTGGCGCCCGGTGAACTCGGTGTTTTGCTTGCGGCAGCGCTCGGCCATGGCCTGGTGGGTGACGGCGTCGGCTAATGGCAGGGGCTGGTCCAGCCAGCTTCGGTCGAAGGCAAACGCGTTGGCGATGGCGCCGAATTGCAGCGGGCAGGCAAAGATTTCGGCGTACCGTGCGCGGTAATCCGGGGCATCGTGTTCAAAGCGCGCCCCCAGCAGCGGCAGGGCATGCCCCAGCAGGTCGTCGCAGATCACCTTCAACGAGGCCAGGCAGAGTTCGACGTTGAACGTTTCCAGCGCCGGATTTTCCCGGTAATCCGCGGCGCTGAACCAGATGCGCGTGCCGTCTTCCTCAAGGTCCAGCTCGAAAAGTGTTCCCAGCAGCGCCGGATACCGCAGCGCCAGGCGCAAAGCGTCACCGAAGGTGGCACTGGTGAGCAGTGCGTAACCGAGCATGCCATAGGAAGAAACGTGCATTTGCCGGCCCAGCTCCAGGCCGATATCCCGGCGCAGGGCCACGGCGTTGGCGCACACGCGCATCTCCTGGTTGGTGGTGATGCGGGTGTCGGCGCGGCTCAAGTCCGCCGCGCAAATACCGCTGCCGGCCAGCAAGGCCTCGGCGGGTTGGCCTTCGGCCTTGAAGGTATTGAGCACCAACGAGACGGCATTGAGGGTGGTGAGGTGAGAGTGCAGCATGGGGGCTTCCAGCCAGGGGATGGCTGGAAGAGGAGCAAGTTATATGCCGGTCAGCTCAGTTCGCCGCACAGGTCGAGTTCGACCAGGCGGCGGATTTCGGCGATGTCCAGCCCGGCGCCGATCAAGGCATTGAGCTTGCCGAACGCGGCTTCACGGGTCATCCCGCCACCCGACAACACCCCGACGCCCCGCAAGCGGCTGCCGGCCTCGTACACGTCCAGCTCCACACCGCCTTCATGGCATTGGGTGATTGCCACCACGACCACGCCGTTATCCTGCGCGCGCTGCAGGCTGGCGAGGAACTGCGGGTTGTCGCTCGGCCCGGTGCCGCTGCCGAAGCATTCCAGCACCAGCGCCTGGATGCCGCTGTCGATCAACGCGTCCAATTGCGCGGCGGCGATGCCCGGCACCAGTGGCAGCACACCCACATTGGCCAGCGCCTTGGCCTGGCGGTAATGCAGCGCCGCCGGAACCAACTCGGCTTGGGCGACGCCGCCGTTACGCTGCAACGCGGCAAACGGGTGGCGACCAAAACTGCGGATTTTCGCGCAACGGGTCGGGGCCATCAGTGCACCGTGGAAGTACAGTTGCACGCCAGGCGCCAGGCCTTGGCCCAGGGCTGCCAACGCACCGCTGACGTTTTCCCAAGCATCGCTGTCGGGCACACCGGCCGGCAGCATCGAGCCGGTAAACAGCACCGGCGCGGGCAGGCCCAGCAGTTGGAAACTCATGGCCGCGGCGCTGTAGGCCAGGGTGTCGGTGCCGTGCAGCACCAGTACGGCGTCGCAACCCTCGTCCACCGCCTCAACCACGGCGGCGCGCAGGCGCTGCCAATAGGCGGGGGTCATGTTCGCACTGTCGATCAGCGGGGACATTTCCCGAAAGCGCCAAGCTGGCATATTCAGTTGGGCGAGGGCTTCGCTCATGCGCGCTTCAAACCCCGAAGCGGGGGCCAGGCCGTTGGCGCTGGCCTGCATGCCGATGGTGCCGCCGGTGTAGAGCACCATGACGTTGTTGGCTGGTTGCATTGAAGAATCTCCTGAACGAAAAACGCCGCCGGGCCCAGAGCATGCCCAAGGCCGGGCGGCGTGTCATCTATCTAGGTTTAGCGTTGCGCTTGAGCGTTCAGTTCTGCGGTCGCTTGAGCGGCTGGCTCAGGCTTCACCGGATTCGCCGGCCAGGCCTTGCGGTCCAGGTCCAGGTCCGGGAACTTGCTGGAATCAAACACCGGGGTCTTGATGCCCGCAGCACGCTGGCCGTCGTAGTCATTCAGGATGCGCATGGCGATCTTGAACAGGAACGCCAGGGCGAACAGGTTGACGAACGCCAGCATGGTCATGGTGATGTCGGCGAAGGCGAACACGGTGCTCAGGTTCTCGATGGAACCCCAGAAAATCAGCACCAGCACCAGCGCGCGGTAGCCCATCAGCACCTTGCGGTTGTCGCCTACGATGAAGCGCAGGTTGCTCTCGCCGAGGTAGTAGTTGTACATGATCGAGGTGAACACGAACAACGCCAGGGCCACCGAGATGAACATCCGGCCCCAGTCACCCACCACCGCCGCCAGGGAGTTCTGGGTCAGGGCAATGCCGTCGCCTTCAAAGCCCGGGGTGTAGAAGCCCGAGAGCAGGATCAGCAGCGCGGTGCAGGTGCAGATGACGAAGGTGTCGAGGAACACGCTGAACGCCTGAACCACGCCTTGGGCGATCGGGTGTTCAACCGAGGCGACTGCCGCCACGTTAGGCGCACTGCCCAGGCCGGCTTCGTTGGCGAACACGCCGCGTTTCACACCCATGATGATCGCGCTGCCCACCAGGCCACCGAAGGCCTGGTCGAGGCCGAAAGCGCTCTTGACGATGGTCGCGAGCATGGCCGGCACGTGGTCGAATTGCAGCACGATCACGTACAGGGTCACCGCGATGTAGACCAGGGTCTTGACCGGCACCAGTAGGTCGGCGATCGAGGCGATACGCTTGATCCCGCCGATGAACACCAGGCCCAGCAGCACCGCCAGGGCGAGGCCGGTGTAGGTGGTGTCGAGGCCAAATGCATTGTTCAGCGAGTGGGTGACGGCGTGGGCTTGCAGGCCATTGAAGGCGAAGCCGAAAGTCACCAGCAGCAGGAACGCCATCACCATGCCCAGCCAGCGTTTGTGCAGGCCGTGCTGGATGTAATACGCCGGGCCACCACGGTAGGTGCCTTCAGCGTCGGTGCGTTTGTACAGTTGGCCGAGGGAGCACTCGATAAAGCTCGAAGACATGCCCACCAGAGCGGTGACCCACATCCAGAATACGGCGCCCGGGCCACCCAGGGTCACGGCAATGCCGACGCCAGCGATGTTGCCGGCACCCACGCGCCCGGCGAGGCTGAGCATCAGCGCCTGGAACGAACTGAGCTGGCCGGCGCTGCTTTTCAGGCTGTCGCGAAACACCGAAAACATGTGGAAAAAGTGACGCAACTGAACGAAACGCGAGCGGATCGTGAAGTAACCACCGAGCCCGACAATGAGCACGATCAATACTTTCCCTGAGAGGAAGTCGTTGATGACTTCTAGCATGGAGTGTTCCTCGCTGATTTTTCTAATGGCAAACGCAGGACGGTCCGACGCATCGCTCGGCACCAGGCTGTGCACGACGCTTCGACCCCAATCCTTTTGCGGGTGTTGTTATTCATGCGGTTTCGCGCTTCCCAGGGTCTCGTTACCGACGACCGCTGACGCGAAGAGGGGCGGCACTATACCTAGGAGTGGGTGATCCGTCTGCACGAGGCGATTAAAGGTTTCAGCCAAGGCGTTACGGGCAAGGCGGGTTTGTTGGGCGATCTTGGAGTTTTTATTGGCGTCATTTCACAACCTTGAGGCAAAAAAAAGGGCCTGAAGAACGAGCCTTCAGGCCCTCAAAAGGTGAGAGGTGTCTAGTCCCTCAACCTGGTGAGCGGTGCAACAAACGCTTAGGCCTTCAAGGGGACCAAACGTGGGGCAATCATGTTTTCGGGGCGCAGGATGTCGTCGAGCATGGCGTCGTCGAGCAAGCCTTCTTCGCGCACCAGTTCCAGCACGCCGCGGCCGCTTTCAAGGGCGATACGGGCGATGCGGGTGGCGTTTTCATAGCCGATGTACGGGTTCAGCGCGGTGACCAGGCCGATGGAGTGTTCCACCAGCTCGCGGCAGCGGGCTTCGTTGGCAGTGATGCCGACGATGCAGTGCTCGCGCAGCATGTCCATGGCGCGTTGCAGCAGGCGGATCGAGTCGAAGATCTTGTAGGCGATCAGCGGCTCCATCACGTTCAGTTGCAGCTGGCCGCCTTCGGCCGCGATGGTCAGCGCCAAATCGTTACCGATGATTTGGAACGCCACCTGGTTCACGGCTTCCGGGATCACCGGGTTGACCTTGCCGGGCATGATCGAGCTGCCTGGCTGACGCGCCGGCAGGTTGATTTCGTTGATGCCGGTGCGCGGGCCGCTGGACAGCAGGCGCAGGTCGTTGCAGATCTTCGACAGCTTCACCGCGGTACGCTTGAGCATGCCGGAGAACAGCACGAAAGCGCCCATGTCGGAGGTGGCTTCGATCAGGTCGGCAGCCGGTACCAGCGGCTGGCCGCTGATGGTCGCCAGGCGCTGGACGGCCAGGGCCTGGTAACGCGGGTCGGCGTTGATGCCGGTACCGATAGCGGTGCCGCCCAGGTTCACTTCGGTCAGCAGCTCAGGCGCCAGGGTCTTCAGGCGGGCCAGGTCTTCACCGAGGGTGGTGGCGAAGGCACGGAATTCCTGGCCGAGGGTCATCGGCACGGCGTCTTGCAGCTGGGTACGGCCCATTTTCAGGACGTGGCTGAATTCTTCACCCTTGGCAGCGAACGCCTGGATCAGGCTGTCGAGGCTGGCCAACAGCGCGTCGTGGCCCAGCAGCAGACCCAGGCGGATCGCGGTCGGGTAGGCGTCGTTGGTCGACTGCGCCATGTTCACGTCGTTGTTGGGGTGCAGGTATTGGTATTCGCCCTTGCTGTGGCCCATGGCCTCCAGCGCGATGTTGGCGATGACTTCGTTGGCATTCATGTTGGTTGAAGTGCCAGCGCCGCCTTGAATCATGTCCACCACGAACTCTTCGTGGAAATCGCCGCGGATCAGACGGGCACAGGCTTCGCTGATGGCAGCGTGCTTGGCTTCGCTGAGTTGGCCCAGCTCGCGGTTGGCGTCAGCAGCTGCCTGCTTGACCATTGCCAGGCCGACCACCAATTTCGGGTAATGCGAAATCGGAACGCCCGAGAGACGGAAGTTGTTCACCGCTCGCAGGGTCTGGATGCCGTAATACGCTTGAGCGGGTACTTCGAGTACGCCAAGCAGGTCTTTTTCTGTGCGGAAAGATGCAGCGGAGGACATGACGGAAATCATCTCGATATGGACCCGGGCTAGGCCGGAACGCTGTGAATGCTAGGCTTGCAGGAGATTTTGGGCCAATGCTGTTAAACACTGGCCTATGCATAAACGGCATAATGTCAGTGTGACCCCGTTACCATGACGGACGTGTGTGCCAAAATGGTGCGTGCCCCGGGAGGATGTGATGAACCTTGAAAGCAAATGGCTGGAAGACTTTAGCGCCCTGGCTGCCACCCGCAGCTTCTCCCAGGCGGCTGAGCGGCGCTTCGTCACCCAGCCGGCGTTCAGTCGGCGCATCCGCAGCCTGGAGGCGGCGCTGGGGCTGACCCTGGTCAATCGCTCGCGCACGCCGGTCGAACTGACGGCGGCGGGGCAGTTGTTCCTGGTCACCGCGCGGACCGTGGTCGAGCAACTCGGCGAGGTGCTGCGCCACCTGCATCACCTGGAAGGCGGGCAGGGTGAAGTCATGCAAGTGGCGGCGGCGCACTCCCTGGCCCTGGGTTTCTTCCCGCGCTGGATCGCGCAGTTGCGCAACGAAGGGCTGAACATTGCCACGCGGTTGGTCGCCACCAACGTGGGCGACGCCGTGCATGCGCTGCGTGAAGGCGGCTGCGATTTGATGCTGGCGTTCTACGACCCGGATGCGGCGATGCAGATGGACCCGGAGATCTTCCCGTCGCTGCACCTGGGCAACACCGAGATGCTGCCGGTGTGCGCCGCCGATGCCGACGGCAAGCCGCTGTTCGACCTGGAAGGCGAGGGCAGTGTGCCGCTGCTGGCCTACAGCGCCGGAGCTTTCCTGGGGCGCTCGGTAAACCTGTTGCTGCGCCAGCGGGCGCTGCGCTTTACCACGATTTACGAAACGGCCATGGCCGACAGCCTGAAAAGCATGGCCCTTGAGGGCTTGGGCATTGCCTGGGTGCCGCAGTTGAGCGTGCGCGCCGAGCTGGCCCGGGGTGAACTGGTGGTGTGCGGCGGCCCGCAATGGCATGTGCCGCTGGAGATCCGGTTGTATCGCTGTGCGTTGGTGCGCAAGGCGAACGTGCGGTTGTTGTGGCGCAAGCTGGAAGGCGGCGCGGCGCAGAATACCTGAGCCCACACAGATCAAATGTGGGAGCGGGCTTGCTCGCGAAAGCGTAGTGTCAGTCAACCCATCTGTGGCTGATCCACCGCATTCGCGAGCAAGCCCGCTCCCACATTAGTTTTCTGGTGTGTTCGCTGACCTGGAAGTCAATAAAACCGCCTGTTTGCGGTGTAAGACAGATGGTCATTCCAGGGGCTGTTTATCTGCGTTATTACGGTATACTGCGCGGCCTTCGGCCGGTCCAACCGGCCTTAATTCGTACAACAAGCCACGCTGGATTTCCCGCGTGGCTTGTTGTTTTTTGACGCGCCTGCGGGCGCCCAGAGAGAAGAGGCACGACGATGAGTGCATTGGTTGGCGTGATCATGGGCTCCAAGTCCGATTGGTCCACCCTTAGCCACACCGCCGATATGCTGGAAAAACTCGGCATTCCCTACGAAGTGAAGGTGGTTTCCGCCCACCGCACTCCGGATTTGCTGTTCCAGTATGCCGATGAAGCAGAATCCCGTGGCATCGAGGTAATCATCGCCGGTGCCGGCGGCGCAGCTCACCTGCCAGGCATGTGTGCAGCCAAGACTCACCTGCCAGTGCTGGGCGTACCGGTGCAGTCGTCGATGCTCTCGGGCGTGGATTCGCTGTTGTCCATCGTGCAGATGCCCGCCGGTATTCCGGTGGCCACCCTGGCGATCGGCAAGGCCGGCGCGATCAACGCTGCCTTGTTGTCCGCCAGCATCCTCGGCGCCAAGCACCCGCAGTTCCACGCGGCGCTGAAAAAATTCCGTGCTGAGCAGACAGACAGCGTCCTGGACAATCCAGACCCACGCATTGCCTGAGGTGGTTGATTGATGAAAATCGGTGTAATCGGTGGCGGCCAACTGGGCCGCATGCTGGCCCTGGCGGGTACGCCGCTGGGGATGAACTTCGCTTTCCTGGATCCGGCACCAGATGCCTGCGCAGCTGCGCTGGGTGAACACCTGCGTGCGGACTACAGCGACCCGGATCACCTGCGCCAACTGGCCGATGAAGTCGACCTGGTGACCTTCGAGTTCGAAAGCGTCCCGGCTGAAACCGTGGCCTTCCTGTCGCAGTTCGTGCCGGTATACCCGAGCGCCGAAGCCTTGCGCATCGCTCGTGACCGCTGGTTCGAGAAGAGCATGTTCAAGGACCTGGGCATCCCGACACCGGCTTTCGCCGACATCCAGTCCCAGGCTGACCTGGACGCCGCAGTCGCCTCCATCGGCCTGCCGGCCGTGTTGAAGACCCGCACCCTGGGTTACGACGGCAAGGGCCAGAAAGTCCTGCGCACCGCCGCCGACGTGGTCGGTACCTTCGCCGAACTGGGCAGCGTCGGCTGCCTGCTGGAAGGCTTCGTGCCGTTCACCGGTGAAGTCTCGCTGATTGCCGTGCGTGCCCGCGATGGCGAAACGCGTTTCTACCCGCTGGTGCACAACACCCACGACAGCGGCATCCTCAAGCTGTCCGTGGCCAGCACCGATCACCCGCTGCAAGCCCTGGCCGAAGATTATTCGAGCCGTGTGCTGAAGCAACTGGATTACGTCGGCGTGATGGCGTTCGAGTTCTTTGAAGTCGACGGTGGCCTCAAAGCCAACGAAATCGCCCCGCGCGTGCACAACTCCGGGCACTGGACCACCGAAGGCGCCGAGTGCAGCCAGTTCGAAAACCACCTGCGGGCGGTAGCGGGCTTGCCATTGGGCTCCACGGCAAAAGTCGGCGAGAGCGCCATGCTCAACTTCATCGGCGTGGTGCCGCCGGTTGATCGCGTGATCGCGATTGATGACTGCCATCTGCATCACTACGGCAAGGCGTTCAAGGCCGGGCGCAAGGTCGGCCACGCCAACCTGCGCTGCAAGGATCGCGCGACGCTGCAAGCGCAGATCCTCAAGGTCGAAGCGCTGATCGCCGAGCAATAACCCAAGGCCGGGCGGAACCATTGGTACCCGCCACCCTCTGATTGCAGGAAGCCAAAGTCTGACTAGGCTTTGACTGAATTCACTTCAATCAGAGGGAAATGCCATGGGTATCATTGGGACCATCTTTATCGGTTTGATCGTCGGCCTGCTGGCGCGTTTCCTGAAGCCAGGCGACGACAGCATGGGCTGGATCATGACCATCCTGCTGGGTATCGCCGGTTCGCTGGTTGCGACTTATGGTGGCCAGGCACTGGGCATCTATCAGGCGGGCCAGGGCGCAGGCTTCATTGGTGCGCTGGTGGGTGCCGTGGTGCTGCTGGTGATCTACGGTCTGCTGAAAAAGAAGTAATTTAGCGACCAGGCCCTCTGCGCTGCGCAGGCGCAGAGGGCTAGAATGCCGGCACTGTAATCCTTGCCGAGCCTCTCCATGCGCCGTCTCCTGTTATCCCTTCTTCTATGCACCGGGTTGGCCCACGCTGGCGAACTGCCGGAAACCGACTGGCTGGAACTGATGCCCAAGTCGGACCAGAAAGCCCTCGAAGAAATGCCGGAAATCGACCACAACTCCCCGGAAGCCCAAGGCACGTTCACCGCAAAGGGTGGCCTGAAGCAGAGCAAGGGTTTGCCGGCGGTTATGTATTCCACCAAGACGGTGGCTGCCATGAACGGCAAGAATATTCGCATTGGCGGCTACCCCGTGCCGCTGGAAACCGACGCCAAGGGCCGCAGCACGCTGTTCTTCCTGGTGCCTTATCCGGGCGCCTGCATCCACGTGCCGCCACCGCCGCCCAACCAGTTGGTGCTGGTGCGTTATCCCAAGGGCTTGAAGCTGGATGACATCTACACGCCGCTGTGGGTGACGGGCACGCTGAAGGTGGAGAAGGTCAACAATGACCTGGCCGATGCGGCGTATGCGTTGGATGCGGGGAAGGTGCGGGCGGTCAAGGAATCGGATCTCTGATCTGATGCAGAACCTAATGTGGGAGCGGGCTTGCTCGCGAATGCGGTGTGTCAGTCAGCACATGCACTAACTGGAACACCGCATTCGCGAGCAAGCCCGCTCCCACATTTTTGATTGGGGTTACAGGGCGATACCGCTGATGCTCACGCCCAGGGTATGGCTTTCACCCGGCGCCAGCGTCACCACATCGTCCAGCACATTCGCGGTCTCGATGCACAACATGCCCTGCCAGCCGTCGTCGGCCATGTCGCTGAAAGCCTTGGCACGTTCAGTCCACGGGTTCCAGATTACCGTCGAGCGCGAGCCTGTGCTGGTGAGTTGAACGCGGCGCTGCCAATCTTTATCGACGATGTTCACTTGAGTCGGGGTGTCGAGGTAGATGCGGTCGGTCTCGGCGGTGAAGTGCAGCAGCCCGGATTGCTGCTTTGGGGTCCAGCCGTCGGCGGTATCGATATAGTCCCGCCCGTCCAGGCCGTCGACCTGCACGTTGCGTACATCGCTGACCGCAAAATAGCTGTGCAGCGCCTGGCTGAGGCTGACGGTCTCGGCGCCGTGGTTGTGGCTGGTCAGGCGGATGTGCAGTTGATCATCCAGCAGGATGCTCATCTTCAGGTCGACCTGATGCGGCCAACCCGGGAAGCCACCTTCAGGCACCGGCAGCTCCAGCTCAACCCTCAGCGCTGTACCTTCAGCCTCAACGCCAGCCAACGTCCAGTCAGCGGTCCGCACGAAACCATGGGCACCGGCCGGCTCGGCGCCCTGGTACATGGCCTTGACGCTCTGCGGGTTGCGGTCGAATACGCCAAACCACGGCCAGCACACCGGCACGCCGGTACGAATGCCTTTGCCTTTCTTGAACAGCACCTGATCGTTGGGCCAGATGATTGGCTTCTCGCCAGCGCGCTGGTAGCTGACGATATGCGCACCTTGCTGGGCCACCACCAATTCGGCGCCGTTGTGGCGGATGCGCCAAGCGTTCAGCTCATCCAGTTTTACGGTTTCAATGTTGGGCGTAGACATAGGCGCGCGCTCTCAATGGCAGACAATGGGGCAATGGACCGTCAAAACGTCGCGATGTTTAACGCGCCCGCGACGGAACCGAGCGGGTCCGGCCGCTGCCATCGATGGCAACGAACACAAACACCGCCTCGGTGACTTTGCGCCATTCGCTGGACAGCGGGTCGTCGCTCCACACTTCGACCATCATCTGGATCGAGCTGCGGCCGATTTCCAGGGCTTGGGTGTAGAAGGACAACTGCGCGCCGACGGCCACGGGCACCAGGAATGCCATGCGATCAATCGCCACGGTGGCTACGCGGCCACCGGCAACCTTGCTCGCCATGGCGGTGCCGGCCAGGTCCATCTGCGCGACCAGCCAGCCGCCGAAGATGTCGCCGAAACCGTTGGTCTCACGCGGGAGTGCGGTGATTTGCAGGGCGAGATCGCCTTGCGGGATAGGATCTTCTTGTTCGAGTTCGATCATGCCGGTGCCTCTGACCCGTGACGCTTCATGGGTATTTCAAGTGGATAGCCGTCTTCTGGAAAAACGTTTCAGCACCAACATACACCGCTCGATGCGTTTCTCGTAAGGCGTACTAAAGGGAAACTCTGCCAAATCGGCTGGTGTATAACCAACGGCGTTTTGGCACAGCAGCCCCTCAAGGATGCGGGTCTGGCGCTTGCAAGGGCCGAGTATATCGAGCCGTCGGCGCCACGACGACCTCCCGACGCTCATTTGGTCGGTAAATAGACGCTGTATCGCGGCTTTTTCCGGCAACTGTGCTCCTGCTCATATTAATTGCCCGTCTGCTACGGAAATATTTCGCGGATCTGAACTGTTAACGGCTCAACGCTGTGCTTTTTCAAGCGATTTGCTATCTTGCCAAGCCTGCCGCAAGTCCCGGGCTTGCCGTCCTGACTACTATAAGAGAAGCCTTGCCATGTCCTCCGTGCCCGCAAGCAGTGCGCAACCGTCGCGCCCGCTGACCCGCAACGACTACAAAACCCTGTCGCTGTCTGCCTTGGGCGGGGCGCTGGAGTTCTACGACTTCATCATCTTCGTATTTTTTGCGACGGTAGTCGGGAAGCTGTTCTTCCCGGCGGACATGCCCGAATGGCTGCGCATGATGCAGACCTTCGGCATCTTCGCCGCCGGCTACCTGGCGCGGCCGCTGGGCGGGATCATCATGGCGCACTTCGGCGACCTGCTGGGGCGCAAGAAGATGTTCACCCTGAGCATCTTCATGATGGCCGTGCCGACCCTGATCATGGGCCTGCTGCCGACTTACGCGCAGATCGGCCTGTGGGCGCCGATCCTGTTGCTGCTGATGCGCGTGATCCAGGGCGCGGCGATTGGCGGTGAAGTGCCGGGCGCGTGGGTGTTCGTGTCCGAGCACGTGCCGCCCCGTCACATCGGTTATGCCTGCGGCACCCTGACCAGCGGCCTGACGGCCGGCATCCTGTTGGGTTCGCTGGTGGCCACCGCCATCAACACGCTCTACAGCCCGGAACAGGTGTCGGATTACGCCTGGCGCATTCCGTTCCTGCTGGGGGGTGTGTTCGGCCTGTTGTCGGTGTACCTGCGTCGCTGGCTGCACGAAACCCCGATCTTCGCCGAGATGCAGCAGCGCAAGACCCTGGCGGCCGAGCTGCCGTTGCGCGCGGTGTTGCGTGACCATCGTGGCGCCATCGTACTGTCGATGCTGTTGACCTGGCTGCTGTCGGCCGGTGTGGTCGTGGTTATCCTGATGACGCCGACCGTGCTGCAAACGATCTACCACTTCAGCCCAACGGTGGCGCTGCAGGCCAATAGCCTGGCCATCGTCACCCTGAGCCTGGGGTGTATCGCTTCCGGCGCCCTGGCCGACCGTTTTGGTGCCGGGCGCGTGCTGATCATCGGTTGTGCCTTGTTGCTGGCAACGTCCTGGACGCTCTATCACAGCCTGATGGCTCACCCGGACTGGCTGTTCCCGCTGTACGCCTTGACCGGCCTGTTTGTAGGCACCATTGGCGTGGTGCCCTATGTCATGGTGAAAGCGTTCCCGCCGGTGGTGCGTTTCAGCGGTTTGTCGTTCTCCTACAACGTCGCCTACGCCGTATTCGGTGGCCTGACGCCGTTAGCGGTGTCGCTGCTGATGAAGGAAAGCCCGATGGGCCCTGCTTACTACGTGGCGGCCCTGTGCGTGATGGGGATGGCGGTGGGTGGGTACCTGTGGAAGCGCGGGCGCTGACACGTTTTTGAAAACTGCCGGACAACCTTGTGGCGAGGGAGCTTGCTCCCGTTGAACTGCGCAGCGGTTCCATTCTGGGGACCGCTACGCGACCCAACGGGAGCAAGCTCCCTCGCCACAGATTTTGCCTTACAACGATTACAGATTGTTTCCACGAAATCGCTCCAACCTCCTCGCAAGCCCCGGATTTATTGGCGTTTCTCCTTCCTGTCAGCTTTTTCATAAATGCTGGCCTTTCATCTAATTGTCATATTCCAGACATAGAGTGTTCACACGGCCTACCGATACTTGGCCCCGATCCAACTATCCCTATCTGCTAGGAGCAAGGCATGAAACTGAAACGTTTGATGGCGGCAATGACTTTTGTCGCTGCTGGCGTTGCGACCGCTAACGCGGTAGCCGCTGGTGTTGACCCGGCGATTCCGGCTTACGTGAAGACCACTGGTGTGTCGGGCAACCTGTCCAGCGTTGGTTCCGATACCCTGGCAAACCTGATGACCCTGTGGGCTGAGGGTTACAAAAAGGAATACCCGAACGTCAACATCCAGATTCAGGCCGCCGGCTCCGCCACTGCACCTCCTGCACTGACTGAAGGCACCTCCAACCTGGGCCCGATGAGCCGCAAGATGAAGGACACCGAGCTGGCTGCCTTCGAGCAGAAGTACGGCTACAAGCCAACCGCGATCCCGGTTGCCGTGGATGCCCTGGCCGTGTTCGTGCACAAGGACAACCCGATCCAGCACCTGACCATGGAACAAGTCGACGCGATCTTCTCCTCGACTCGTCTGTGCGGCGCCAAGGCTGACGTCAAGACCTGGGGCGACCTGGGCGTGACCGGCGACCTGGCCAACAAGCCAGTGCAACTGTTCGGTCGCAACTCGGTATCCGGCACCTACGGCTACTTCAAGGAAGAAGCCCTGTGCAAAGGCGACTACAAGCCTAACGTGAACGAACAACCTGGTTCGGCGTCGGTTGTGCAGTCCATCAGCTCCTCGCTGAACGGCATCGGTTACTCGGGCATCGGTTACAAAACCGCCAGCGTGAAAACCGTGGCCCTGGCCAAGAAAGGCAGCACTGACTTCATCGAAGACAGCGAAGAAAACGCCCTGAACGGCAAATACCCGCTGTCGCGCTTCCTCTACGTCTACGTCAACAAAGCCCCGAACAAGCCTCTGGCCCCGCTGGAAGCCGAGTTCGTGAAGCTGGTTCTGTCCAAACAGGGCCAGGAAGTGGTAGTGAAAGACGGCTACATCCCGCTGCCAGCCAAAGTTGCCGCCAAGGCACTGGCTGACCTGGGCCTGAAAGAAGGTGGCAAATAAGCCGCCGGTAAACCTGCCTTGAACCGCGGTTTACCCACGGTTCAAGGCCCGGGCGGGGTCTGTAAGACCTGGACCTCGCCTCCCATTTTTTAATCCGCTGCCAGCCCTGCTACGCGGCGGATTTCTTGCGTCACTGCATTGTCATCTTTCTGTCATACAGGATCGCTAGGGTGTGCGCATGAATGATCTGGCCAATTCCACCATGACGACGACTTCTCCCCCCAAGCGCATTGATTTCAATACGCCTGAGCTGCAACGCAAGCGCCGCATTCGCGCGCTCAAGGATCGCCTGACCCGCTGGTACGTGCTGATTGGCGGCCTCGCCGTCCTGGGCGCGATCACCTTGATCTTCTTCTTCCTCGCCTACGTGGTCGCGCCGCTGTTCCACGGCGCCAACCTGACCAAGGAAGAGGCCCTCGCGCCTGCCTGGCTGCAGGACGCCGGCAAGCCGCTGATGATCTCCATGGAAGAACAGAACCAGGTCGCCATGCGGGTTTCCGACAAGGGCCAGGCGCTGTTCTTCAACGTTGACACGGGTGCCGAACTCAAGCGCGTTGACCTGCCGTTGCCGGCGGGCGTGACAGTCGCCTCCATTGGTGAAGACCAGCCCGGCAGCCCGCTGGTGATCCTCGGCCTGTCCAACGGCCAGTCCCTGGTGTTCCGCCACACCTATAAAGTGTCGTACCCGGACGGCAAGAAGACCATCTCGCCCGCCGTCGAATACCCTTACGGCGAAACACCGATCGTCCTCGACGAACAGGGCCGCTCCCTTGAGCATGTCGCCTTGAATGCGACCGACTCGACGCTGGTGGTGGCTGGTTCCAGTGGTGCCCATCTGAACGTGCTGTCCATCAGCCGTGAAGAAAACATGATGACCGAGGAAGTCACCACCGAGCAGAAACGCATCGAGCTGCCGCAAATGACCGAGCCGGTCAAAGCCATCTTCGTTGATCCGCGCCAGCAGTGGCTGTACGTGATCAACGGTCGCGCCCAGGCCGACGTTTTCAGCCTGCGGGACAAGAGCCTCAACGGTCGCTACAAATTATTGGAAGACGGCGTGGCGCAAGTCACGGCCAGCACCCAGCTGGTGGGCGGCATCTCGCTGATCATCGGTAACTCCAGCGGTGGCCTGGCGCAGTGGTTCATGGCCCGCGACCCGGACGGCGAACAACGCCTGAAGCAGATCCGTACCTTCCAGATGGGCACCGCGCCTATCGTTGAAATCACTGCTGAAGAACGTCGCAAAGGCTTCACCGCCCTCGACGCTTCCGGCAAGTTCGGCGTGTTCCACAGCACTGCCCACCGTACGTTGCTGGTGGACCAGGTGGTCGACGGCAACGGTATCTTCGGCATGTCGCCACGGGCCAACCGGGTGATCGTCGAGGCCGGCGGCAAGCTTCAACCGCTGCTGCTGGACAACCCGCACCCGGAAGTTTCCTGGAGCGCGCTGTGGAGCAAGGTCTGGTACGAAAACTACGACGAACCTAAATACGTCTGGCAATCGACCGCCGCCAACACCGATTTCGAACCCAAGATGAGCCTGGCGCCCCTGACCTTCGGTACCCTGAAGGCCGCGTTCTACGCCATGCTGCTGGCCGCACCACTGGCCGTTGCCGCTGCGATCTACACCGCTTACTTCATGGCCCCGAGCCTGCGCCGCAAGGTCAAGCCGGTGATCGAATTGATGGAAGCGATGCCGACGGTGATCCTCGGCTTCTTCGCCGGCCTGTTCCTGGCGCCGTATGTCGAAGGGCATTTGCCGGGGATTTTCAGCCTGCTGATGCTGCTGCCGATCGGCATCCTGGTGGCCGGCTTCGTCTTCAGCCGCCTGCCTGAGTCGATCCGCCTGCGGGTCCCGGATGGCTGGGAAAGCGCGATCCTGATCCCGGTCATCCTGTTTGTGGGCTGGCTCTCGTTGTACATGAGCCCGTACCTGGAAACCTGGTTCTTCGGCGGCGACATGCGCATGTGGATCTCCCACGACCTGGGCATCACCTACGACCAGCGCAACGCCCTGGTAGTCGGCCTGGCCATGGGTTTCGCGGTGATCCCGAACATCTACTCCATCGCCGAAGACGCCGTGTTCAGCGTGCCGCGCGGCCTGACCCTGGGCTCCCTGGCCCTGGGCGCCACGCCATGGCAGACCATGACCCGCGTCGTGATCCTGACCGCCAGCCCAGGCATCTTCTCGGCGCTGATGATCGGCATGGGCCGCGCGGTCGGTGAAACCATGATCGTGCTGATGGCCACCGGCAACACGCCGGTGATGGAGATGAACCTGTTTGAAGGCCTGCGCACCCTGGCAGCCAACGTCGCGGTGGAAATGCCCGAATCGGAAGTCGGCGGCAGCCACTACCGCGTGCTGTTCCTCTCGGCGCTGGTGCTGCTGCTGTTCACCTTCATCATGAACACCCTCGCCGAGCTGATTCGTCAGCGTCTGCGCAAGAAATACTCGTCGCTTTAAGAAAGGTAGAAGTCTGTGAAACAGAACTCCCTGAATGGATGGTTCAAGAGCGGCGCCCCGGGCGTCTGGATCAGCGGTGGCGCGGTGTCCATCGCGGTCATCATGACCATTGGTTTGCTGGCCGTGATTGCCGTGCGTGGCCTGGGCCACTTCTGGCCGGCCGACCTGATCCAGGCCAACTACAACGTGCCGGGCCAGGAAAATCACATCGTCGTCGGCGAAGTGGTGCAGAAAGAAGAAGTGCCCCGCGAGCGCCTGAAAAGCGCTGGCTTGCCGGTGCCGGACCAAGGCCCGGAGTTCATGACCCGCGAGCTGATCAAGGTCGGCAACCGTGACTTGAACGGCAATGACTTCACCTGGATCGTCGGCGAGTGGCTGACCAACCAGACCAAGCCGGTCGAGTTGATGGCCATCGAGCGTCGTGAGTGGGGCAACTTCTACGGCACCCTGGTCAACGTCAAGCAGGACGGCAAGGTGATCGCCGAAGGCGAGGCGGCCTGGCCGGAACTGCAAGCCCGCGTGGACCGCGTCAACAAGCTCGCGGCCCAGCTCAAGACCCTCGAGAAGTCCGACATCGGCGCCATCAACGCCGGCCTCGAACGAATCCGCCTGCACGGTCGCAAGCTGGAGCTGGAAGGCAAGCTGGACGCCACCGCCCAGGCCGACATGGACAGCGGCCGCGCCGAACTGAACAACCGCTACAAGGACATCGAAGCCCGCCTGGCCGACCTGCACACCCAGTTCAACCGCGACAGCCTGACCGCCCGCGATGCCAACGGCAAAGAAATCGAAATCGGCATTGGCAAGGTGGTGCACGCTTACCAGCCGAACGCCATGGGCTACATGACCAAGGTTGGTTTCTACTTCAGCAAGGTCTGGGAATTCCTCAGCGACGATCCACGGGAAGCCAACACCGAAGGCGGGATTTTCCCGGCGATCTTCGGCACCGTGATGATGACCCTGATCATGGCGATGATCGTGACCCCGTTCGGCGTGCTGGCGGCGGTGTACCTGCGTGAATACGCCAAGCAGAACACCCTGACGCGGATCATCCGCATCGCGGTGAACAACCTGGCCGGTGTACCCGCCATCGTTTACGGCGTGTTCGGCCTTGGCTTCTTTGTGTACGTACTGGGCGGCTCGGTTGACCGGCTGTTCTTCGCCGAAGCCTTGCCGGCACCGACTTTCGGTACGCCTGGCCTGCTCTGGGCGTCCCTGACCCTGGCGCTGCTGGCGGTACCCGTGGTGATCGTGGCCACCGAAGAAGGCCTGGCGCGTATCCCTCGCACCGTACGTGAAGGTTCTCTGGCACTGGGCGCGACCAAGGCGGAAACGCTGTGGAAGATCGTGCTGCCGATGGCCAGCCCGGCGATGATGACCGGCATGATCCTCGCCGTGGCCCGCGCCGCGGGTGAAGTGGCGCCGCTGATGCTGGTGGGTGTGGTGAAACTGGCGCCGTCGCTGCCGGTGGACGGCAACTACCCGTACCTGCACCTGGACCAGAAGATCATGCACCTGGGCTTCCATATCTATGACGTCGGCTTCCAGAGCCCCAACGTCGAAGCCGCGCGGCCGCTGGTGTACGCCACCGCCTTGCTGCTGGTGCTGGTGATCGCCACGCTCAACTTGTCGGCGGTGTGGATTCGTAACCACCTGCGCGAAAAATACAAAGCGCTGGACAGTTAATTGAAGTGAACGCGGACTAAATGTGGGAGCGGGCTTGCTCGCGAATGCGGTGTATCAGTCATACATGGGTCAACTGACCTGACGCCTTCGCGAGCAAGCCCGCTCCCACAAAACGAATTGGTAGCACAGGGAGCATCCCATGCAACATGAAACCCATTCCCACGGCATCAACATGTCAGCCCTGGGTCGCGACAAGCAGAGCCTGAGCCTGGCCCAGGAAACCGTGGCCATCGAAGTCCCGGGCCTGAGCCTGTACTACGGCGACAAGCAGGCGCTGTACGACGTCAGCATGAACATTCCGAAGCAGCGCGTGACCGCCTTCATCGGCCCGTCCGGTTGCGGCAAGTCGACCCTGCTGCGCACCTTCAACCGGATGAACGATCTGGTGGACGGCTGCCGCGTCGAGGGCGCGATCAACCTGTACGGCACCAACATCTACCGCAAGGGCGAAGACGTGGCCGAGCTGCGGCGCCGGGTGGGCATGGTGTTCCAGAAGCCCAACCCGTTTCCCAAGACCATCTACGAAAACGTGGTCTACGGCCTGCGCATCCAGGGCATCAACAAAAAGCGCGTCCTCGACGAAGCCGTTGAGTGGGCACTGAAAGGCGCGGCGCTGTGGGACGAGGTCAAGGATCGCCTGCACGAGTCGGCCCTCGGTTTGTCCGGCGGCCAGCAGCAACGTCTGGTGATCGCCCGCACCATCGCCGTGGAGCCGGAAGTGCTGCTGCTCGATGAACCGTGCTCGGCACTCGACCCCATCTCCACGTTGAAAGTCGAAGAGCTGATCTACGAACTCAAATCCAAGTTCACCATCGTCATCGTGACCCACAACATGCAACAGGCGGCGCGGGTTTCCGACTACACCGCGTTCATGTACATGGGCAAGCTGGTGGAATTTGGCGACACCGATACCCTGTTCACCAACCCGGCGAAGAAGCAGACCGAAGACTACATCACCGGTCGCTACGGCTAGCAGGTGGCTGGTTGCTCACTGAACTGATGCTGCGGTCGACCGCACCTTACTGGACGTTCCAAGGACGCCAACATGATTAGCAAAGAAGGCCTTACCCATCACATCTCCGCGCAGTTCAACGCCGAGCTTGAGGAGGTGCGCAGCCACCTCCTGGCCATGGGCGGGCTGGTGGAGAAGCAAGTCAACGACGCCGTCACCGCGCTGATCGAGGCCGACTCGGGCCTGGCCCAGCAAGTGCGCGAGATCGATGACCAGATCAACCAGATGGAACGCAACATCGACGAAGAATGCCTGCGCATCCTGGCCCGTCGTCAGCCGGCGGCGTCCGACCTGCGTTTGATCATCAGCATCTCCAAGTCGGTGATCGACCTGGAGCGCATCGGTGACGAAGCCACCAAGATCGCCCGCCGCGCCATCCAGTTGTGTGAGGAAGGCGAAGCGCCGCGTGGTTATGTCGAAGTGCGCCACATCGGTGACCAGGTGCGCAACATGGTTCGCGACGCCCTCGACGCGTTTGCCCGTTTCGACGCCGAGCTGGCGTTGTCGGTGGCCCAATACGACAAGACCATCGACCGCGAATACAAGACGGCGCTGCGCGAACTGGCAACCTACATGATGGAAGACCCGCGCTCTATCTCGCGGGTACTGAGCATCATCTGGGTACTGCGTTCGCTGGAACGCATCGGCGACCACGCACGCAACATCTCGGAACTGGTGATTTACCTGGTGCGGGGTACCGACGTGCGGCACATGGGCCTCAAGCGGATGAAAGCAGAAGTTGAAGGTACGACCGATCAAATCCCTAATGTTCCGGGCGTTCCTGACGATAAGTAAGATTGCCCGAGAAATAAACGCCCGGCCTTTGGTCGGGCGTTTTCGTTTGTGGTGTTGGAATTTTTGGCAAAACGCCATCAGCGAAGCGTTATGCTTGCCGGGGTTTTTATAGGATGAAGGGTCGATGAGCAAAGTCAGTGTATTGGTGGTGGATGACGCCTCGTTTATTCGCGACCTGGTGAAGAAGTGCCTGCGTAACTACTTCCCGGGGATCAAGATCGAAGATGCGGTGAACGGCAAAAAGGCCCAGGCCATCCTGATGCGCGAAACCTTCGACATGGTGCTGTGCGACTGGGAAATGCCGGAAATGTCCGGCCTGGAACTGTTGACCTGGTGCCGTGAACAGCCTCATCTCAAAGCCATGCCTTTCGTCATGGTGACCAGCCGTGGCGACAAGGAAAACGTGGTGCAGGCGATCCAGGCCGGGGTTTCCGGCTACGTCAGCAAGCCATTCACCAACGAGCAGTTGCTGAACAAGGTCAAGCAGGCACTGAACAAGATTGGCCGCCTCGACGCGCTGATCGCCAGCGCACCGACCAAGATGAACTCGGCGTTCGGTAACGATTCCCTCAGCGCCCTCACTGGTGGCAAGCCTGACGCAGTCAAGCCGGCCCCGGTGGCGGCGCCCAGCAAAGGCCTGCTCAACAGCCCGCCGGTGCAGGTGGCTGCGGCAGCGTCGCCTGCCAGCGGTCGTGGCCAGGGCCAGTTGCGCTTGTCCAGTGGCACCCAGCAGTGTGTGATCAAGGCCCTGAGCATCAAGGAGGCGCTGCTGGTGGTGCGTCGTGGTGAAATCCTGCCTCAGGTACTGGAAAGCGCCGTGCTCGACCTGGAGCAGGGTGAGAACGCTGAAGTGGCGCGTCTGAATGGCTACCTGCATGCCGTGGTGGCCTACGAGCCCAAGCCCGACAGTGACTGGCTGCAACTGACCTTCCGGTTTATCGACCAGGATGCGCAGAAGCTCGACTACATCTCGCGGCTGATCGCCCGCGGGACTGCACAGAAGCATTTTGTGCCGGGTGCGTGACTTGATGGGGTCTCCAAAAAACCTGTGGCGAGGGGGCTTGTCCCCCGTTGGGCTGCGTAGCGGCCCCAAACCCTGTAATTGAGTTCTGCCTGACCCTGCGCGATAACTCTACTGGGGCCGCTGCGCAGCCCAACGGGGGACAAGCCCCCTCGCCACAGGGTTAGTGTTTGGTTCACATAGCACTGTCATGATCCCTTGTTAGCCTGCCATTCAGTCGTCCCTGGCAGGCCAACCCGATGCTCGTGCGCTCACTGCTGCTGTGTGGACTGTTCGCCGTTGTCATGCCGGCGATGTCCATGACCCTCTACAAATCCATCGACGCCGACGGCGCTGTGGTCTTCAGCGACCGGTACACGCCCGGGGCGCAGGCGTTTGTGTATCAGGAGCGGGTGATTCCCAGGCCTGTATATCCGTCGCAACCCGCTTCCTATCGTTATCCCTTGCCCTGGCGTGGCGGTCCGTTCCGTCTCACCCAAGGCCCCAACGGTACCTTCAGCCACTCCGAGCTCAAAAGCCGTTATGCGATGGACATTGCCATGCCTGAAGGCACGCCAATCATCGCGGCACGTGGCGGTGTCGTACTGAAAACCGAGAACGAGCAGAGCGGGCGCGGCAGCGATCCATCGGGCAATTTCGTGCGGGTGCAGCACGATGACGGCACGCAAGGCGTGTACCTGCACCTCAAGCAAGGGTCGGTCAGCGTCAGGGAAGGGCAGCGCGTGGCGGTGGGCAGCCCGCTGGCGCTGTCGGGCAATACCGGCAACAGCAGCGGGCCGCATCTGCATTTTGTGGTGCAGCGCACGACGGCGTCGGGGCTGGTGTCGATTCCCTATGAATTCAACCAACCGGTGCAGGCGTTGCCCAACTTTGCGCTGGGCACGCGGTAAGGCTTTTGTAGGAGCGAGCTTGCTCGCGAAAAACCTGAGGGCGCTGCCGGGTGTCAGGGTCCCAGCGTTATTGTTAACGTCCTTCGCGAGCAAGCTCGCTCCTACAGGGGGTGTGCCCTAGTCGAGCAATAGCACCTTGGCCAACACGATCTTCGGCCCTTTCATCTTCTTGATGATGATGCGCAGGCCTTCGACTTCCAGCACTTCTTCCTCTTCCGGCACCCGCTTCAGGGTGTCGTAGATCAGCCCGGCCAGGGTTTCGGCTTCGATGTGGTCCAGGTCGACGCCCAGCAGGCGCTCCACCTTGAACAGCGGCGTGTCGCCACGCACCAGCAATTTGCCCGGCTGGTAAGCGAGGATGCCGCGCTCGGCCTTGCGGTGTTCGTCCTGGATGTCGCCTACCAGTACTTCCAGTACGTCTTCCATGGTCAGGTAGCCGATGACCTTGCCGTCGGCCTCTTCCACCAGGGCGAAGTGCGCGCCGCCTTTACGGAACTGCTCGAGCAGTTGCGACAGCGGCATATGGCGCGATACGCGTTCCAGCGGGCGGGTCAGCTCGGCCAGGTTGAACGACTCGGGAATGTGGTCCAGGGCCGCCAGTTCCAGCAGCAGGTCCTTGATGTGCAGCAGGCCGACGAACTCGTTGCGCACGGCGTCGTACACCGGGTAGCGGCTGAACTTGTGGCGACGGAACAGCGCCAGGATTTCCTTGAGCGGTGCGTTGAAGTCCAGGGTCACCAGGTCTTCCCGAGAGTTGGCCCAGTCCACCACTTCCAGCTCGCCCATTTCCACGGCGGAGGCCAACACGCGCATGCCTTGGTCGCTCGGGTCCTGGCCACGGCTGGAGTGCAGGATCAGTTTCAGTTCTTCACGGCTGTAATGGTGCTCGTGGTGCGGGCCAGGCTCGCCTTGGCCGGCGATGCGCAGGATGGCGTTGGCACTGGCGTTGAGCAGGTAGATCGCCGGGTACATGGCCCAGTAGAACAGGTACAGCGGCACGGCGGTCCACAGCGACAGCAACTCGGGCTTGCGAATGGCCCAGGACTTGGGCGCCAGTTCACCAACCACGATGTGCAGGTACGAGATCACGAAGAAGGCGGCAAAGAACGACACGCCCTTGATCACTTCCGGCGACTGCACACCGATCGCCCCCAGCAACGGCTCGAGGATGTGCGCGAAGGCCGGCTCACCGACCCAGCCCAGGCCCAGGGAGGCGAGAGTGATACCCAACTGGCAGGCCGACAGATAGGCGTCGAGCTGGCTGTGTACGGTGCGCAGGATCTGCCCGCGCCAGCCGTTCTTGTGGGCGATGGCCTCGACCCGGGTCGAGCGCAGTTTGACCATGGCAAATTCCGCCGCAACGAAAAAGCCGTTGAGCAGTACCAGGATCAGTGCAAAAAGAATCATGCCGAAGTCGGCGAAGAGTGTCGCGAGGGTGATGCCAGGGGAAGGGTCCATGATGGGGTTTTGCGGGTTCCGTCTAATCGAAAAGGGTGAGCAGGTGGGCCTGAAAGGCAGGCGCAAGTCCGCCAATGTAGCGGCTGACGGGGCGCTTGCCTAGTGGCGGCTGCCGGGCGGAGGGTCACTCGTCCTGATGAAGGGCCCGGGAACGTGTCACCTGGGCCGGCGGGAAATGGCAGGTAAAGGTACTGCCGTGGCCGAGCACGCTACTGATTTCCAGCCGCGCGCGATGGCGCAGCAGCACATGTTTGACGATGGCCAGGCCGAGCCCGGTGCCGCCGGTGTTGGAGTTGCGGCTGGAGTCGACGCGGTAGAAACGCTCGGTGAGGCGCGGCAAATGCTTGGCGTCGATGCCCATCCCGGAGTCCTGCACGCTGAGGTGTGCGCCCTGGTCGTCGGCCCACCAGCGGATACGGATGTTGCCTTTGTCCTGGGTGTATTTGACGGCGTTGAACACCAGGTTGGAAAACGCGCTGCGCAGCTCGCCCTCGCTGCCCTTGAGCAGGATCGATGGGTCGGCTTCAAGGGTGATCTGCTGTTCACGCTGCCCGGACAATGCCTGGGCGTCGCTCTTGATCGTCTGCAACAGGCTTTGCACCGGCACCGGATGGTTGTCCGAGGGGTAATCGGTGGCTTCGAGCTTGGCCAGCAACAGCAGGTCGTTGAGCAGGGTTTGCATGCGCGAGCCTTGCTGCTGCATCTGTTGCAGGGCACGGGTCCAGCGCGGGTTCACGTCTTC
This sequence comes from Pseudomonas sp. G5001, assembly GCF_013385475.1. Classification (NCBI taxonomy): domain Bacteria; kingdom Pseudomonadati; phylum Pseudomonadota; class Gammaproteobacteria; order Pseudomonadales; family Pseudomonadaceae; genus Pseudomonas; species Pseudomonas sp. G5001. The sequence goes on from NZ_JACAPZ010000005.1 coordinate 237,959, forward strand.
GACGTTATCGAGCAGCGTCTCCAGATAACCGCAGATCACTGTCAGCGGTGTGCGCAGTTCGTGGGAGACGTTGGCGACGAAGTCCTTGCGCATCTGTTCCAGCTGATGGATGCGTGTGACATCGCGCACCAGCATCAAATGTTCGTTATTGCCGTAGCGCGTCAGGTACAGCTGGATACGCACGCGGTCGTTGGTCGGTGACGGGATTTCCAGGGCTTCTTCGTAGTTGTCCTGCTCGAAATACTCCTTGAAACGCGGGTGGCGCACCAGGTTGGTCACCGGCTGGCCGCTGTCCTGGGGCGTCTTGAGACCCAGCAAGGTCTCTGCGGCGCGGTTCCACCATTCCAGGTTGCCGTCGCTGTCGAGCATGATCACCGCGTCTTTCAGTGCGGCGGTGGACTCCTGCACCCGGTCGATCACCGCTTGCAGGCGCCCGCGTACACGCTGGTCGCGGCGTTGCAAGTGGTAGATGCTGTCGAATACCTCGCCCCACAGGCCGTAGCCGTCGGGTGGTGCTTCGTCGGGTTTGTGCTGGCGCAGCCATTCGTGCAGGCGCAGCAGTTGCTTGAGGGTCCAGCCCAGGTAAAGGCCCAGGCCGACGGCCAGGCTCCAGCCGTAATAGCCGCTGACCAGGCCCACCAGCAGGCAGCCGGTGATCAACAGGAGCATGTGGCGGATCAGGGTGCCATGCCAGTTTTGGTTCACTTAAACACGCGTCCTTTCAGCTGTCTGGGCAGTTCGGGCTGGCTCAGCCTTTGGTGGAAAACCGGTAGCCGGTGCCGCGCACGGTTTGTACCAGATTCTCGTAAGCGTCGCCCAAGGCTTTGCGCAGGCGGCGGATATGCACGTCGACGGTGCGCTCCTCCACATACACGTTGCCGCCCCAGACCTGGTCCAGCAGTTGGCCGCGGGTGTAGGCGCGCTCCTGGTGGGTCATGAAGAATTGCAGCAGGCGGTATTCGGTGGGGCCCATCTCGGCGGGTTTGCCGTCGATGGTTACGCGGTGGCTGATCGGGTCAAGGATCAGGCCGTCGACTTCGATCGGCGCTTCACCATCGGTGGGGCCGGCACGGCGCAGAACGGCTTTCAGACGGGCGACCAGTTCCCGTGGGGAAAAGGGCTTGGTGATGTAGTCATCGGCGCCGACTTCCAGGCCCTGGATCTTGTTGTCCTCTTCGCCCTTGGCGGTGAGCATGATGATCGGGATATCCCCGGTCAGCTCGTCACGCTTGAGGCGGCGGGCCAGTTCGATGCCGGAGGTGCCGGGCAGCATCCAGTCCAGCAGGATCAGGTCCGGCTTGCGGTCGACGATAATGGCATGGGCCTGCTGGGAGTTCTCCGCCTCCAGGCAGTCATAGCCGGCCATTTCCAACGCAACGGCGATCATCTCGCGAATGGGCGCTTCGTCGTCAACGATCAGAATGCTCCTGCCAACCATGCTAAATCCTCTTGTCATTTAACTGTCTTGCGCCGCATTAGATAACGGAATTATTGCAGTCGTGTGACAGTAATTTAGTCGCCTGGGCAATCCTTGCCTCTCTGGACTACGCTTTGGGTCCGAATCCTGACAACCACAAAAGGAAGGTTCCCATGACTCACAGTACTTTTTCCTGGAATGCCCTGCTGGTAACGGCCGCGTTAACGCTGCCGACACTGGCGTTTGCGGCAGACCCGGCGATGACCAAGGACGGGATGCTGGTGGACCACAACGGCATGACCCTCTACACCTTTGCCAAGGACGCTGATGGCAAATCCATGTGCAACGACAAGTGCGCCACCAACTGGCCGCCGTTGATGGCCGAATCCACCGACAAGCCCATGGGCAAGTGGACCGTGATCACCCGTGACGACCAGAAAAGCCAGTGGGCCTACAGCGGCAAGCCGCTCTACACCTTCATCATGGACAAGAAGGCCGGTGACATGACCGGCGAAGGCAAAATGGACGGGGCGTGGAAGGTCGCCAAGCCTTGATGTGAGCCGGATAAGGGTGAGGGGCCTGGCCTCTCACCGAAACCCGTAGTCCGCGACAATCCCGACAAAAATCGCCAATCCGGCCCAGTGGTTGTGCAAAAACGCCTTGAAGCATTTGAGCCGGTCCTTGTCCCGGGTGTACCAGAACTCCCAGGCAAAACACCCGGCCGCCGCCAGCAAGCCCAGGTGGAACCAGCCGCCCAGCTCAAAACGCATCCCCGCCAGCCACAGGCACACCAGTGCCAGGCCCTGCAGGGTCAGGATGATCACCCGGTCGGCATCGCCGAACAGAATCGCGGTGGATTTGACCCCGATTTTCAGGTCATCGTCGCGGTCGGTCATGGCGTAGTACGTGTCGTAACCCACCGTCCACAACAGGTTGGCGATGTACAGCAGCCAGGCAGCGGCGGGCAGGCTGCCCGTCTCGGCGGTGAACGCCATCGGCATGCCCCACGAGAACGCCGCGCCCAATACCACCTGCGGGTAATAGGTGTAGCGCTTCATGAACGGGTAGCTGGCCGCCAGCGCGAGGCCGCCCAGAGACAGCCAGATCGTCATGGAGTTGGTCAGCAGCACCAGCAGGAAACTGATGACCATCAGCACCGCGAAGAACACCAGGGCCTCTTTCGAGCTGATCCTGCCGCTGACCAGCGGGCGCTGTTCGGTGCGCTTCACATGGCCGTCGACCTTGCGGTCGGCCCAGTCATTGATGACGCAACCGCCGGCCCGGGTGAGTACCACGCCGAGCACGAAGATCAGGATATTGAGCAGCGATGGCGAACCCTTGCCAGCAATCCACAGCGCCCACAGCGTGGGCCACAGCAGCAGGTAAATGCCGATGGGCTTGTCCATGCGGGTCAACTGGATGAAGTCCCAGGCCCTTGGGTTCAGGTGATTCAGGGATTTGAGCAGGCGCTGGTACATCAGAAACGCTCCGGATGGTCGTGCACGGCTTGCCACAGGGGCGGCAGGAAGATTTCAGCCACCAGCACGCTCAGCGGCCCGCGATCAAAGCGCGAGCGGCGCGCCCACAGGTGATCGGCCTGGTCCGCCGGGGGCAGCCATTCCCGCGGGTAGCGGCGTACCTCGATGGCCTGGCGCGTGAAGGCGTGGTCACAAAACAGCAATTCCCCGAGAGACCGGCTGCCCAACTCATCCATGTGCAAGCCGTCGCCCTGCAAGGCGCTGCGGGCCGCCACGCTGCGGGCAAACACCCACGGCTGGCCATGGCCACGCAAATACACCTCGCGCACCCAGCCGATGCTGGCGGCGGGCAAGTCCAGGGTGGCGCATTCGTCGTCTCGCAGTGGCTGCCAGCCTTCGAACAACGGCGTCACGCTGAAGCCATCGTCGGACAGGCGCGTCAGGCGCCGGGTCAGCGAACCTTCATCGAACAGCCAGTTGAGTGTCAGCGGCGTGGGCAGTGGGCTCAGAAGGCTCTGGGTCAGCCATCGGCAAGCATCGGGACGGGCGTTTGAATGCGGCACGGAGGGTCATTATTGGCAGTTAATGAGGCGGCGAGCTTACCATGGTGCCCTGGACTTTTGCCGGAGTGCGCCAGGCCCATGCGTCGATCATGCTTGCATCTGCGCCTGCTGATCAGTACAAAACGCCCTGAGCCGCACGGCAAGGTTGCATTTATCGACCGTCGGCCAACGCGCCTGGACCTGAGGAAACAAGTAATGAAGAAGTGGCAATGTGTCGTCTGTGGCCTGATCTACGACGAGAAAGACGGATGGCCGGATGACGGCATCGCGCCGGGCACCCTGTGGCAGGACGTCCCCGAAGACTGGCTGTGCCCGGACTGCGGCGTGGGCAAAATGGATTTCGAAATGATCGAAATCGGCTGATTGCTGATTTAAATCGCAATTCAAGAACCGTACTACAAGGAGAAAGGAATGAACGCACCTGTCGTGATCGTCGGCACGGGGTTGGCCGGTTACAACCTGGCTCGGGAGTTTCGCAAGCTCGATAGCGAAACCCCGCTGTTGCTGATCACCGCAGATGACGGGCGCTCCTACTCCAAGCCCATGCTTTCCACCGGCTTTGGCAAGAACAAGGAAGCCGACGGCCTGAGCATGGCTGAACCGGGCGCCATGGCCGAGCAATTGAAGGCCGAAGTGCGTACCCACACCCGCATCAGCGGCATCGACCCGGGCCACAAGCGCCTGTGGATCGGTGAGGAAGCGGTGATCTACCGCGACCTGATCCTGGCCTGGGGCGCAGAAACCGTGCGGGTGCCGGTACAGGGCGACGCCGCCGAGCTGATTTTCCCGATCAACGACCTCGAAGACTACGCACGCTTTCGTGCCGCTGCGGCCGGAAAACGCCGGGTGCTGTTGCTGGGGGCCGGGCTGATCGGCTGCGAGTTCGCCAACGACCTGATCCTCGGCGGCTACGAGATCGACCTGGTGGCGCCGTGCGAGCAAGTCATGCCGACCCTGCTGCACCCGGCCGCCGCCGCAGCGGTGCAGGCCGGTCTGGAAGGCCTGGGGGCGCGTTTCCACCTGGGCCCGGTGCTCAATCGCCTGCAGCGCACCGCTGACGGCCTGGAAGCCCACTTGTCTGATGGCGAAGTGATCCAGTGCGACCTGGTGGTATCTGCCATCGGCCTGCGCCCGCGTGTCGACCTGGCCGCCGCCGCCGGGTTGCAGATCAACCGCGGGATCATGGTCGACCGCCACCTCAAGACCTCCCACGCCAACATCTACGCCCTGGGCGACTGCGCCGAGGTCGATGGCCTGAACCTGCTGTACGTAATGCCCCTGATGAGCTGCGCCCGCGCCCTGGCCCAGACCCTGGCGGGTAACGCGACGGCCGTCAGCTACGGTCCGATGCCCGTCACGGTAAAAACCCCGATCTGCCCGCTGGTCGTCTCGCCACCGCCACGGGGCAGCGAAGGTGTGTGGAGCGTCGAAGGGCAGGGCGGCGACATCAAGGCCCTGTGCCGCGACGCCAGCGGCCGACTGCTGGGCTACGCCCTGACCGGCACGGCCGTGATGGAAAAACTGGCCCTCAACAAAGAACTTCCGCCGCTGCTGGCGTAAATGCTGGTCGTTCTGTCGGAATAAGCATCATTTTGACCATAGAAAGGTCGCCGTGAGACTGGCGCAGGCCCCGATGGCATGCCATCCTCACTCCCGTCTGCCGCAGAGTAGAGCCTGCGGCGCCTTGGGCGCTGCTCCGATAGAGAGCAGCACGGACATAACAACAAAAAACCGTCAAAGAGGCTTCACTTATGCGTAAACCAGAACTCGCAGCCGCTATTGCAGAAAAAGCAGACCTGACCAAAGAACAGGCCAACCGCGTACTCAACGCCGTACTCGAAGAAATCACCGGCGCGCTGCATCGCAAGGACAGCGTCACCCTGGTGGGCTTCGGCACCTTCCTGCAGCGCCACCGCGGCGCCCGCACCGGCAAAAACCCGCAAACCGGCGAGCCGGTGAAAATCAAGGCGAGCAACACCGTTGCGTTCAAGCCAGGCAAGTCGCTTAAAGACAGCGTCAATCCGTAAGTCATGTAGAACGCGCTACGCACATGCGAGTGTGAGCGCGGGATGAAAAATGGGCACGCCGACTGGGTCGGGTGCCCATTTTTTGTGGGTGGGCAATCCTTGCTCAATCGTTGAGCTTCAAGCTGTCCACTCGTTCTCAATACACCATTGCTGTACATCCGCAATTAGTTGCGCCGATACCGGTTGCAGATTGGGGAGTTTTTTCTCGTATTTCTTAATACTTTCAACAAAAAATGTAATGAATGCCGCACCTATTAATTTGCGCTGAGCAGCTATGTCTTTTTTCAGTGGAACGAAATCTTCCTCGTCCATGGCGATATCCAGACCGAACATTTTGTCTTTTGCGTAATAACGGCAAAATGTTTTTCGTTCCAGGTTCTTCGGCAGGCATCGCATGCAGACCGCCAGTTCCCAGTCGAGGGTGGGATACTTTTTTTCAAGAATCTCACTCAGGCCATTTAGCTCGTCGGTGATTTCAAAGACCTTTGTCCAACTCGGTGAGTCCGATGTCGTATCGACTCGCATAAAGTATTCCTTATGTCAGTGCCTGCATTTGTTGCCCGGGGGTAGTTTTCCTCGGCGTTTAAAATATTTTCCGATTTTTAATCTTTCCCATACCTGCATATTGCCCTTCGTCGGTGCTGCCATAACCCTTTTGTAGGCAAGATTTTTGGATTTCAGCCACTTTTGGGTATATCGCCGATTCGGATTGACGGTTTCACCGACTTTCCAAACTTCACCTTTTTTCAAATAGACTTGGCCTATTGGCTTTTTATGGCCCCATGCCATCTCGTCATAAAAGCCGTCCTTTTTCGCAATCAGGTAATAAAGCTCGGGGGCCAGTCCCCATGGATCAATCCAGGATATTGGATTGGGGGCGTACTGATAAAAATTGAGCCCGCCGTCAAACTCAATCGGATCCGGTGTCGTAAACCGTCCCACGTCCGGATCATAAAACCTGAAAGTATTGAAATGCAGCCCCGTCTCCCGGTCCAGATACTGCCCCTGAAAGCGCAGGTTCTGTTCTTCGATGTAGTACGGCTCGCGCACTTCCTCAACCGTATTGCCCCACACACGATATGTCGCGCGCCAGACATTATGCCCGTCAGCTTCAGTCAGTTGCTCCGGCAGTCCGTTGAGGTCGTTGTGGTAGTAGCGGATTTTCTGCAGCGGCCCGGTGCCGTCAACGCGAGCCAAGGGTTCGCTGCCTTCATCTTCATAGATGTAAAGACTGGTCTGGCTGTGTTTATGCTCCTGCAATAACCGCAGCCCATCCCAGGTAAACCGGGTTTTCCCCAGGGGATAGCCGTCGTTGCCATGTTCGGTTTTCTCAATGCGTCGGCCCAACGGGTCGTAGATCATCCTGACTACGCTGCCGTTTTCATTGCGCACTTCAATCAGCCGGCTTTCTGCATCGTAGGCGAAGCGTTGCAAGCCACGCGCTGCGCTGCGTTTTTCGATCATCCGACCGAACGCGTCATAGCGATAACGCTTGTCCTGATAGGTCAGCAGTTTGTTATGCACGACCAGCCCAGCGCCTGACTGCGGGCCATCCAGCAGGTTGGCGGCGGCATCGTAGGCAAACGTTTCGCGCTGGCCGTGCAGGCTGTCCTGGCTGGCGATGATGCGGCCAGTGGCATCGTAGTGCAGCAGTTGGCGATGTTGTATGGCAGATTGCTGGTCGAACTTGCCGACCAAGTTGTCGGCAGGGTCATACTCGAACTGCTTTTGCGCTGTCGCTGGCATCAACGATGGCAGGCCTGTAAGGCGGTGTTGGCGTGAGCGTAGACGGCCGCTGCGGTCATACTCACTGCGGGTGCTGAGTCGGCCTTGGGTGCGCAGTACTTCGCGGTGCAGGCGGTCGCGTTCAAAGTCGCTGATGACCTGGCCGTCGAGATTGACCTGATGCAAGTGACCGCTGCCGTAGTACAGGCGATTGAGCCAGCGTCCGTCGGGTATCTGGGTCTGGATAAGATTACCGAGTTCGTCGTAGTGGTGCTGCAGGGTGCCCATAGAACTCTGTTCGGCAAGCATTTGGCCGAGGGCGTCGTAAGCGAAACCAAGGGCTTGGGTATTGCCCAGCAGGTCGGTGAAGGTGACGGCGGTGAGCTGGTCCAGCGGGTCGTAGGCGTAGTCGGTGCGCCCATCGTCGGTGGTTTTGGCGATCAGCCGACCTACTGCGTCACGTTCCATTTGATGGACAATGGGCGCTGGCGGCGTCTCGGGAACCAGGCCTAGCCCGTTGCCGTAGGGGGCCGGAGTGGCGGTCACCGTGGTGATATGGTCCAGTGGATTGTAGGTGTAGCTTTTGGCACTGCCATCGAGGTCTTGCTGCTCAGTCAGCCGATCCCCGGCGTCCCAGGCAAAGAGATAACGTTCGCCGTTCTCGTTGGTCAGTGCTTGCAGGCGCCCATAGCTGTCATAGCCGAACTTCACCTGCCGGCCATGAGCGTCGGTGCGCAGGCTTATCTGGCCACGTCGATTGTGCTGGTAGAGCGTGGTATGTCCGGCAGGGTCGGTATACCCCACGAGTTGGCCGCTGACATCGCGTTGAAACAGCTCGATGCGACCGTCCGGCAGTTGGTTGCTGAGTAAGCGCCCCTGGAGGTCGTAGCTGAATTGAGTGCGCTCGCCAAGCGCGTCGGTGATCACCTGCAGATAGCCGCGCTCGTCGTAGCTGAAACGCGTGGGATAACCCGAGCAATCAATGTGTTCGACCAATTGCCCGAACGGATTCCAACGCAGTTTTTTGCTTTTACCGGAGGCGTCGATGATTTCCACGACCTGGCCGTGGGCGTCATAGCGATAGCGGGTGATGTGGCCCAGCGGGTCGGTTTCGGCAACGCAATTGCCGCGAGGATCATAGCGATACTGCCAACTGTTGCCGGCGGCGTCGGTCTCCACCAGGGGTAACGCCCAGTGCTCAAGCCACAACGTTGAATCGCTGCGGCCCAACGGGTCCGTTTCGCCGATCAGGTTGCCGGCGTCATCATGCTTGTATTCATAGCGTCCACCTTGCGGGTCGGTGGCGCTGAGAAGTTGGCGTTCGTCATTCCACTCGAACAGCCAGGTTTGCCCCAGCTTATCGCTGTATTGAATGATCTGGTGCTGAGTATTCCAATGTCGGGTGCTGACGCGCTGTAAGCCGTCGATGATACGGGTGAGGCCCGCCTTCAAGTCATAGTCGAACTGGTAGGAGTCACCTTCATCGGTCCAGTGTCGGACGACTCGCCACTCTGAGTTTTCAATCAGTGCCCATTCATAGAAGCACCGCAACCCGGTGGGTAACTGATGCTCCACCATTCGGTGCCCGGCATCGTACGTGAAGCGCCGCTGCACCTGGCCAGAGGCATCGCGCACCTCTGCCAGATTGGCCCTGGCGTCATAGCCGTAGCTGACGAGCACTTCGCGACGTTGATCTGGGAATAGGCGTTCGACGCGAGTGACGTGCTCATGTTCGCGTATCAACTCGACCTGCACCAAGTCGAAGGTATCGCGCAGGCGTACCAGGCGTCCGGCCTGGTCGTAGTCGAGATGAATGCGGTTGTCGTTGCGGTCGCCAAGTTGAATCAGGCGCAGCAGCGACGGGTTGGCTGTGGGCTCAAACAAACGATATAGGCCGTCGTCACTTTCAATCAGCAACTGCCCGTTGAGGTGCCGACGCACAGAGAGCCCTTCGCCGGGGCTGAACACCGCCCCCCCCAACGGGATCGAGCCCATGTCGATAGGGCGCCCCTGCTCGTCGGTGTAGACCAGCGCTTCACCGCCTTCTGGATGAGGTTGGATTTCGACGCATACTTCATAAGCCACACTCCAGCCTGTACCGAACAGTGTGCCTGGGCGTTCGTCGCGGCTGTTGTAGAAGCGTTGCCAGTCAATCGGCAGGATGGCGGGCAGTACAAAATCCAGTTCATCGGTGCCGCCCAGCACCTTCGCTCCCGTTGCAGCATGCACCGGATTCGACGAGCCCATGGCAGCGTTGGTCATCGCGTCCATCGCGCTGCTGACGGCCATCGAAGTAGCCCCGCCAATCAGCATGCACGGCAACTTGCTGAAGAACTTGCCCTTGCCGCCCTTGAGCATCAGTAACGCGGTGACCGCCAACCCCACGCCCGGCGTCTTGCCACTGCGTATTTCCCGCACCACCACTGACCCGCCGCCAATGGTCACGTTCGATGAAATCAACCCGGACGACACCACTGTTGCATCGCAGGTACTACGATCACCACTGCGCACCGCAGGCTGGCCATTGATCGTGACCTTATCCGAACCCTCGGCCAGGAACTGCGGAGGCATCGGTGGATGCTTCATGCAGGTGACCAAGTCCAGAGGCTTGGGCACGGCTCCTGGTGTGGGAGTAGCCACCGTGGGGCGCCACATTTGGGAGAAGAAGCTCTCGGCCATATCCAGATAACTGGCTTCTGGTTCGGGTGCGGGTTCTTCCAGTTCGGTTCCGGCTGGCGCGACATGCGAGCTGATCGCCCCCGCGGCACGTGCGGCGGGAAGGTTGTTGGTCAGGGTATCGGTGGCACCGGTGAGAATATTCGCCTGTACCGTGGGCGGAAACAGGGCGTTGCTGAAGCTGTCGCATAAATTGGTGAGGCCTTTGTCCGCCCCGCTCTTGCTCATGAGAAGGCCGACAACTGTGCCCACCACTGCGCCGAGCAGGACGCATCCGAGTCCGCCGGTAGCGACGGTGATACCGGTAGCAGCCACCACGGCAGCAGTCGCTACTGCAGTGATCGCGATATTGGCCGCCACCTCCAACACACCGCCGAGGATGTCGGCCATCATTGAGGTGTGGGAGAGCGCGTCGCCCATGCGAGCGGCCCATAGAGCATCAGACATGCATGGTGCCCATCAGGAAATCGCGTCGAACGACAATGAGTTTTTGATCGTCGCCCAGTGCGCCGCCTCGGCATCGCCCAGCTTGTCTGCCTTCACATAACTCAAGGCGAGCATCTTGCGTGTGCCCGGGATTACCAGAGCCAGTTGGTACTGGAACACCTTGTCACTGCCCTTGCTGAACTGGCTGCGGAGCTCTATGCCTTCTACTTCCTTTGTTGCACCTAGACGGACACCGACGCCCGGTTGATAGCGCAAATCCTGCACCTGTTTTTCCAGGCGTTTGAGCTGTTCGTCGAAGTTGCTGTGCAGGGTTTCGCCATCGGTGAGGAAGCTGCGGCTGATGATCAAGGAAGTGCCCAGCTCGGGGAACTTGAGGATATTGATCGTAGCGTCCTGCAGCTCGCCGGCCGGCAGTTGGAACTGAAATTCGTTAATTCGGTACGTCATGGAAAACAGGTCTCGTCAGGAGCTTTTAGGCGCGGGGAACGCGGCTTTGATATTGGCGTCGATGCTGGCTTTCATGCCCTGACCATCGGGTGTTGCGCCGGGGCCGCCGCCGTTGTTCAGGTGCAGGACGCCGCCGGTATTGAATTCGGCATCGCCGCTGGCGTGGAAGCTGATATTTACGCCACTCAGGTTGATCTGCCCGCTGGCGTTCAACTCCAGGATGCTTTTACCGCAGACCAATCGCAGGTTTTCGCCCACTTCAATCACGTAGCTCTGGCTGATGCTGTCGGTCTTTCTCTGGCCCACCGAGAGGATGTCTTGATGCTTGACGATGCGCACTCGATTGTTCCCAATCGTCACCGTCTCGTTATGCCCAATACTCTTGTTCCGGTCATGCCCCACCGAATGACTTTCATCCACCTCCACCACGATGTCCTGATTACGCTCGGCATGGATGTACAACTGCTCCAACCCCTTCTTGTCCTCCATGCGGATTTCATTGAAGTTGGCCGGCGTGCCGCCTTTGCTGGAGCGGCTTTTCATCCCGCTTTGGGTGGCGTTTTCCGGCAGATCGTAAGGCACGGTCTGCTCGGCGTTGTACACGCGGCCGGTGATGATCGGCCGGTCGGGATCGCCTTCCAGGAAGCTCACAATCACTTCCTGGCCGATCCGTGGGATCTGCATCGAGCCCCAGTTTTTTCCGGCCCAGGACTGCGATACGCGAATCCAGCATGAGCTGTTTTCGTTGGACTGGTCGTGGCGGTCCCAATAGAAATGCACCTTGACCCGGCCATATTGGTCGGTCCAGATTTCTTCGCCCTTGGGGCCCACCACCAGCGCGGTCTGCGGGCCTTTGACGATGGGCCGGTAGGTGTTGGCCAGCGGGCGGAAACTCTGTTGTGCGTCGATGCAGGTGAGGGTGCTTTCGAACTGGGCCGAAGGCGCGCCACCGCCGCTTTCGAGGCTTTCCTGGGAGATGTAGTAGCGGGCGCCGACGATCAGGTATTCGCGGTTCTGGTCGCGGCGACTGAAGCCGGTGAGGCTGAACAGGTGGCCGGAACCCAGGCCGCGCGCATTGCCGCTGAACTCCACTTGTTCGTGCAGGGTTTGCAGGGCTTCGATGCGGGTGCGGGCGTAGTGTTCGCCGTCTTCGCTTTTGACGTAGGTGCCGGGGTAGTCGTACAGCGGGTAGTCGCCGGCGGTATGCGGGCGCGGCATGGCCGAGCGCACGTCGATGCTCGCGCTGGGGCGCTGGAAGTCGTAGTCGTTGAGCTCAAGGGAGCCGGGCTGTACTTCCTGTGCCAGGTGCCAGTTGTGCATATGGTCGCGTTCGCGCTGCTGCTCGTCCTTGGGGTAGTAAGGCACCGAGGCGTAGCCGGGCACGTTGGCGTGGGCACCGTAGGCATCGGCCAGCACCAGCACGTGGCGGTCCTGCTCGTGGCGAAAGAAGTAGTAGATGCCTTCCTGTTCCATCAGGCGGCTGACGAAATCGAAGCTGGTCTCGCGGTACTGCACGCAGTATTCCCACTCGCGGTACGGGCGGCTCAGGGCGTCCTCGAAGTCGGAAAAACCCAGGTCGCGAAACACCTGCTTGATGATCTGCGGGATGCTCAGGTTCTGGAAAATCCGGCAGTCGGAGGTGCGGCTCAGCAGCCACAACCACGGGCGCAAAGTCACCTGATAGCTGGCGAACTGGCCCTGGTCGATGTTCTGGCTGCAGCGGGCGACGATGCCGTGGAAGTGTCGCTCGCCACCGTCCGCCAGTTGCAGGTTCAGGCTCATGGGCTTGCCCAGCAACTGGTTGAGGTCGATGTTGGCGTCCAGCGAGGTCAGCTGCAGTTCGAAATTGAACAGCCGACCCAGCTCTTCGCCGCCACCCATTTCATTGAGCAGCAGCACATCCGGCCCCAGGGGGCTGGTGATCTTGGCCAGGCGTGAGGCTTGGTTGAATAACATCGGTTAACCCGTAAATAGCGTAATAACTGTAGGAACCGGCTCCAACTGTGGGAGCGGGCGTGCTCGCGAATGCGGTGAATCAGCCACTGGATGCATCAACTGATGCACCGCCTTCGCGAGCACGCCCGCTCCCACAGTTTTGATCGCATTCCGTCAGGTCAATCGTTGAAGTCGTAGTGCAATTCGTTATCCCGCGTGCTGATCCGCACCCCCGCCAGCGCCTTGCCTTCGAGCATGCGGGTGAGGAATTCGCGGCTCATGTCCGGCAGCAGGCTGTTGGTGAGGATGGTGTCGATCATCCGCCCGCCGCTTTCGGTTTCGGTGCAGCGGGACACGATCAGGTCGACCACGTCGTCGTCGTAATCGAAGGCGACTTTGTGGGTGTTCTCCACGCGCTTCTTGATGCGGTTGAGTTGCAGGCGGGTGATCGCTTTCAGCATCTCGTCGCTCAGCGGGTAGTACGGAATGGTCACCAGGCGGCCGAGCAGCGCCGGCGGGAAAATCTCCAGCAGCGGCTGGCGCAGGGCCTTGGCGATTTCCTCGGGCTCGGGGATGTTCGCCGGGTCTTTGCAGACCTGGGAAATCAGCTCGGTACCGGCGTTGGTGGTCAGCAGGATCAAGGTGTTCTTGAAGTCGATCACCCGGCCTTCGCCGTCTTCCATCACGCCCTTGTCGAACACCTGGAAGAAGATTTCATGCACGTCCGGGTGGGCTTTTTCCACCTCGTCCAGCAGCACCACGCTGTAGGGTTTGCGCCGCACGGCTTCGGTCAGCACGCCACCTTCGCCATAGCCGATGTAGCCCGGTGGCGCACCCTTGAGGGTGGACACGGTGTGGGCTTCCTGGAACTCGCTCATGTTGATGGTGATCACGTTCTGCTCGCCGCCGTACATGGCTTCGGCCAGGGCCAGGGCGGTTTCGGTCTTGCCCACGCCGGAGGTGCCGGCGAGCATGAACACGCCAATCGGCTTGCTCGGGTTGTCGAGGCCGGCGCGGGAGGTCTGGATGCGCTTGGCGATCATCTGCAAGGCGTGGTCCTGGCCGATGATGCGTTTCTTCAGGTGCTGGTCGAGGTTGAGCACCGTCTCCAGTTCGTTGCGGGCCATGCGGCCCACCGGGATGCCGGTCCAGTCGGCGACCACCGAGGCCACCGCTTGGTAGTCCACGGTCGGCAGGATCAGCGGGGTTTCGCCTTGCAGGGTGCTGAGGCGTTGTTGCAGGTCTACCAATTGGGCACGCAATTGGTCATCGCCGCTGTCCACGACACCGGATTTTTCACGCAACGTCGCACGGGTGGCGAGCAACTCATCCACCAGGGTTTTCTCTTCGGCCCAACGGGCTTCCAGGGTGGCCAGGCGCTCGCGTTCGGCGCTCAGCAGCGCTTCGCTGTTGGTCTGGCGCGCACCGATGGCGATGCCGATCGCGTGCTCGCGGGCGATGATTTGCAGCTCGGTTTCCAGTGCCTCGATACGGCGGCGGCTGTCGTCGACTTCTGCCGGCACCGCGTGCAGGCTGATGGCGACGCGGGCGCAGGCGGTGTCCAGCAGGCTCACGGATTTGTCCGGCAACTGGCGCGCCGGAATGTAGCGGTGGGACAGCTTCACCGAAGCTTCCAAGGCCTCATCGAGAATCTGCACCTGATGGTGTTTTTCCATGGTCGAGGCCACGCCGCGCATCATCAGCAACGCCTTGTCTTCCGACGGCTCGGCCACTTGCACCACCTGGAAGCGACGGGTCAGGGCCGGGTCTTTTTCGATGTGCTTCTTGTACTCGGCCCAGGTGGTGGCGGCCACGGTACGCAAGGTGCCGCGGGCGAGGGCGGGTTTAAGCAGGTTGGCCGCGTCACCGGTCCCGGCGGCGCCACCGGCACCTACCAGGGTGTGGGCTTCGTCGATAAACAGGATGATTGGTTTCGGCGAGGCCTGGACGTCTTCGATGACCTGGCGCAGGCGCTGTTCGAACTCGCCTTTCATGCTGGCGCCGGCTTGCAGCAGGCCGACATCGAGGCTGCGCAGTTCCACATCTTTCAGCGCGGGTGGTACGTCGCCGGCGACGATGCGCAGGGCGAAGCCTTCGACCACGGCGGTCTTGCCGACGCCGGCTTCACCGGTAAGGATCGGGTTGTTCTGGCGGCGACGCATGAGGATGTCCACCAGTTGGCGGATCTCTTCGTCACGCCCGACGATCGGGTCGAGCTTGCCGCTGCGGGCCTGTTCGGTCAGGTCGACGGTGAAGCGCTTGAGGGCTTCCTGCTTGCCCATCGCGCTCGGGGCCATGGCGCCGCTGGCTTCGCCCGGTACTGCACCGGCATTGAAACCGTCGCTGGCACTCAATGCATTTTCGGGCGAGTCGCCGACGTATTCATCAAAGCGTTCGCTCAGGGCTTCGGCCTTGATCTTGTCGAACTCACCGGACAAGCCCAACAGCGCATGGCGCAGGCTGGGCGTCTTGAGAATTCCCAGCACCAGGTAACCGGTGCGCACCTGGCTTTCACCAAACATCAGGCTGCCGTAGACCCAGCCACGCTCGACCGCTTCTTCCACATGGGACGACAAGTCAGTGATCGACGTCGAGCCACGGGGCAGGCGGTCCAGGGCTTCGGTCAGGTCGCGGGCCAGACGCGCCGGCTCGACGTTGAACTGTCGGATGATACGGTGCAGGTCAGAGTCCTGCAGTTGCAGCAACTGGTGAAACCAGTGGGCCAGTTCCACGTACGGGTTGCCCCGCAGCTTGCAGAACACGGTGGCGGCTTCGATGGCCTTG
Organism: Pseudomonas sp. G5001; assembly: GCF_013385475.1. Lineage (NCBI taxonomy): Bacteria > Pseudomonadati > Pseudomonadota > Gammaproteobacteria > Pseudomonadales > Pseudomonadaceae > Pseudomonas > Pseudomonas sp. G5001. The sequence goes on from NZ_JACAPZ010000005.1 coordinate 253,458, forward strand.
TAGGCCACGCTGTTGAGTTTGCCGAACAGTGCGGCGCGACTGATTTCACCCATGCTCTGGATTCCTTGAGGTGTTGGCGTGTTCGGCGTAATGCCGGGCCAGGATTAGGTCGTTGGCGTCATGCTCGGGTTGGCCGAGCCAGGTGTTGAAGCCCAGGCGGAACTGGCCGTTGAGTTGCAGGGCCGGCACTTCCGGTTGTTGCAGGATCAGGTTCAGGTCCCAGTCCAGTTCGTGGCCCAGGTACTCGGCGACCCACGCCACCAGCTCGTTGAACGGCTGGCTGCCGGGCAGCATGCCCATGTAGTCATCGAGCTTCAGCGGGCCCAGGCGAATGCGGAATTTATGCTGGCGGTCCCACACGTGGCTGCCCAGGCAAAAGTCCACGCCCAGCTGGTTGGCGCTGACACTCACGCGGCTGCGTTCGGGCAGCTCCAGCCATTGGCCGACGTACTCTTCGATCTCCACCGGCAGGCCGAAGTACTCGCCGAGAATCGCCTTCAGGCCGTCCGGATAGCGGGTTTGTGCCGACAGGTGGCCGCTGTAATGCAGCTTCGCCGTGTCGGGGATCAGGCCCTGGTTGAGCAGGCTCGGGGTGCCGCGACCGCTCAATGCGGCGAGGCGCGCCGACCAGTAGTCATCGTCCGGGCGATCATGGCTGACGGTAGGCCGCGCCTCGGCCCAGGCGCGATAAAACAGGGTCAGCAGGCGGTGGTGGAACACATCCAGGAAGCGCTTGCTGGTGCTGTCGGCGTTGTTGCGCTGGCGCTCACGCACGTACTCGGTGATGTGCAGCGGCAGCGGGCCGTTGGGGCCGCCGAGGCCGAAGAAGAACTGCTCCAGCCGTGCCGGCTGGCCTTCAGCCCCAGGTTCGACCGAGGCCAATGTGGCCGGCGCAAAGGTGCAATCGGCCTGCTGCCCGAGACGCAGCGGGTCATCCGCCAGGCGCAGGGAATGCCCCAGGCGTGGCAAGTTCGGCGATTCGCACTCGATACGCCGCAGCGCCTGGAAGAAGTCATATTCCCAGGGCTCCTGATGCATTGCATCCAGGGTACTCACAGGGTCGGACGGCGTCCGGGCTTGGCTTTCCATCGCATGATCTCGCCGCGTTCGGTGGTACGGATCACCGTCTCGGTAAAACTGTTGATCGACACATAGCGTGCCAGGAACCGTTCAAACACCGCACCGAGCAGGAACACGCCGGTGCCGCGGAACGCGTTTTCATCAAATTCCAGGGTGATCTCCAGGCCGCGGCCAAACACGATCGGGCCGGGCATCGGCAGGCGCCGGGTCACCGCCTTGCTGCTGACTTCCCGCAGGCCTTCGATCTGCAGTTGCAGGGCGGCGTCGTTGCTGTCGCCATACAGGCGCAGCAGTTCACGCAGCGCGGCGGCGCCCTGGCCTTGCTCGCTCAGCGACAGGTAGTTCAACGACAACTGGCTGATCAGGCGCCAGGCCTTGGCGTCATGGGCATGGCTGGCGCGCGGGCGGCTTGGCCCGGCGACGCAGCGCACGGCCAAGACCGGCGCACTGTCGGCCAGGGTGAAGTCGGTCTTGCCGTTGCCCACGCTCATGAACAGCGGCAAGTCGCGGTTAGTGCACAGTGCGGTCACGCCCAGTTGGCGCAGGTCATGGCGGTACGGGGCTTGCTGGGTGTCCACCAGGCTGACGAAGGTTTCGCTTCCCACATAGGTGGAGCGCGGCCCGTTGCGGCGCTGGTCGCTGGACAACACGCGGGGTTCGCGGCGCACCGTGTAGTAAGCCTGGTCACGGCCATAGCGCGATGGGTCGCGTACTGCATAGAACGGCAGGAACGGCTGCTCCGGTCCGGTGCCGTGGCCCGTGATGCCGCTCAAGGAGTGAATCTCGAAATCCATCGGTCGCGTGCGGTCGGCGATCACATGGTGTTCGTTGACCCGCTCGGACAAGTGAATCCGGTCCACGCGCTTGGGGAACAGGTTGATTGCCGGGGTGCAGAACGGCACGAACTGCGCCTTGCCGACGCTGCCTTCCAGGCTTGGATCGTGACGGTCGAACAGCACGATCAGTTCCAGTTCCTGGCCGTCACAGCGTTTGACTGCACGGCTCAGTTCAGCGAATTCGACGAACAGAAAACGGTGGGGCAGGGCGAAGTATTCCTGAAGCAAGCGATAACCCTGGAATGCCCGAGGCACCACCGGCATTGCCGCATCGGCGTCGTCGAAACCCCGGGAGCGCAAGGCATCCGGCGGCAGGCGTTCAACCCAGTCACCGCCGGGCTTGCGCGCGAACACCGCGCAGGCATTGCCCAGCAGTTGTTCGTAAAGGCGGAACGGTTGTTCGTCTGCACCGCTGAGGTACAGCGGCAAATTATCCAGCGCCAGGCTGTTGAACGGCAGCTCGGCGCCGGTACGCAAGGTCAGGCGCAGGCCGGCCTTGGCCTTGGGTTCGCTGGCAGCCAAACGCCCGAGCACGGCGGACGGGTTGCCGAAGTACTCGGCCTGGGCGACCTGCAACGGCCACAGCGTCACCGGGTGCGCGGTGCGGTATTCGCAGCAGGTCTGGGTTTCGCGGCCCAAGGCGGCGCGCAGGACGGTGTCGCGGGGCAGTGGAAAACCACTGGCCAGGGAGCCTTCATCGGGATCGGCCTGCAACTGCACCACGGTCATCGACGGGGTCGGCGCCAGGTAGTGCGGGTAGGCGATCTCCAGCAGGTTGTTGGTGAAGGTCGGGTACTCGGCGTCGAGCTTGAGCTGGACCCGGGCCGTGAGATACGCAAAGCCTTCGAGCAAGCGTTCGACGTACGGGTCGGCGCAGTCCATGCCGGACAGGGTCAGCCGACTGGCGATCTTCGGGTATTCCTTGGCGAACTCGGCGGCGCTTTCGCGCACGTGGTGCAGTTCCTGGTTGTACAGCTCCAGCAGGCGCGGGTTCATGGGCGTCTCCGCTGGTCGGCGTTGACCACACGCACATGGCCGGACTCCAGGTCCAGGTCGGTTTGCAGCAACAGGCGCAACGGCACCGGCTGCGCCCACAGGTCGCCTTCGATCTCGAAACTCAGGGCGTTGTGGTTCATCTCACCGTGGCCGACGCGTGCCTTGACCCGCAAGGTGTGGCGCAGGATGCGCGGCTCGAAGGTGGCGATGGCTTGTCTAATCAAGGCTTCCAGGGCGCTGATGTCGACACTGGAGACACTGTTGCCCGCCAGCGCCGGCAGCCCGTAATTGACCACCGACGTACCGGCAGGCGTGTGCAGCGTGGCATCGGCGTTGAGCAGTGAAGTGGTGTTGAGCAGCCACGTCAGGTCACGCAGCACCGAGGCTTTCAATTGGCTCAGGGACAGCACGCGTTTGTCGGCGCTTTCCTTGGGATTGGTCGGGTCATCGTCGGTCAACCGGTCCAGCAGGGACGGTTGCAGGCGATCGCGGGAAGCAATTTCAGTTACCACCAAAGCAGCTCCACGGACGGGTTGCGAGAGGAACAGGGGGCTTGCAGCCGCCACTTGGGGTGGCGGCTACAGGGGCAATCAGCGTTTGGTGTTGGAGCGAATGTTCCAGCCAAACTTGATCGCGCCGCCGTCTTTGGTGCCGTCGGCTTTCTGTGGCTGGTAGTCCACCATCACCTGGGCAAAGTTCAGGGTCACGTTTTCGGTCAGGCGGTCATCGCTGCCCGAACCGCCGGTGCTCAGGGAGGTGACCAGCACTTCTTCCAGGTTGATGATCATGTACTCGACCTGGCTTTCACCGCCGGCCTTGCGCACGGTCAGCGTGACCTTGTCGATGTGCTTGCCGCTCGCGCAGTGCATCATCAGGTTGGGCGAGGCCTTGTCGACGTACTTGGTCAGCGACAGGTCCTGGATGTTCACCTTGCCCGCACCGCCGCCACCGCCCACGTGCATGTTGCCGGACTGGGCCATGCCCCAGCTCCAGTTCAACACGTCGATTTCGTCCTTGTGGGCCTTGTCCATGGACTCGCCCTTGATGTCGCCGATCTTGATGAAAATATCAACAGCCATGTTTTCTCCCTGTGTGGTCTCAGCCACAGAATTTGTTAACGCTGATCGTTCCCACGCTCTGCGTGGTAACGCATCTTGTGACGCTCTGCGTCACTGGGACGCGGAGCGTCCCGGGCGGCATTCCCACGCGGAGCGTGGGAACGAGCGACGGTGTTACGCGCCTTTCGCCGAAGGCAGCTTCGATACCAGGCGCAGCGACACGGTCAGCCCTTCGAGCTGGTAGTGCGGGCGCAGGTAGAACCGGGAGTTGTAGTACCCCGGGTTGCCTTCGACGTCTTCCACGATCACTTCGGCGGCAGCCAATGGATGCTGGGCCTTGGTGGTTTCGGTGGAGTGCGCCGGGTCACCGTCGACGTAGTTGAGGATCCAGTCCTGCAACCAGCGTTGCATCTCGTCCTTCTCTTTGAAGGAACCGATCTTGTCGCGCACGATGCATTTCAAGTAGTGGGCGAAACGGCAGGTGGCGAACAGGTACGGCAGGCGCGCGGCCAGGTTGGCGTTGGCGGTGGCATCCGGGTCATCGTATTCGGCCGGTTTCTGCAGCGACTGGGCGCCGATGAAGGCAGCGAAGTCGGTGTTTTTCTTGTGCAGCAGCGGCATGAAACCGTTCTTCGCCAGTTCCGCTTCGCGGCGGTCGCTGATAGCGATTTCGGTCGGGCACTTCATGTCCACCCCACCGTCATCCGTCGGGAAGGTGTGGGCCGGCAGGTTCTCGACTTCACCGCCCGACTCCACGCCACGGATGCGCGAGCACCAGCCGAAGTGTTTGAACGAACGGTTGATGTTCACCGCCATCGCGTAAGCGGCGTTGGCCCAGGTGTACTTGGAGCTGTCGGCACCGTCGGTGTTTTCTTCGAAGGCGAAGGCTTCCACCGGATCGGTCTTGGCACCGTACGGCAGGCGCGCCAGGAAGCGCGGCATGGTCAGGCCGATGTAGCGCGAGTCTTCCGATTCACGCAGCGAGCGCCAGCCGGCGTATTCCGGGGTGGTGAAGATCTTGGTCAGGTCGCGCGGGTTCGACAGTTCCTGCCACGAGCCCATGCCCATCACGGTTGGCGAAGCGGCGGCAATGAACGGTGCGTGCATGGCGGCGCAGACTTTCGACAGCTCACCCAGCAGCTCTACGTCGGGAGGCGACTGGTCGAAGTAGTAGTCGCCCACCAGGCAACCGTAAGGTTCGCCGCCGAACTGGCCGTATTCTTCTTCGTACATCTTCTTGAAGATCGGGCTCTGATCCCACGCGGTGCCCTTGAATTTCTTCAGGGTCTTGTGCAGGTCCGGCTTGGAGATGTTGAGCACGCGAATCTTCAGCTGCTCATCGCTCTCGGTGTTGTTCACCAGGTAGTGCAGGCCACGCCAGGCGCTTTCCAGCTGCTGAAAATCCTGGTGATGGATGATCTGGTTGACCTGGGCGGTGAGCTTGGCGTCGATGGCGGCGATGATCGATTCGATCGACTTGATCGCGTCGTTGGACACCAGGTCGGTCTGGGCCAGAGCCTGCTCGGCCAGGGTGCGCACAGCGGTTTCCACGGCTTCGCGGGCACGCTCGGTCTTGGGTTTGAATTCTTGCAGCAGCAGGTTCGCGAACTCGCTGGCTTCTTCGGTGGTACCCAGGATCTGGGTGCCTTCGCGGGCGGTATTGTCAGTCATGATTACTGCTCCCCTGCAGGCTTGGGCGCGCTGGCAAGTGCCTGAAGCAGTGCCGGGTCCTTGATCGCCTTCATGATGATTTCTTCAGCGCCGGTCTTGCCGTCCATGTAGGTCAGCAGGTTGGCCAGTTGGGTGCGGGCTTCGAGCAGTTGCTTGAGCGAATCGACCTTGCGCGCCACAGCGGCGGGGCTGAAGTCGTCCATGCTTTCGAAGGTGATGTCCAGGCTCAGGTTGCCTTCGCCGGTCAGCTCGTTGGGCACGTGGAACGCGACGCGTGGCTGCATGGCCTTGAGGCGCGAGTCGAAGTTGTCGACGTCCACTTCAAGGAACTTGCGGTCGGCCACAGGCGCCAGAGGCTCGGCGGGCTTGCCGGCGAGATCGGCCATCACGCCCATGACGAAGGGCAGCTGGACCTTTTTCTCGGCGCCGTAGAGCTCGACGTCGTACTCGATCTGCACCCGAGGCGCACGGTTGCGCGCGATGAATTTCTGAGAACTTTGCTTCGCCACGTTGCTGCTCCTGGTCGCTTGAGCGACGGTGTTGTAACTGCGCGATCCGTACGCTTATTCGCTGTCCGGCCCGCGCAGATTTTCAAATTGGGACATGCCGTCGGGAATCAGGTTGCGCACGATGGCCGCAAAGTCGGCGTGCACCAGATTCTTTGCTCGGTTCAACAGCACCGGCAGCGGGCTCGAAGGCTCGTGCCGGGTGTAGTACGCAAGGATCTTGTCGAGGCTGCGCAGCACTTCATCGCGGCTTGCGATGTCGCCGGTCGGGCGTGCTGCAACGGGCGCGGCGGCGTATTCAACCGAGGGGGCATTGTCGTCACTGACAACCTCGGGCTCGCTGGCGGCGCCGCTGTGCGGGGCGTATTGGTTAAGTATCTGCACGGCCTGCTTGAGCAGTTGCTTCAAGGGGCCGAGGTCCACGCCCTGGGCGGAACCTACCTGGTCGCTGACGTATTGTTCGATGGCCTCACAGGCGTCGCGGGCGGCGTTCAGCGCGTCGCGGGTGGCTTGCAATTGCTCGGCATCGCTGTCGAGGAATGCGCCGTTAAGCTGTTCGGCACCGAGGTTTTCGCCGGGGAAACTCTGCAGCCCGCTGGCATTCAGCGCGGCGCGCAGGCTGACGGGCCCGAAGGTGCGCGAACGGGTGAGAATGGCCTCACGCAGCAGGCGGATGTTCGCGTCGCTGGCCACGCCGCTGAGGGCGTTGATGCGCACGGTGGGGTCGTTGTCGTCATCGGCATCCAGGCGCGGATGCAGGTCGGCCCAGTATTCGCGCAGCAGCGCGTTGATCAGCGCGAGTGCGTCGGCAAGCCCTGCAATGCCCTGGAGGGCGAGGGCGGCTTGCAACAGGAAATGGGTGATGCGCAGGTCTTTGCTGCGTTGCAGGAGGTCGAGACTTTGCTGCTGGATGCTGCGCCATTCCGGAGGTTCGGCAGGCAGGATCGAGTCGCCCATGCTGCGCTCGGGTTGACCCTGTGCGGCACGCTCAAGATGCAAGTAATCGGCGTCATATTCCAAGTCTTCGCCACAGGGCGAAGTCGCGGAAACGGCGGCGAGCAGCAGAGGCACATCCACTAAATTCGATCTCCCTATCAGCCCGTTAGATGACGGGCAACTCATGCATTAGTTGCGCGAGGAACTTTGCATGTTTTCTTGGTCTTATTTAGCGCTTTGACATCATGCTGATTTCAAAGTGCCATCATTGGTGTTCAAGAAGTTGTGCATTTTTGGTGTAGTACTTAGGCCTTGTCAAGGTAAGCTATTCGCCCTCTATGACAGATGTGCGGTGCTTAACATCTTGTGCGACTGATCAGTCGAAGCAGGTGCCGAGGCAGGATTTTTGTCATACAGGCCGGTTAAGATCAGCAATTACGCGGGTTGAAGCAGGCTTTCAAGGTTTTGAAAGGATCTGTCGTGGATCTCTCGGAGCGTTTCTCCCAGGGAACGGCCGCGCGCGAAGTATCAGCAAGGAGGCAAGATGTCGCTGTGCTTGACTATCACTAGTTATCACAAGATTACCCCTGGCCAGTGTTCTGAAAAGTCCCTGGACCAGGGAGTGATGGCTATTGGCCGCGGTTCCGAAAATGACTGGGTACTGCCTGATCCAGAACGTCTTGTTTCCACGCAACATTGCGTTATTCAGTACAAAGATGGTCGTTACTACTTAACTGATAACAGCACTAATGGAGTTGAGTTAGTGCATGCCGGTATTCGTTTGCGGCGGGGAAGCAGCGAGCCATTGCAGGACGGCGAACTGATCCGCATCGGCGATTACGAGATCCAGGCGCGTATCGATTTCAACCTGAAAGTGACAGATACCCCGTCTTTCACCGGTGACGCGTCCAACAGTTTCGAAGCCCTGATGGGCGCCGCCGTGAAGGCCCCGACGCCACCTCCGGTGATCGCGCCGCAGTTCCAGGGCGCCTCGTCGATGGACACCCTGCCGGACCTGTTCGACTTCCTCGCGCCCACCAGCGTACCGCCGGCCACCGTGCACGATCACGTGCCGGCCGAGCAGCACGACTTCCGCCCGCCGACACCGCTGCCCGTGGCTGAGCCGCCTGCGCCGGTGGTCTCGGGCTCAGTAATCCCCGAAGACTGGGATCTGTTCGGCGATGCCCCGGCACCCAGGCCTGTTGCACCGCCGCCGCCAACACCGCCACAGCCGCCGGTCATCGAGCCGCCCAAGGTCGAGCGCCCGCTCCCGGGGGCTGATGCCAGCCAGCCCGACCTGTTGCAAGCCTTCCTGCGCGGTGCGGGCCTCGATCAGTTGCGCCTGGACAAGGCCCAGGCCGAAGCCCAGATGGAAAGCATCGGCCGCAGTTACCGGCTGATGGTCGAAGGCCTGATCGACGTGTTGCGTGCCCGCAGCAGCCTCAAGGGCGAGTTCCGCATGCAGCAGACGGTGATTCAACCGGTGGAAAACAATCCGTTGAAATTCGCCCCGAATGCCGATGAAGCGCTACTGCTGCTCCTACGCCACAGCAATCAGGCGTTTATGGCACCGGACTTGGCCGTGCGCGACAGTTTCGACGATCTGCGCGCCCACCAACTGGCCGTCATGGCCGGGGTCGAAGCCGCCATCAAGCACCTGCTGACGCGCTTTGAACCGGCGCAGCTCGAAGAACGCATGGGCAAGCCCGGCGGGCTGTCGAGCATTTTCAACGGCTCGCGCCAGGCCCAGTACTGGCAGCAGTTCACCGAGCTCTACAGCAATATTTCCCTCGAGGCCCAGGAAGATTTCCAGGACCTGTTCGGGCGTGAATTCAGCCGTGCCTACGAAGCGCACAGCAGCCGACAGCGTCACTAACAACGCAGTACATGGAACAACGGATAGCTAAGTACGTCATTGAGGACGCAGGATGATTCCCAGGTTTTTACTCGCAGTCGCCACCGCGCTTCTGCTGACGGCGTGTGCCAAGGATGCGGCCAAGCCCGAGGCCGCCGAAGCTGAGGCAGACACCGCCGCCGTCGAGCTGCATTTCCATGCCATCGCCGGGCTCAACCCCGGCGCCAATGGCCAGGCAGCCCCGGTACGGGTGCGGATTTTCGAACTGAAAAACGCCGCCACCTTCAGCCGTTCCGACTACTTCGCCCTGGCCGATCGCGCACAGTCGACCCTCGGCCTCGACCTGCTCGACCAGGACGAAGTGGTGATCCTGCCCGGCCAGCAATTGAGCATCCAGCGCGACCTCGACCCGTCCACCCGCCAGATCGGCCTGCTGGTGGGCTATCGCGAACTGGACCGTGCCGAGTGGCGCACGGTGCTCAACGTGCCGGCACGCCAATACACCGAATACCAGATCAGCCTCGATGTGCATGCCGTGCGTGCCGACGTCGTGGTCCCCCCATCCAGCCCTGCCCAATAAGAATCGGAGCCCCCATGTCCTGGAACAATCGCGTGGTCTGGTCGGAAGGCATGTTCATCGGAACGCAGCACTTCCAGCAGCATGACCGTTACCTGGAAAACCTGATCGATGCGCGCAGCCGCCCGTTGTCGGCGGGGGCCTGGGGCTTTTCCGAACTGTTGATCGACCAGGGCCTGCTGGCCCAGGGCAAGCTGGCGATCGTCTCGGCACGTGGCCTGTTACCGGATGGCACGCCGTTCAATATCCCCCAGGACGACCTGGCGCCGAGCCCGCTGAATATCGACGACAACTTGCGCGATGGCCTGGTGTACCTGGCGTTGCCCCTCAAGCGTGCCGGCGCCCGCGACACCGTCGACGAAGGCGAGCCCCTGGAAGCCGCGCGCTATGTCAGCCAGGTGCGTGAAGTGCGCGACGACAACGCGCCCTTCGAAAACCGTGCGCCGGTGGCGGTCGGCTCCCGCGCCTTGCGCCTGTTGACCGCCCAGGATGGCATCAGCGATTACGCGGCCATCGGCCTGGTGCGCATCAAGGAAAAACGCGCCGATCGCGCCCTGGTGCTGGACGAGAGCTACATCCCGCCGGTCCTCGACGTGACGGCCAGCAAACCGCTGACCGCGTTTCGCAGCGAACTGCTGGGCCTGCTGCACCAGCGCGGCGAAGCGTTGGCCGGGCGCGTGGTGGCTTCGGGCGCCGGTGGTGCTTCGGAGATTGCCGACTTCATGCTGCTGCAACTGGTCAACCGCGCCCAGCCGCTGATCCAGCACCTGAGCCAGTTGAGCCCGCTGCACCCGGAGCGTTTCTTCAGTGAGCTGGTGAGCCTGGCCGGCGAGTTCTCGACCTTCTCCACCACTGGCCGCCGCCCCCACGAATATCCGCAGTACCAGCATGACGACCTGGCCCTGAGCTTCACCCCGGTGATGCAGGCCCTGCGCGAGGCGCTGTCGATGCTGATCGACAGCAAGGCCACGCCGATCCCGATTGTCGAGAAAGCCTACGGCGTGCACGTGGCGATGCTGGCCGACAAAACCCTGATCGACAGCGCCAGTTTCATCCTGGTGGTGCGCGCCGATGTGCCGGGCGAAACCCTGCGCGCGCGCTTCGGCCAGCAAAGCAAAGTTGGCTCGGTGGAACACATCCGCGACCTGGTCAACCTGCAACTGCCGGGCATCGGCCTGCTGCCGCTGCCGGTGGCGCCACGGCAGATTCCGTACCACGCAGGCTCCACCTACTACGAGCTGGACCGGGGCAGCGAGCACTGGCAGCAACTGGGTAATTCCGGTGGCTTTGCGTTCCACATCGCCGGCCAGTTCCCGGGGTTGAACCTGGCTTTCTGGGCCATCCGAGGGTAATCCGCGATGCATCCGAATGACGATGACCGCACCCAGTTCATGCCGCGTCCCGGTGGCCGCGCGCCGGAGCCTGTTCGCGCAGAGCCGGCGCCGCTGTCGATGCCCGCTGCGCCGATCCTGACCGGCAAGGCCCAGGGCCTGAACCCGCTGGAAAGCGCTGCCGGCCCGTTGTTGTCGCTGCTGACGCGCCTGCGCAACACGATCTCGCACCCTGCGCCAGCGAGCCTGCGTGCGCAGTTGCTGGCTTACCTGCGCCAGTTCGAAGAACGTGCCGAGGCGGCCGGCGTGGCCCGCAACGATGTGCTGCTGGCGCGTTACGCGCTGTGCACCGCCCTCGATGAAGCCGTGCTGAGTACGCCGTGGGGCAGTGCCAGTGACTGGGGCAAGCAGAGCCTGCTGATCACCGTGCACAACGAAGCCTGGGGCGGCGAAAAGGTCTTCCAATTGCTGGATCACTGCCTGCAAAGCCCGCGGGAACGCCTGTACCTGCTGGAACTGCTGTACCTGTGCCTGTGCCTGGGTTTCGAAGGTCGCTACCGCGTGATGAACGACGGCCGCAGCCAGCTGGAAGCCTTGCGCGAGCGTACCGCGGCGGCGATTCGCAGTGCCCGTGGCGAGCATGAGCGCGAGCTGTCACCCCATTGGCGCGGCGTGACCGTGGCCCGTGATCGCCTGGCGCAGTTCATGCCGCCGTGGATCGCGGTGGCCATCGGCGTGGCACTGCTGTTGGCATTGCTGTTCGGGTTGCGGATGAAACTGGCGTCGGATGCCGAGCCGGTGTTCAAGAATATTCATGCCCTGGGCGAGATCCCGGTGCAGGCCATCGACCGTCCGGTGGCCCAGCCGAAAATCATTGAGCGACCGCGTCTGGCGGGCTTCCTGGTGGAAGACATCAAGGCCGGTCGTGTAGCCGTGGAAGATGCCGTCGACCGCTCCGTGGTGACCATCCGTGGCGATGAACTGTTCGCCTCGGCCAGCTCCAGCATCGTCGATGACTTCCAGCCGCTGATGCTGCGTATTGCCGACGCCATCCGCAAGGTCAAGGGCCAGGTGCGGGTCACCGGCCACAGCGATAACCGTCCGATTGCGACCCTGCGCTTTCCGTCCAACTGGGCGCTGTCCGAGGCGCGGGCCAAGTCGGTGCTGGAGATTCTCGCGGCCAAGACCGGCCAGCCGGAACGCTTCAGCGCCGAAGGCCGCAGCGACACCGAGCCGGTGGCGACCAACGCCACAGCCGAAGGCCGTGCGCGCAATCGCCGGGTAGAAATCACCGTATTGGCGGAGGGCGTCGAGTGAAGGCGTTTTTCAGTTTTGTGATTCGCTGGGTGATCCCGCTGCTGGGCCTGATCGCCTTGAGCCTGATCATCTGGTTTGTGGGCCCGTTGCTCGATGTGCTGGTGCCGGAAGGGCGCCGCTGGGCGCTGATCATCCTGGTGTTCGCGGTGTGGATTGCCTACCGCGTGTTCCGGATTATCCAGGCCCGGCGCCAGGCTGCCGAAGTGATGCGCAGCCTCGCGGCGGAAACCCCGCCAGACCCCGCCAGCGTCGCCACCGCCGAAGAGCTGGCGACCCTGCGCCAGCGCATGGACGAAGCCCTGGCCCTGTTGAAAAAGGCCAAGCTGGGCGGTGACGAGCGCCGCAACCTGTATGAGCTGCCGTGGTATGTGATCATCGGCCCACCGGGCTCGGGCAAGACCACCGCGCTGGTCAATTCCGGGCTGCACTTTCCCTTGGCGGCGCAGTTGGGTGCCGGTGCGGTACGGGGCGTGGGCGGTACGCGCAATTGCGATTGGTGGTTTACCGACCAGGCCGTATTGCTCGACACCGCTGGCCGCTACACCACCCAGGACAGCAACTCCACGGTGGATAAAGCCGCCTGGCTGGGCTTTCTCGACCTGCTGAAAAAGCAGCGTTCCCGGCGCCCGATTGATGGTGCGTTTATCGCCATCAGCCTCTCGGACCTGCTGCTGGGCAGCGACGCCGAGCGTGCCGCCCATGCCGCCGCGATCCGCCTGCGTATCCAGGAGCTGTACACCCAACTGGGCGTGCGCTTCCCGATCTACCTGATGCTCACCAAGCTCGACCTGGTGCCGGGCTTCATGGAGTTCTTCGACAACCTGAGCAAGGAAGAGCGCGCCCAAGTGTGGGGCATGACCTTCGCCCTGGACGACGGCAAGAACAGCGACAGCCCGCTGGCCCATCTGCAAAGCGAGTTCGCCGGCCTGGAACAGCGCCTCAACGAGCGCCTGGTGGAGCGCCTGCAACAGGAACGCGACCCGGCGCGGCGCGACCTGATCTACGGTTTCCCGCAGCAGTTCGGCGCGTTGAAGGATTGCCTGCAAGGCTTCCTCGAAGGCGTGTTCAAACCCAACGCCTTTGAAGAGCGCGTCTTGCTGCGCGGTGTGTACTTCACCAGCGGCACCCAGGAAGGCAGCCCGATTGACCGCTTGATCGGCGCCATGGCCCAGAGCATGAACCTGGACCGCCAGCACCTGGCGCGCCAGACCGGCACCGGGCGCAGTTACTTCATCGAAAAACTGTTCACCGCCGTGGCGTTTGCCGAGCGTGGCCTGGTGGGCGTCAACCCGAAGGTCGAGCGCCGTCGCAAGTGGATTGCCCGGGGTGTGCTGGCCGCAACCGTGGCGCTGGTACTGGTCGTCAGCACGTTGTGGTGGGTGAGTTATCGCGCCAACCAGGCCTACATCGCCCAGGTTGACCAGAAGGTCGCGCCGTTGGGCCAGACCGTGCAGAACCTCAGCCCGGCACAGCGCGAAGTACTCGCGGTGCTGCCCCTGCTTAACGCCGTGAAGAACCTCGCGGGCGACTCGCCGAGCTGGTCCGAAGGCTTGGGCCTGTATCAGGGCGACATGCTCGAAGCCGAATCCGCCAGCGTCTACCGCAAGCTGTTGATCGCCGTGTTCGCGCCCCGTTTGGTGACGCGCATCGAAGAGCAACTGCACGGTGGCGGCAATTCCGACTTCCTCTATGAAGGCTTGAAGGCCTACCTGATGCTCGCCGACAGCGAGCATTACGACCCGGACTTCATCAAGGCCTGGATCGCCCTGGACTGGGACCGCAACCTGCCGCGCGATCTGCCGGCGGACCAACGCCAGGCATTGATCGGGCACTTGCAGGCCCTGTTCGAGCGGCATCCGCCCAGCGCCCGTCTCGACCCGCGCTTGATCGACGACCTGCGTCGGCAACTGCAGCAACTGCCGGTGGCCCAGCGCGTCTACGACCGCATCAAGCGCCAGAAACTGCCGGAAGGCGTGCCGGACTTTCGCATCAACGAAGCGGCGGGCCGTGATGCGGCGCTGGTGTTCAGTCGCAAAAGCGGCAAGCCGTTGGGCGAACCGTTGAGCGGTTTCTTCACCGCCAAGGGTTATCGCCAGGGCTTCCTGCTGGCCAGCCTGAACCAGACTGGCACCCTCGCTGAAGAGCAATGGGTACTGGGCCACGAGCAGGCCGACCAACAAAACGTCGTCAGCCTCGCCGCCGATGTGCGCCGCCTGTACTTCCAGGACTATCAACGCCAGTGGGATGCGTTGCTGGCGGATATCGACTTTGTGCCGATCACCAGCGTGGCCCAGGCGGCCGACGTCTTGCGGGTGATTTCCGGGCCGACCTCGCCGCTGAAGAAGCTGCTGGTGGCGGTCTCCAAAGAGACCGACTTGCAAGCGGAAGAACGCTTGCTGGCCGCCAAGGGCGCGCCGGTGGAAGGTGGCGTGGACAAGCTCAAGGAACGCCTCGGCAGCCTGCTTGGCCAGGACCAGCCAACTGCGAATGCACCAGCGGCCAGTGAAGATCCGGTGACGGCGCACTTCGCTGAACTCAACAGCATCGTTAGCAAGAACGAAGGTGAACCGGCGGCCATTGATGGCCTGCTGGCGGACATGAATGCGTTGTATGTGCAGGTCAGCGCCATGGTTGGCGCCAGCGGCGATGCGTTGCTCGGCGAAGCAAAAAACCAGGCGGCGGCTGCGGCCACGCGGGTCAGCCTGAATGCCGAACGCCAGCCGCCGCTGGTGCAGGGCATGGTCAAGTCAGTGGTCAACTCCACCACCAACAGCATGATGGGCGGGGTGCGTAACCAGCTGAATGCGGCGTGGGTCAGCGAAGTGGTGAACGTGTATCGCCAGTCCCTGGCCGGGCGTTATCCGATGTCGCCCGGCAGTGCGCGGGACGCGACCCTGGATGACTTCGGCCAGTTCTTCGGGGTGGGCGGGGTGATGGACAATTACTTCCGCAAGTACCTGCAACCTTACGTCGACACCTCCACGCAAACCTGGCGCTGGCAGCCGGGCGCGGCGCAGAAGCTCGGCATCGCGCCGGGCGTGCTGCAAACCTTCCAGCGTGCGGCGACCATTCGGGATGCGTTTTTCCGTGCCGGTGGCACTCAGCCGATCGTGCGCTTTGAACTCAAACCGGTGGCGATGGATGCGACCATCACCCAGTTCCTGCTGGACCTGGACGGCCAGCAACTGAGCTATGACCACGGCCCGAGCCGGCCGGTCGCGATGCAGTGGCCGAATCCCGGCAGCATTGGCGTGGTGCGCATTTCCATCATGCCGCCGTCAGCCAGCGGGCGCTCCGGCGTGACGCTGGACGGCCCGTGGGCCTGGTTTCGTCTGCTGGAGCAATCGGACCTGACCGCCGGCAATTCGCCGGACCGCTTCAACCTGCGTCTGCGGGTCGACGGCGCGAGCATCTCCTACGAGTTGCGGGCCAACAGTGCCTTCAACCCGTTCAAGAGCCGCGTGCTTAACGGCTTCAGCCTGCCGGAGCGGCTATGACCACGCTGGGTTTCTACGGCAAGTTGGCGTGCCGCGGCGACTTTGTCAGCCGCGCGCTGCCCCAGAGTTTTATCGGCCCTTGGGACAGTTGGCTGGCGTCCGGATTGCTCGCCAGCCAGACCCGCCTCGGGGCTGACTGGCTGAATGCTTACCTGGTCAGCCCATTGTGGCGCTTCGTGTTGGCGCCGGGTGTGTGCGGGCCGGACGCGGCGGTGGGCGTGGTGATGCCGAGCATCGACCGGGTGGGGCGCTATTTCCCGCTGACGGTGGCTGCGCTGTTGGATCACGACACCGACCCGGCCTCCGTCGTTGGCGGCCCGGACACCTGGTTTGAACAGGTGGAAGAGTTGTTGCTGAGCACGCTGGACGCCAGCGCCAGCTTCGAAGGTTTCAGCGGCGGGATCGAATCCCTCGGCGCTCCAGCCTGCCAACCTCGCACCTTGGGTAGTCGCTTTGCGGGCTTGCAGCGTGTCAACGCCACAGACCCGCAGGCGCGGATGACTGCGCTTGCCGAACAGGCCTGCGAAGGCGCGAGCCTGTGGTGGGGCCGTGGTTCGCAACAGATTTCTCCCGGTTTAATGCGGTGTCAGGGCTTGCCTGCTGCCGACGATTTTGCGCAATTTTTGCTCGGCCAAGAAGGTGTTGTGTAGATGCGGTCCACGTTCAAATCCGCCAGCAAAAGCCACGTCGGCATGGTTCGCCAAGTCAATGAAGACGCTTGCCTCGACCTGCCGGAAAACGGCCTGTGGGTGGTGGCCGACGGCATGGGCGGGCACGCGGCGGGGGATTACGTCAGCAGCCTGATCGTCGACAGCCTGCGCAGCATTCCCGTGGGCCGTTCCCTTGAGGAATACACGGCGGCGTTGCGCAGCGACCTGCTGCGAGTCAACGGCGCGGTGCGCGAAGAAACCGCCCACCGTGGCGTGACCATGATGGGCAGCACCGTGGTGTTGCTCGCCACCCGAGGCTTGCGCGGCGTGTGCCTGTGGGCCGGCGACAGCCGCCTGTATCGCCTGCGCGACGGCCTGCTGGAAAGCATTTCCCGCGACCACAGCTACGTGCAGGACTTGCAGGACAGCGGCCTGCTCAGCGAAGCCGATGCGCGGGTGCATCCACGGGCGAATATCGTCACCCGCGCGATTGGCGTGGAAGCACAGTTGGCGTTGTCGTCGGTCGACCTGTTGATCGCCCCCGGCGACAGTTACCTGCTGTGCAGCGACGGCCTGAACAAGACCGTCGAAGACCACGAGATCCGCGAAGTACTGAGCCATGCCGAGCCGGACGAAATCGTCCGCAGCCTGGTGCACCTGGGGCTCAATCGCGGCGCGCCGGACAACATCACCGCCATCGTTGTGAAGGTGTCGACATGAACATCATCATTCCCGGCTACGACATCGAAGGCGAAATCGGCGTTGGCGCCATGGCCAGCGTGTACCTTGCGACCCAGCGTTCCCTGGAGCGCAAGGTGGCGCTGAAGATCATGGCGGCGGCGCTGGCGGCCGACCCGAGCTTCTGCGAGCGCTTCCTGCGCGAAGGCAAGACCCTGGCGCGCCTGTCCCACCCGCACACCGTGACCATCCATGACATCGGCAATGTCGGTGAGCTGTACTACATGGCCATGGAATACCTGCCCAATGGCACGCTCAAGGAGCGGATCGCCGCGGGACTGACGCCGGAGCAGGGGCTGACGTATATCCGCCAGATCGCGTCGGCGCTGGGCTACGCCCACGCTCAGGGTCTGGTGCATCGCGATGTGAAGCCGGCGAACATTCTGTTCCGCGCGGATGGCACGGCGGTGTTGTCGGACTTTGGTATCGCCAAGTCCCTGGATGACCGCACGCAGTTCACCCAGGCCGGATTTGCCGTCGGCACGCCGAGCTACATGAGCCCGGAGCAGGCCCGGGGCCAGGAGATTGATGGGCGCGCCGACCTGTATGCGTTGGGCGTGGTGCTCTACGAAATCCTGGTGGGCAAGCTGCCTTATAACGGCACCGATGCGCTTTCCACTGCGCTGGCGCACCTGACTGAACCGCTGCCGGAGTTGCCGGTGCACCATGGGCGTTATCAGGAGGTGCTGCGCAAGCTGCTGGCCAAAGACCCGGCGGAACGCTTCCCGGATGCGGCGGCGTTGTTGCGGGCGCTGGATCAGTTGCCGAAGGAGGAGCAGGTAGAGGCGACGTTGATTCGGCCCCTGCCGATTCCGGTTGCGGTCTCCAATGACCTGGCCGGACTCACGCCGGTTTCCATCGAAATCCCGACCGAAAAGCCGCAGCCACAACCCGTGCGGCAACCGGTGGTGACGCCGACGCAACACTCGGCCGTGTCCGGACAAAACCGTGGGCCGGTGCTGGCGTTGGCGGCAGTTGCCGTGGCAGTCGCGCTGGCGATTGCGGGCGCAAGTTACTGGTGGTTGAAAGATGACGCGCCAGCCGCCGCGTCGCCGGTTGCCGAGGCGGCCAAGACCATCGCGCCGCCTGCCGCGCAACCGGTCGCGGCGCAGGCCGACGGCGGCCAACGCCCGTTGCTGATGGCCGGCAAGAAAACCCTGTTCCAGCGGGTACTGAGCAAGCCTGGCGCCAAGCTTTCCCACGAAGCGGGCGGGGCGCCTGGCGAAGGTTTGCCGGCGTTTTCCGTGCTCTATGTCTACCAACGCAAGGACGTCGACGGCAGCCCCTGGCTACGGGTTGGCGCCGCCACCGACGGGCGCAGCGACGGCTGGCTGCCGGCGGCGCAAGCCAGCGACTGGAAGCAGAGCCTGGTGCTCAAGTTCACCGAGCGTTCGGGCCGGGCGCCGGTGATGTTCCTGCGCCAATCTGCGGAAGTGGAAAAGCTGCTGGCCGATCCTGCCGCAGCGAAAAACCTGCTGCTCAAGGTGCAGAAAAACAGCGAGGACAACCAGCAAGTGCTGGCCTTGGAACCGGCCGCCAGTGCTGTGCCGCAGAACCAGTTTTACCTGCTGCCGATCTTCGACTCCAAAGAGAGCTTCGACGAAAACGGCCAGCCGGTGCAGTTGCTCAACGTCGCCTCCATCGACCCGGGCAACACGCCTAATGTCATCGCCAAGGCTGTCGGCCGAACGCCGGCGATCGATGCCAGCGCCGACGCCTTCCGCACTGCGGTGGTGCTGGTGGTCGACACCACGGTGTCGATGCAGCCCTACATCGACCAGGTTCGCGACGTGGTCCACGAGCTGCAAACCCGCATCGCCGAGCGTGGCGAACTGGACAGCGTGAGCTTTGGCCTGGTGGGTTTTCGCAACAGCATCAAGAAAACCCCCGGCCTGGAGTATGTGGCCAAGACCCTGATCACCCTCGACCAAGGGCGCGACCCGCAGCGCTTCCTCGACATGGCGCGGCAGGTCAAAGCGTCGACGGTGTCCAGCCACTCGTTCAATGAAGACGCGTTCGCCGGTGTCATGCAGGCGGTGGAAGGCATGGACTGGTCCGGCTACGGCGGGCGCTTGATCCTGCTGGTGACCGACGCCGGTGCGTTGCGCAAGAACGACCCGTTCGCCACCACCCAGATGAACGAAGCCGAAGTACGCCAGGCTGCATTGGGCAAGCAGATCAAGATCTACGCCTTGCACCTGCGCACCGACGCCGGGAAGAAAACCCACAGCGGCGCCGAAACCCAGTACCGCACCCTGACCGCCGACGCCAACCCGCAGATCGGCGACCTGTACACGCCGGTGCCCGGTGGCGATGTGCGCAAGTTCGGCGAGCGGGTCGACGAGATCGGCACGGTGTTCGCCAACCTGGTGCATCAGGTGCGCAGCAACACGCCGCAGCCGGTGCCGCTGCTCAGTGCCGCGCCGACCCTGGCGGACAAATCCGCCGCCGTCGGTTACGCGATGCACATGGATTTCCTCGGCCGCAAAACCGCGAGCCAGGCGCCGCAACTGGTGAGTGCCTGGACCGCCGATCGCGACCTGACCAACACCGCGCTGCCGGCCTTTCAGGTGTGCGTGATGCTGACCAAATTGCAGCTCAACGATTTGCAGCAGTCCTTGAAACTGATCGTCGACGCCGCGCGCAAAACCCAGACCTCACCGAAGGATTTCTTCCAGGAAATCGCCAGCGCCTCGGCCTATATGAGCCGTGATCCACAGGCCTTGAAAAAGGGCGGCAACCTGGCGGACGGCGGCATCCTTGGCGAATACCTGGAAGGCCTGCCGTACCGCAGCAAGTCGCTGAACATGACCCAGGATTTGTGGCTGTCGTTGAGCGTGGCCGAGCAGGAAGACTTTATCGACGAGCTGGATTCGAAGATCCGCCTCTACGAAACCTTCCATAACGATGTGGCCAACTGGGTCCGTTTCGGCGATGCCGAGCCGGGTGATGCGTTGTACCGCGTGCCGCTGTCGACGCTGCCGTAATGCTGAACTTGAGCGCAGTGCACAAGAGCCGGGGCGTTGGTGCCCAGCGCTACAGCCTGGTGATACCGGGCTTGCAACTGCGTGCGGGTGAACAGTTGGCGGTGGTCGGGCCGAGTGGCTGTGGCAAGAGCACCTTGCTGGATTTGCTCGCGCTGGTGTTGGCGCCGGATCAGGTGGGGCAGTTCGATTTCAACCGCGTCGACATTGCCGGGCTTTGGCGTGGTGACCAGCAAAGCGCGCTGGCGGAGCTACGCAGTCGGCACCTGGGTTACGTGCTGCAAACCGGCGGCCTGCTGGGCTTTCTCGATGTGCGCGGCAACATCGCGTTGTCGCGGCAACTCCTGGGTTTGAAAGACGACGGCAGCGTGGCGCGGTTGGCCGAGCAGTTGGAAATCACTGATCAGTTGGACAAGAAGCCGGCGGCGTTGTCCGTCGGCCAGCGTCAGCGGGTCAGTTGCGCAAGAGCCCTGGCCCACGGTCCGCAGCTGTTGCTGGCGGATGAGCCCACCGCTGCGCTCGACCCGTTGAACGCCGAGCGGGTGATGCAGGCGCTGTTGGCCCAGGCCCGGCATAACGGCGCGTGCTGCGTGATCGCCACCCATGATGAACCCCTGGCCCGGGCCAGCGGCTTGCAGGTGCGGCGCATCAGTTGCCGTCGCGACGCCGACGGCGGCGTCACCGCCACCCTCGGGGAGGCGTGCTGATGCGTATCGCCCTGGTGGCTTCCCTGGCCTGGCAGGATTACCGCAACGATGCGTGGCTGTCGGTGTGTTCGGTGCTGGCGCTGGTGGCGGTGATCGCGCCGTTGCTGGTGTTGTTCGGCCTGAAATTTGGACTGGTTAGCAGTTTGACCGAACGTTTGGAGAACGACCCGGCCACTCGGGAAATTATTCCGTTGGGCGGTGGTCGATTCAGCAGTGAATTTGTCGAGCAGCTCCGCAAGCGCAGCGACGTGGCGTTCGCTTTGCCGCGCACCCGGCAGATTGCGGCGACGGCGCAGTTGGGGACGGTGACGTTGGAGATGCTGCCGACCGCCGCCAACGACCCATTGCTGGCCGGCCTGCTGATGCCCAAGGGCCTGGATCAGATCGTGCTGAGCCACACCGCTGCCGAAAAGCTCGGGGCAAAGGCCGGGGATTGGCTGGAGGCGAGTTTTGGGCGCCAGGTGGCGGGGCGCGTCGAGTCGCAACGCCTGCGGGTTCAAGTGCTGCAGGTAGCGCCGCTGGAAGCCTTCGCCCGGGATGGATTGTTTGCGCCCTTGGGCTTGCTGGAAGCAGCGGAAGATTATCGCGATGGCCGCGCGGTGCCGGCGTTTGGCTGGGACGGCGATGCGGTGGGCGTCAGCGAGCAGCGGGTATACCCGGCGTTCCGCTTGTATGCGCGGCGCCTGGTGGATGTGGAGCCGCTGCGGGTGTATTTCGCCGGGCAGAATCTGTTGGTGTCGACCCAGGCCCAGACCATCGCCCAGGTGCAGTCGTTGAGCCGCAACCTGTCGATCGTGTTCTGGATCATCGCCGGGCTGGCGTTGGCGGGCGCGTTTGCCGCGATCTTTGCCGCGGCGCTGGCGTCGGTTGCACGCAAGCGCCGGGACCTGTCGGTATTGCGGCTGTTGGGGTTTTCCACCGCCGGGTTGTTGCTGTTTGTGGTGTTGCAGGCGCTCTACAGCGCGGGGTTTGCCGCTGTATTGAGTGGGCTTTTATATGGCTTGGCAGAGTCCGGCCTGAACCAATTATTCGTGCAGGTGCCGGGCGAATACGCCAGTCACCTGCTGGCGCGTCACTACGGCCTGGCCCTGGCAGCTGTCCTCGGCGTCAGCGCCGTGGCGGCGGCGTGTGGCGGTTGGCGTGTGGCGCGTATCCAGGCTTCTGAAGGAATCAGAGATGTATAAGTTACTGGGCGCCGCCATGGCGCTGATCCTGTCCTGTGTGGCCTGGGCCGATGAGGCGAGCGACAAGCTGGACAACCCCAAGCCGTTGCCGGATGACGTCAGCCTGCCGCTGCCCTGCGAAGGCAACATGGTGTTCCGCTATGCCTACGTGCTGGCCCAGGGCACCCTGGATGACCGCGAGATCAGCCTCGGCTACCCGTTCAGCGAAGGTGAAGCGGGCTATCAGCAGTCGTTCATTTCCGGTTATCGCCGCGACTTCATCAACGGCCAGTTCACCCTCAAGGACCTGCCCAAGGACTGGAACAAGGTCATTGCGCCGCTGATGCCGAAGACCGACGCCAAGACCCCGCTCAAGCCGATGCTGTACTTCATCGGCAAGTACGAAGTCACTGCGCGGCAATATGCGCAGGTCATGTCCCAGGCGCAATCCCTGGCCAGTGGCGAACCCGCCCCGGCGTGCGATGTACCTACCGGGATGGCGGCGCGCTTGCCGAAGGTCAAGCTGTCGCGCTTTGAAGCCGAACGTTTCTCGGCGGTGTACAGCGCCTGGTTGATGAAATATCACCGCGAGCTGCTGCCGGTGAGTGGTCGCGGTGCTTCGGCGGACGACGGCGGCCTGGGCTTTGTGCGCCTGCCTACCGAAGTGGAGTGGGAGTTTGCCGCGCGCGGTGGCCAGGCGGTCAGCCGTCAGGACCTTGAAGGCCGACTGTTTCCACGGCGTACCGAGGGCAGCGAAAGCGATGGTCCCCTTGCCGATTACGCGGTGTTCAATCAGGTCGCGGGTGGCACCGGCCAGGCCGCACGGCTGATGCCCATCGGCACCAAGCTGCCCAACCCGATCGGCATGTTCGATGTGATCGGCAACGCAGCGGAAATGGTCCAGGAGTCCTTTCAACTGGTGCACGCCGGGCGTCGCCAGGGCACCTATGGTGGGTTCGTGGTCAAGGGCGGCAACTACCTGGAAGGCGAGGGCACGCTGTTCACCGGCATGCGCCGCGAGTACCCGTTGTTCGCCGCAGACGGTACCGAACAAAGCAACGAGACCACCGGCTTTCGCGTGGCGATTGGCGCCTTGTCGGCACCGCGTTCGCGCTACAAGGAACTGTTCGCCCAGTGGCAGAAGGAAGGTCGCCTGGCCTCGCTGACCGATGCCATCGACGACGCCCAGGACCCGACCAAGCGCCTGGACAGCATCATCGCCGCCAGCGTCGACCCGCGCCTGCAAGCGGAGCTCGGCCTGGTCAACGAAGAGCTCAAGCGCAACGTCTCGCTGATCGCCCAGCAGCGCGAAGAAGCGGCCGGCAACCTGATTCAGTCCGCGGCCCTGGTGGCCGAGACCATCAACAACTACAACATCCGCCTGATCAATTTGCAGAAGAGCCGCCAGCAGGCCATCGACGCCAAGGACGAGGCCAGCGCGCAGCTGTTCGCCACGGCGATCACCAATGGGCGCAGTGCGCTGGACGGCGCGGTGGCGATCTACATCGACAACCTGGCCACCGGCACGCGCTACACCGATGCGGTGATCCAGGCGCAGTTTCAACGGATCAAGGAAGAGTTGGATCGCAAGCCGGTACTGGGCAAGAGCCTGGTGACGCGTGCGACGTTATTCGTTCGCCATGTGGGCAACTACCGCAAGCAACAGCGGGCCGACCCGGCAACGATTTTGAAGGAATTGCTCGCAGCGAGCGGTCAGCGGTCTTGACCGCTGGTTGTACGGCGAGCTTGGAAGGGACTCAGGCGGCGGTGGGCCGTGCTGGGCAAGTCAAACTTAAAAGAGAACACAACGATGATTTTTTCCCGTAAGGCAGTTTCCAAGCGTCATCTGCTGCTGATTGCCGCAGGCTTCAGCACGGTGCTGACCGGTTGCGCAACGTCGCCGACCAACAAGGTCGCCTCGACCACCAAGGTCGAGTACTACCCGAACTGCTACGAGCCGGTGCAGCACCTGCGTGCTACCGATTCGGACCTGACCAAGTCGGTGGTCACCGGTGCCGCCCTGGGTGCGGCCGGTGGTGCATTGCTGGGCGCCTTGACCGGCGACTCCGACAAGCGCGGCCGCAACGCTGCCATCGGTGCAGCGGGCGGCGCCCTGGCCGGTGGTGCTGCGGGTTACTACACCGAGCGCCAGAAGCAGATCACCGATGACAACCAGCGCATCGCCTCCTACGCCACCGACGTCAACAAGCGTGCCTCCGACATCGACCGCAGCACCGCGTACGCCAAGGCGTCCCAGCAGTGCTACCAGAGCGCGTTCACCAAGCTGGTGGCCGACCGCAAGGCCAAGACCGTCAACGACGTTGAAGGCCGCAAGCGCCTGGCAGAAATCGTCTCGGGCCTGAAAGAGTCCAACGACCTGATCGTCGCGGTGAACGGCAAGGCCAGCGAAGACCTGAACAACTACACCCAGGCGTACGAGCAGGATCTGCAACAAGTGGGCGTACAACGCGCCGACGTGGTCACTGTTGCGACTGCCGATACGACGCCGGTGGTGACGCCAGCCAAAGGCAAGAAGCCGGTAAAAGTCGCGAAAAAGCCGGTACTGCCAACCGTGCCGAAAGAAGCCGTAGCCACCGAGAAAACCATCCAGACCGCCCAGACCAAACAAGCTGAAAGCAAGCAGGTTGCCAGCGCCGGTAAAGCGCAGATCGAAGGCACTTGCCGTGATCCGAACCTGGCGGATTGGGCACCGGTTCCTTGCCCTAACGTCTGAGGAAAGTTGTTGCTATAAGCGTTAAACGCCAGCCGATCTCCTGCTAAAACGGGAGATCGGTAGCGTTATTTGCACAAATCGTTAAACTGCTGCGGCCACCCAATAATTACACTGAGGCCGTGTGCATGAAATTTCGTTTTCTTCTCTGGATGCTTGGCCTGTTGATGGGCAAAGCCAGCCGCACCAACCCTGCGTTCCAGCAGCAGTTGGGTGACAAGGACCTGGCGTTCCAGTTGCAGACCCTCGACGGCAAGGTTGCCCGTCACTTCATCGTCAAAGACCAGCGCATTACCAGCCGCTCGGGTGTTCATCCCGCGCCTGCGTTTGCCATCGCCTTCAAAGACGCCGCCTACGGCTTCGCCACGATGCAGGCGAAGAACAAGCAACTGGCGTTCATGACGGGGATTCAGGACAAGTCGATCCAGATCAAGGGCAACCCGGCGCTGGTGATCTGGTTCCAGGGGTTGACCAAGTATTTGAAGCCGAAGAAAAAGCCCAAAGGCTAGGGGGTTCTTCAGCAATACTGCGTCGCCTGCATTCGCGAGCAAGCCCGCTCCCACATTCAATCCCATTCCAAAGTTGGAACTCGGTCGAATGTGGGAGCGGGCTTGCTCGCGAATACGGTGTAACAGGCGCCCGATTTATCCCTGGCTGAACTGCGACGCCAACTCGCGCAACAACGTTTCCGCGTCCAGCACCTTGCTCACCACATCCTCTGCCTTGTCCCTGGTCAGCCCCAGGCGCTCAAGCAGTTCGTCCGGGATGGATTCATCCGGCCCCGAGCCGATGCCGCGGCTGCGCAGCAAGCGCACGGCCAGGCACACCAGGTTCGGGTATTCCGCATATTGGCCGTCGTAGGTCGGGTCGTGCTGGAAGCGCAGGGCGGTGGACAGTTCGTCCGGCATGTCCCAGTAGCGCATCAACCACGCACCAATCTGCTCGCGGCTGATGCCCAGCAGATGCTGCTCGATGTAGCTGTGGCACAGGTGCGGGTTGACCTCCAGGTGCCGGCAGATCAGTGAGAAGTGCGGCGGGAAGACGTGGGCCAGCAACAGGTAGCCGAAATTGTGCAGCAGGCCGGCGAGGTACGTCAGGCCGGCTTCCGGGCGCTGGGCGCGGGGCATGGCGCGCGTCAGGCCTTCGATGACGGCGGCGGTGTAGATCGACTGGTGCCAGTACGGCGTGGCCTGTTGCGGGTGGTCCTTGGGCAGGCTCAAGGTCTTGCCCAGGGCCAGGCCGAGTGCGAGGTTGATCACCAGGTCAAAGCCCAGCACGCGCACGATGGCGTCTTCCACCGAGCGGATCTTGCCCGGCGAGGCGTAGTAGGGCGACGCGGCCCAACTCACCACCTGGGCGGCCAGGGCCGGGTCGGTTTCGACCACGCCGGTGATGTCGTCGATGGTGGCGTTGGGGTCGACCCGCAGCTTGATGATCTTTTGCGCGGTATCGGCCAGCGGTGGAATTTCGATGGTCGCTTCCAGGCGTTGCTGGATACGGCGGGCGGTGAACGCCTGCATCGCCTGGGTGATTTCCTCGCGGTCGTCATTGGGGCGATCCAGGTTTGGCCGGATGTTGCTCAGCGGCTCGCCGAAATGCGCGGCGCTGGCCTTGGTCAGCATGCTCTTGAACGCGTCGCTGGAAATCTCCAGCAGCAGCCCGGCTTCGCCCGAGTGCACCAGCACGGTCGGCTCACGCAACAGGCTTTCTTCGTACAGGCAGGGAGAACTGGTCAGCGGCGGCAGGCCGGGCAGCAGGCTCAGGCTGTGCTTGCCGAGCATGCGCTCCAGGCGCTCCGGCGACACGGCCTTGAGGCGCCGACCGGTGAGCTCGGCGAGGCGATTAAGGTCCAGCAACTGGTTCTGTGGAAACAGCACCATGAGCGCACCCACGGCATCATCGAGCAGTACGGCTTGAACCTTCTGCGCCGGGTTCAGGCCGGGGCGTTCGGTAACTTCCGTGTAGCTGATGGCGAGCTTTGCAAGCAGCGTCCGAATCACCGAGGGTGCAGTCGGTGGAGCTGTGGCGAGGGCAACTTCTGACATGGCCTGAATCCAATTTCCTACAGTCATTGGAGTATAACCAGCTTGATACAAGTGAGGGTTGTCTAAGTGAGTCAGCCGTCACACTTGGCCGTATTGCTGCCCATGTCTCAGCCAGCGATCCAGCAGCGGGCTGACGTGTTCCGGCCAACGCTCCAGTAACGCCTGGGCCGCGTCGCGCACGGCGGGCAGCAAGTCGGCATCGCGCATCAGGTCGGCGACCTTGAATTGCAGCAGGCCGGTCTGGCGGGTGCCGAGCATCTCGCCGGGGCCGCGCAGTTCGAGGTCTTTTTCGGCGATCACGAAGCCGTCGTTGGTTTCGCGCATGATCCCCAGGCGCTGGCGACCGATCTGCGACAGCGGCGGGTGGTACAGCAGCACACAGTGGCTGGCGGCGCTGCCCCGGCCGACGCGGCCGCGCAATTGGTGCAGTTGCGCCAGGCCCAGGCGCTCGGGGTTCTCGATGATCATCAGGCTGGCGTTGGGGACGTCGACGCCGACTTCGATCACCGTGGTCGCCACCAGCAATTGCAGGTTGCCGGCCTTGAACTCGGCCATTACCGCGGCCTTTTCCACCGGCTTCATGCGACCGTGAATCAGCCCGACCTTGAGTTCACCCAAGGCGCTGGTGAGGTCTTCATAGGTGGTTTCGGCGGCCTGGCAGGTCAGCTCTTCGGATTCTTCGATCAGCGTGCACACCCAATACGCCTGACGGCCTTCGGCGCAGGCGCCGCGTACCCGTTCGATGACTTCGACGCGGCGGGTGTCGGTGACCAGCACGGTGTTGACCGGCGTTCGGCCCGGCGGCAGTTCGTCGAGGATCGAAGTGTCGAGGTCGGCGTAGGCGCTCATGGCCAGGGTGCGCGGGATCGGTGTGGCGGTCATGATCAACTGGTGCGGGCTCATGCGGCCGCCCACGCCTTTCTGGCGCAGGGCCAGGCGCTGCTGCACACCGAAGCGGTGCTGTTCGTCGATGATCACCAGCGCCAGATTCTTGAACTTCACTTCGTCCTGGAACAACGCGTGGGTGCCCACCACCATCGGGGCGCCGGCGGCGATCTGCTCCAGGGCGGCTACGCGGTTCTTGCCCTTGAGCTTGCCGGCCAGCCACGCGACTTCCAGGCCCAGCGGTTCGAGCCAGCGCTTGAAGGTGATGAAGTGCTGCTCGGCGAGAATCTCGGTGGGCGCCATCAGCGCCACCTGATAGCCGGCTTCGAGGGCCTGCAACGCGGCGAGGGCGGCGACCACGGTTTTACCCGCGCCCACGTCGCCCTGGATCAGCCGCAGCATCGGTTCTTTCTGGCTCAGGTCGTAGGCAATTTCGTTGCCGACCCGTTGCTGGGCGCCCGTCGGTGCAAACCCCAGGTTGGCCAGGTATTGCGCAGGCAGGCGCTTGGCCTTGGGCATGGCCGGCGCGCGCAGCGAACGCATGCTCTCGCGCAGGCGCTGCTGGGACAGTTGATGGGTCAGCAGTTCTTCGAACGCCAGGCGATGCTGGGCCCAGTGATGACCGAGAGCCAACTCGTCGACGTCGGCGTCGGCGGGTGGGTGATGCAGGTAGCGGATCGCATCATCCAGCGGCGCCAGTTGATAGTCGCGCGCCAGTTCCTGGGGCAGCCAGTCGGGCAGGCTTTTTGGCCCGAGCATCGTCAGAGTCTGCATGCACAGTTGGCGCAAGCGCTGCTGGGTCAGACCTTCGGTGAGCGGGTAAATTGGCGTGAGGGTGGTGTCTACCGGCGGCGGTTCGTCGCCGGTAATGGCGCGGTATTCCGGGTGATAGATTTCCAGCCCCGAAGCGCCGGGCCGGGCTTCGCCGTAGCAGCGCACGCGGGTACCACGCTTGAGGCCTTCCTTCTGGGCGTTGCTGAAGTGGTAGAAGCGCAGGCTCAGGCCGCCGGTGCCGTCTTGCAGGCGCACCACCAAGCTGCGGCGCTTGCCCATCACCACGTCGGCGCCGCTGACGGTGCCTTCAACTACGGCGTCCTGCCCAGGGCGCAAGTGGCCGATGGGCACCACGCGGGTGCGGTCCTGGTAACGCAGGGGCAGGTGGAACAGCACGTCCTGGAGATTTTCCAGCCCGACCTTGGCCAACTTCTCGGCCATGGCCTCCCCGACACCCTTGAGTGCCGTCACCGATACCTGCGACAGCTCAGTCATACCGTTACTTAGCTCGCAGCAGGCGGCTTGGCCACCGAACACAGGCGGATCGAGTCGGCGAGGATTTCAATCGCTTTCGGACGCGGGAAGCTCGCACGCCAGGCAATCGCCACGGTGCGGAACGGTACCGGCGGCGTCAGTGGGCGCACGGCGATTACGCCGGGGGCGTAGTGATGGCTGTCGACCGCCGACAGCGGCAGGATCGAGATACCCAGGCCGGAGGCGACCATATGGCGAATGGTTTCCAGGGAGCTGGACTCCACGGTGGTGTGCTTGGCGCCGTCGTTGCCCTTGGTCAGGGTCGGGCAGGCTTCCAGCACCTGGTCGCGGAAGCAATGGCCTTCGCCCAGCAACAGCAGGCTCTTGTCGTTGAGCAGGCCCGCGTCGATGGTGTCTTTCTGCGTCCATGGGTGGGACGCCGGCATCAGCACGTAGAACGGCTCATCGTAGAGCGGCAGGGTCAGCACATCCGCCTCGTTGAACGGCAGGGCGATGATGATCGCGTCCAGCTCGCCGTTGCGCAGTTTGTCGCGCAGCACGTGGGTGAAGTTTTCTTCGATATACAGCGGCATCTGCGGCGCGACGCGGTGCAGTTGCGGAATCAAATGCGGGAACAGGTACGGGCCGACGGTGTAGATGGCGCCGACTTTCAGCGGGGCGGTCAGCTGGTTCTTGCCGGCCTGGGCCAGCTCGCGAATGCTTTGGGCCTGTTCCAGAACCTTCTGGGCCTGGGCGACGATGCCTTCGCCGACGGGCGTCAGGCGCACGGCGCTTTTGCTGCGCTCGAAAATCAGCACACCGAGTTCGTCTTCAAGCTTCTTCACACCCACCGACAGCGTCGGCTGGCTGACGTGGCAACGCTCGGCCGCGTGGCCGAAGTGCTGCTCTTGGGCGAGGGTAACGATGTAGCGTAATTCTGTAAGAGTCATAGCGGGCGTCCATGAGGTTGCGGGCCAAGCATACCGGCTGCAATCGATAGACGCACGTTATCAGACAGCGTAGGGGCCGCGACACCGGTTAATCGGGTATCGCCGCCCCGTATTTCACTTTTGCGGGTACTTGAAGGTGAAGGTTTCGGTGAAGGGAGCCCACCATTCAGGCACGCCGGTTTCCTTGTCTACATGGTGGAAGAAGCCCTTGATCTGTGGGCTTTCATAGAGCAGCACCACGGTGTAGGTGCCGGGGCCGTCCATTTTCACGTTGTTGGCGTAGTGGGCGCCGTCTTTGGCCACCATCGGCAACAGCGTGCCGATTTCCTTGTAGTCGGGCGAGCCCTCCTTGACCAGTGAGTAGCTGATGGTCAGGTAGGGCACCCACTCACCGTTGGACAGGCCGTATTTGTTGTCGGCGGTGGCGTGCACATCGGTCTCAAGGTGTACCGAGTCCTTGCTCATCACCATGCCTGGCGGCATGGGCGCCATTTCGATGCCCACCAGGTACGAGGAGGCGATCTCCATGTCATTGATCTGCACCGGTCCGCCAATCGGGTATTCGCGGGCTTGGGCGAGGGAGGAAGCGGCCACGGCGCTGACGAGCAGCAGTGCGGCGGCGAAGGGGTTGCGCAGGTGTTTCATGGTGGGGCTCCTGGGGCGGTTAATGTGATTGTGTCGGGCGTGAATGCAGTAAACGGTTACCCAGCACCAGGAGCGAGAGGGTGACGAGCCACGCCACCAATTGAACGCCCAGAGGTCGGTCGGTGTAGCCCACCAGCGCGGTCAATGCGCGGCCGGTGAGGCTGCCATCGGAGACCAGCCAGGAGGTGTCCCAGAGCTGGTAGCCCCAGGCGGGAATCAGGTCGATACCGGCGAGGATCGCGGCGGCCCGGCCAGCCATGCCGGCGGCAAGCAAGGCGATCATCCAGCCGGTAATCGAGAACAGGCGCTTGAGGCTGATGGCGACCAGGCCGCGGTACATCAGCCAGGACAGCGCGGCGCCGGCGACGATACCGAGCACGCCGCCGGCCAGCATCGACAGTGGGTCTGTCTGGCTGGAGGCGGCGATGCCATAGAGGAACAGCACGATTTCCGAGCCTTCGCGCAGCACGGCCACGGTGATGACCACGGCCAGGGCCCAGAGTGATTTTTCACCCTTGAGTACTGAATTGCCGGCGCTGCGCAGTTGGGTCGCCAGCTCGCGACCATGACTGGCCATCCACAGGTTGTGCCAGCCCAGCATGACTACGGCGACCACCAGGATGGCTGCGTTGAAAATCTCCTGGCCAAAGCCCTGCAGCGCCTGGGTAATTGCGCCGGTAAATAGTGCGAGGATGCCGGCACCGAGCACGCCGGCTGCGATTCCGCCGCCAATGAACAGCCCACGTCTTGCCAGGCCCTGGGTGGCGGCCATCACGATGCCCACCACAATCCCGGCTTCCAGCACTTCACGAAACACGATCAACAGACAGGCCAGCATGGCTTACTCCTTGGCTGCGACGGCGGTGACCGTGCCTTTGGCCTGGTCGGGGTGGTAGTCATCGAAGAAGGTGTAGGTGCCGGGATGCAGCGGGCCGGCAAACACCGTGATGGTGTTGCCGGGGACGATGATTTTTTCGAATTTCATGTCGTAGCTTTCGAACTCGTCGACGCTTTCGTCGTGGCTGGTGAGCTGGATGCGAAAGCGCTCACCGGCCGGCACCTCGAACGTCGAGGGGCTGAAGGTGTGGTTCTGAATGACCAGGGTGACCAGCTGATCCGCCTGTGCAGCGACGGGTAAAGCCAGTAGGAGGAGAGCCAGCCGGGCAAGGTTGGGCATGCCGAATGTCCGCTAATGAGAACTATTCGCGGATAATTAGCGTTGTCTTTAAGTGTTACAAGTGAAGATCGAGTTAGGTGCCGACTCGTTCAAGCCTGGTTCAGGTTGCGGTGATGCGCGGGGAGGGAACAGCAGCCGTGGGCACCCGAGAGTGCCCACGGTGGGGGTTAGCGGCGACGTTTTTCGATGTTGTAAACGAACGGTGCAACGATCTCGATGCTTCCGCCTTTCAACATGTCGGCCGGTGGCTTGGGCAGCGGCTGGGCACGACGGATCATGTCGAGGGTGGCGCGGTCCAGGTCGGCGTTGCCGGAGCGGCCCACCAGTTCGTAGGACAGCACGTTGCCATCGGCATCCACCACGAAACGCAGGCGGTTCAGGCCTTCCTTGCCACGCGCCTGGGCGCCCGGCGGGTACTTCTTGTACTTCTGCAGGTGGCCCAGCAGGGTACTTTCCCAGGTGGCCTTGGCCGCGATCTGCTGCGGTGAAGGGCCCGGTTGTGGCTGGGCGGATTTTTCCGTAGGCGCGTTGTTCTGCGGAGTTTCGCTCGGCGGCTCTTCGGAAGGTTTTTCCTTGGGCGGATCGGGCTTCTTCTCCACAGGCTTGGGCGGCTGTGGTTTTGGCTTGGGCTTGACCGGCTTTGGCACCTGGATCGTCGGCTTAGGTGCCTCGGCCAGTTTCGGCAATGGCAGCTCTTCGACCGGCGCAGGCGGCTGTGGCGGCGTGATCACCTTCGGCGGGGCCGGAGGTGGTGGCGCCGGCATCGGTGCCAGGTCGATGACCATGGCGGCCGGAGGCAGCTGGACCATATGTGGCGCCGACCACTGGAGCGCGATGATGATCGCGACGGCGTGGACGCCCAGCACGACGGCGAGGCTGGTGCCATAACGCGTCAGTTTGTGGCGCGTCGTGATCATTTCTTGGCTGCCGTCTCAAGTCCGACCAGGCCTACCTTGAGGTAGCCGGCTGCCCGCAGGGCATCCATCACGCTCATCAGGTCGCCGTAGTCCACGCCCTTGTCGGCCTGGAAGAAGATGGTCGTGTCTTTCTTGCCCTGGGTCTTGGCGTCAAGCACCGCGCCCAGGGTGTCGGATTTGACTTCTTCTTCGCCCAGGAACAGACGCTGGTCCGCCTTCACGCTGAGGAATATCGGTTTCTCCGGCCGCGGCGCAGGTTTCGCGCTGGAAGCGGGCAGGTCGACCTTGATATCCACGGTGGCCAACGGTGCTGCCACCATGAAGATGATCAGCAGCACCAGCATCACGTCGATAAACGGCGTGACGTTGATTTCGTGGTTCTCGACGAGCTCGTCGTCGCCTTGATTCAAATGCAGGCCCATGGCCGATTACCCCACTTTCACCATGTGCGGTTGCGAGCTGCGCTCGGAAGGCAGGTGATCGAGGTCACGGCTGACCAGCAACAGGACTTCTGCCGAAGCGTCCGACACCTGCGCCTTGTAGCCGGCGATCGAACGGGCGAAGACGTTGTAGATCACCACCGCAGGAATCGCGGCAACCAGGCCCAGTGCGGTTGCCAGCAGGGCTTCGGCGATGCCGGGCGCCACGACGGCGAGGTTGGTGGTCTGGGTTTTGGCGATGCCGATGAAGCTGTTCATGATGCCCCATACGGTACCGAACAGGCCGACGAAGGGCGCGGTGGAACCGATGGTGGCCAGCACGCCGGTGCCGTTGCTCATGTTGCGACCGCAGGCGGCAACCAGGCGCTCAAGACGGAAACTGACGCGTTCCTTGATGCCTTCCTTTTCACGGGTGTTGGCCGACAGGCGCATCTCTTCGAGTGCGTCGTGAACCAGCAGGTGCGCCAGGGTGCCCTTCTTCGCCGCGCTTTCGCTGGCTTCTTTCAGGGTGGTGGCTTTTTTCAGGTGGACGATTTCAGTGCGCAGGCGACGCTTGGCGCCCAGCAGTTCGAAGCCCTTGGCGATCCAGATGGTCCAGGTGATGATCGAAGCGATGGCCAGGCCGATCATCACGATCTTCACGATGATGTCAGCGTTCTGGTACATGCCCCAAGGCGACAGGTCGTGGGCCATGCCCAGGCTGTTGTCTTCTTCCAGCACAACGCCGGAATCGTCAGCCGGTGCGCCTTCGGCGGCCAGGGCCGGGTCGGTCGCGGCCGGTGCAGCGGCTGGCGCAGGAGCGTTTTGCTCTGTAGCTGGCGCGCTCGCTGCAGGCGGGGCGGCCGGCGCGGTGTTGTCGGCGAACGCGGCGGTCGGTGCCAGCAGGACGCTGAACAGCACTGCAGCAATCGCACGCCAGGCGCGGGATGGGCTGTGAGGCTTGGTTGGCGAAGCGGGGGATGTATTGCGTGTCATGCTGGCCGGACCTGAGAGGAAAAAAATGAGTGAGCGTCCTTCCAGACCGTAACGGGTCGAGGACAAATGGGCGGTTATTATTGCAAGTAATTCTTGTTAACAGAAGTAATACAGTTACTTTATTTGTCGTTTTGCTGGCCGCTGGTCATCTGTGGGGGCTAACCTTGACCTTTAAGAACGGAGTTTTGTGATGTCTGCGCCTTCTGTGGTGATTGCCGGTTGCGGCGATGTCGGTAGCCGTCTGGCCACCCAATTGCTGGCCCAGGGCTGGGAGGTTCATGGCCTGCGGCGGGATATTTCGCGCCTTCCCAAGGGCGTTATCGGGATTGCCGGCGACCTGTTCAATGAAGACTGCCCCGATACCTGGCCGGTGGGCGGGGTGGATTACCTGGTGTATTGCGCGGCCGCCACCGATCACGACGAGGCGGGTTATCGTGCGGCATACGTGCAAGGGTTGCGGCATGTGCTGGAATGGTTGAACGACTACGGCCAGGAACCTAAACACCTGCTGTTTGTGTCCAGCAGCAGTGTGTATGGGCAGCAGAACGGTGAGTGGGTCGACGAAAGCTCCGAGACCAAGGCAGGCGGTTATTCCGGCCAAGTCATGCTGGAAGCCGAGCAAGTGGCGTTGGATAGCGGCATTCCCGCCAGTGTTGTGCGCCTTACCGGGATTTATGGTCCAGGTCGGGAGTGGTTGTTGAGCCAAGTGCGCCAGGGCTATCGCGTGGCGATTGATCCGCCTTTATATGGCAACCGGATTCACGCGGATGACGCGGCGGGTTTGCTGGCGTTTTTGCTGCAGCACGTGGAGCAGGGGGGTGTGCTGGATAAGTGCTACATCGGCGTTGACGATGCTCCGGCCCCGCTGGCCGAGGTGGTTGCCTGGTTGCGCGAGTACCTTGGCGTGACCGAATGGGCCGAGAACGCCAGCGTGCGACGCGCCGGTAGCAAGCAGTGCAGCAACGCCCGGGCCAAGGCGTTGGGCTGGGTGCCGCGTTATCCGAGTTATCGCGAAGGGTATGCGGCGATCCTGGAGGGTTGATCGCGGCTTGAAGAAAAAGGAGCCTGAGGGCTCCTTTTTTTCCGTCACTGTTTTTCCAGCAACCACTGTCGTGGCCCGGGGGTGAACGAGGGTACCTCGTCGGCCTGGGCGGTGTTGATCGCCTGGAAGATCTCCAGTTGCTTGCCCTTGCGCGCAAAGATCCACGGGTTGCCCTGGCCGTTCAACTGTAGCCAGATACTGTCGTAGCCGCCGCTCATGGAGGCGCAATCGCCCGCCAGGCACAGCGAGTACTGATCAGCGCCGGGCAAGCCGGTTACCTGGCCATTGGCCTGGAACTGCACCGTCGCGCCTTCGCCGTTGCCGCTGCTGATTTTCCAGGTGCCCCCCATATAGGCGGCGTACAGGGTGCGTTCGAAGTTGGCGCCAAGTGGCGCGCCTTCGGGGGCAGGGTCCTTGGCGCGGGCAAATAGCTGCTCGGGCTCGTTATCATTGGCCCCTTGCAACAGTAGTTTGCCTTTACGCTTGAGTTCAGTGGCGGAGCTGCCGTAGAAGTCGACGCTCCAGGCGCCGGATTTTTCACCCAGCAACTTGCCTTCAGCTACTTCAAAACCGTTGTAGTAGCGGGCCTGGGACGCTTTGGTGTTCACCTCCCATTCGAGGTTCGGACCATAGCTCTGCAGGGCTTCACGCAAAGGGCCGCCCTTGGCTGCCGCGTCGATGGCGGCCTGGTTGATCCAGGTGCCGCTCACATCCAGGTCGGCGGGATTGCTGGCGCAGCCGCCGAGCAACAGGGCGAGCAACGAAGAGGCAACGAGCGCTTTGCGCATTACGAAATCCTTCCAAGAACCAATTCGGCGCAGCCTTCCCGTGGAAGCGCTGCGCCGGATGTTTTACTCGATGACCAGAATGGCGTCCATCTCAACCTGCGCGCCCTTTGGCAGGGCGGCAACGCCGATGGCGGCGCGGGCAGGGTACGGCTGTTCGAAGTATTTGCCCATGATCTCGTTGACCTTGGCGAAGTGGCTCAGGTCGGTGAGGAAGATGTTCAGTTTGACGATGTCCTTGAACGAACCGCCCGCAGCTTCGGCAACCGACTTCAGGTTTTCGAAGACCTGGATGGTCTGGGCTTCAAAGCCTTCAACCAGCTCCATGGTTTTTGGGTCCAGTGGAATCTGGCCGGACATGTAGACGGTATTGCCCGCCTTGATCGCCTGGGAATAAGTACCGATTGCTGCTGGTGCCTTGTCGCTGGTGATAACAGTCTTGGTCATGAATGACTCCTTGTAATGGGTGGGCTAGGCGCGCATGCGGGTGATGCGGATGACCCCGGTCAGGGCGCGCAGTTTCTTGATCACGCGGGCCAGGTGCACGCGATCGTGCACGCTGACCACCAGTTGGACCACGCTGATGCGGCCATCGCGTTCGTCCATGCTGATTTTCTCGATATTGCCGTCGGCCGCGTTCACGCTGCTGGCCAGCAGGGCGATCAGGCCGCGCTGGTGTTCCAACTCGACCCGCAGCTCGACGTTGAATTCGCCAGTGACATCCTTTGCCCACGAAAGCTGGATGCATTTCTCGGGGTTGTGGCGGATTTCACTGATATTGCGGCAGTTGTCCAGGTGCACCACCATGCCTTTGCCCGCAGACAAATGGCCGACAATCGGGTCGCCCGGGATCGGCGTGCAGCACTTGGCGTAGCTGAGCACCAGGCCTTCGGTGCCGCGAATCGCCAGCGGGCCTTCGGGGCTTGGCAACTGTTCGCCTTCGCCCAGCAGGCGGCGCGCGACCACATAGGCCATGCGGTTGCCCAGGCCGATGTCTTCCAGCAAGTCTTCGATCAGTTCCTGGCGGTACTCGTGCAACATCGCCTGCACGCGTTCGGCCGGGATCTTGTCCAGTGAGCTGTCGAAGCCGTTGAGCACCTTGTTCAGCAGGCGTTCGCCCAGGCTGATGGACTCGGAACGGCGTTGCAGTTTCAGGGCATGACGGATGTGGGTGCGAGCCTTGCCGGTGACCACAAAGTTGAGCCAGGCCGGGTTCGGGCGCGCGCCCGGTGCGCTGACGATCTCCACCGTGGAGCCGCTTTGCAGCGGTTCCGACAGCGGGGCCAGTCGACGATTGATCCGACAGGCTATGCAGCTGTTACCCACGTCGGTGTGCACCGCGTAGGCAAAGTCGACCGCCGTGGAGCCTTTGGGCAGCTCCATGATCCGGCCTTTGGGCGTGAACACGTAGACCTCGTCCGGGAACAGGTCGATCTTCACGCTTTCGATAAATTCCAGGGAGTTGCCGGCACGTTGCTGCATTTCCAGCACGCCCTTGACCCACTGGCGGGCGCGGGCATGGGTGCCTTTTGGCTGCTCGTCGCCGGTGGATTTGTACAGCCAATGGGCGGCGATGCCGTTGTTGGCCATCTCTTCCATTTCGCGGGTGCGGATCTGGATCTCGATCGGCACCCCGTGCATACCGAACAGCGTGGTATGCAGCGACTGGTAGCCGTTGGCCTTGGGAATCGCGATGTAATCCTTGAAGCGTCCCGGCAGGGGCTTGTACAAATTATGTACAGCACCCAGCACGCGGTAGCAGGTATCGACCTTGTCGACGATGATCCGGAACGCGTACACGTCCATGATCTCGTTGAAGGCCCGGCGCTTGCCGCGCATCTTCTTGTAGATGCCGTAGATGTGTTTCTGCCGGCCGCTGACTTCGCCCTCGATCTCATCGATCGCCAGGCAATGGCTCAGGGATTCTTCGATCTTGTTGACGATTTCCTTGCGATTGCCCCGGGCGCGTTTCACTGCCTGGTAGATGCGCGCGGAACGCATCGGGTGCATGGCCTTGAAGCCGAGGTCTTCGAACTCGATACGAATGGCGTGCATGCCCAGCCGGTTGGCGATGGGCGCGTAGATTTCCAGGGTTTCCTTGGCGATGCGCCGGCGTTTTTCACCGGACAGCACTTCCAGCGTGCGCATGTTGTGCAGCCGGTCGGCCAGCTTGACCAGGATCACCCGGATGTCCCGGGCCATGGCCATGGCCATCTTCTGGAAGTTTTCCGCCTGGGCTTCGGCCTTGGTCTCGAAGTTCATTTGGGTCAGTTTGCTGACCCCGTCGACCAGTTCGGCCACGGTTTCGCCAAATTGCGCACTGAGCGCTTCCTTGGCAATGCCGGTGTCTTCGATCACGTCATGCAGCATCGCGGCCATCAGGCTCTGATGGTCCATGTGCATGTCGGCAAGAATATTGGCCACGGCAAGAGGATGCGTGACATACGCCTCGCCACTGCGGCGGCGTTGGCCGTCGTGGGCTTGTTCGGCGTAGAAATACGCTCGGCGGACCAGGTTGACCTGGTCTGGGCCGAGGTAGGTCGATAAGCGATCGGCGAGGGCGTCTATGCTCGGCAAAGTATTAACTCCTGCCGTTGGCTGTGACCCCGCGCCGTGCTACGTCGACCAGGCATAGGCTTAGACGGCCTCGTTGGACTCGTCCTCGAACGCTGCAAACAGCGGTTCGTCTTCAACGATTTCGGCGTTGGCGATGAACTCGTAGCTCATCAGGCCTTCAGCGATTTCACGCAGGGCTACAACGGTAGGCTTGTCGTTTTCCCACTGGACCAGGGGCTCTTTGCCGCCAGTGGCCAGTTGACGGGCACGCTTGGTAGAGAGCATGACCAGCTCAAAGCGGTTATCCACGTGTTCTAGGCAGTCTTCAACGGTTACGCGGGCCATGGTATTCCTCGGAGCGAATGCAATATGCGCGCTGCCCGGTTGGGCGAGCGGACTGAACAGTTTAAAAAATCACCAGCGTTTAGGGAAGCGCTGATTTTTCGCAGGCCATCGCAAACGCGCTACAAGTGCCAATGTAAAGCCCCTGCAGCGGTTTTGGGAAGAGCCAATCAGCCGAGCAGTTCGGCCAATAATTTGCCGAAACGCTGCTGCTGACGCTTTTGCTGGAGCTGATTGGCGCGGAAAATCGCTTTCAGATCGTCCAGCGCGTGAGCGAAATCGTCGTTGATGATCAGGTAGTCGTAGTCGACGTAGTGGCTCATTTCACTGACGGCTTCACGCATGCGACCTTCGATGATCTCGTCGCTGTCCTGGCCACGATTGGTCAGGCGCTGGTGCAACGCTTCCAGCGAAGGCGGCAGGATGAAGATCGAGCGAGCTTTGGGCATCAGCTGGCGCACTTGCTCGGCGCCCTGCCAGTCGATTTCCAGGATCAGGTCGTGGCCTTCGTCCAGGGTCTGCTGCAGGTGGCTTTGCGAGGTGCCGTAGAGGTTGCCGAAGACCTCGGCGCGCTCCAGGAAATCACCGTGCTCGATCATCTTGACGAACTCGGTGCGCTCGACGAAGTGGTAGTGCACGCCGTTCACTTCACCCGGGCGCATGGCGCGGGTGGTGTGGGACACCGAGATGCGGATCTGCTCGTCAGCGTCGGTCAGGGCCTTGACCAGGCTGCTTTTGCCCGCGCCCGATGGGGCAGAAATGATGTAAAGGGTGCCGGTGCTGTGGGTCATGTCAGGGTGCCTTACTCGATATTCTGTACTTGTTCGCGCATTTGCTCGATCAACACTTTGAGGTTGACCGCAGCCTGGGTGCTGCGCGGATCAAAGGCTTTGGAGCCCAGTGTATTGGCTTCGCGGTTGAGTTCCTGCATCAGGAAGTCCAGGCGCCGACCGGCGGCACCGGCGGACTTGAGCACGCGGCGCACTTCCAGGATGTGGGTGCTCAGGCGGTCGAGCTCTTCGGCCACGTCGCTCTTTTGTGCCAGCAGGACCATCTCCTGCTCCAGACGCACCGGATCCAGTTCGGCCTGCATGTCGGCGAAGCGGTCCAGGACCTTCTGGCGCTGGGTGGCAAGCATCTGCGGCACCAGTTCGCGCAGGGTCACCACGTCTTCTTCAATGGAGGTCAGGCGGTCGCTGATCAGGCGGGCCAGTTCGGCCCCTTCACGCTCGCGGCCGGCCTTGAGTTCTTTCAAGCCCTGGTTGAACAGGGCCAGCGCCTCGGCGTTCAACGCCTGTGGGTCAGTGGCGTCGGCCACCAGCACGCCGGGCCAGGCCAGGACTTCCAGCGGGTTGATGGCGGCAGGCTGCTTGATCAGGCCGGCGATGGTTTCGGCGGCGGCGACCAATTGGGCGGCGCGCTCGCGATCCACCTGCAACGGCTTGCCGGTGGTTTCCTCGGTAAAGCGCAGGGTGCATTCCATCTTGCCGCGGGAGATGCCCTGGCGCAGTGCCTCACGAACCGCGCCTTCGAGGTCGCGAAACGATTCCGGCAGGCGCAGGTGCGGCTCCAGGTAGCGGCTGTTGACCGAGCGCAATTCCCAGCTCAGGGTGCCTTGGACGCCGGCTTTTTCGACGCGGGCGAAGGCGGTCATGCTGTGCACCATGGAGGTACCTCGCGATGCAGTCCCGCAAACAGGCGGGCTGATGGGTAGATTGAAGCCGACAGGCTGCGAAGGCGCAGGATTGTAGCTCAAGGGGACGGGTGGCCCCAAACAGTGGCTTCGGTGCCCGGGTTTGTAACAGGATTTTTTAGCCGTGCCGATCAGGGCTGGCGGCTCTATAATGCTCGGCAGTTTTTCGTCCTCCGTACAGGTATCCCCTATGAAACGTCCAAGTGGTCGCGCTGCCGATCAGCTCCGCTCGATCCGCATCACCCGCAACTACACCAAACACGCCGAGGGATCTGTACTGGTCGAGTTTGGCGATACCAAGGTTATCTGCACCGTCAGCGTCGAAAACGGCGTGCCGCGTTTCCTCAAGGGCCAGGGCCAGGGTTGGTTGACCGCCGAATACGGCATGCTGCCGCGCGCCACCGGCGAGCGTAACCAGCGTGAAGCCAGCCGTGGCAAGCAAGGCGGCCGCACCCTGGAAATCCAGCGCCTGATCGGTCGCTCCCTGCGTGCAGCCCTGGACATGTCCAAGCTGGGCGACGTGACCCTGTACGTCGACTGCGACGTGATCCAGGCCGACGGTGGTACCCGTACCGCCTCCATCACCGGCGCCATGGTTGCCCTGGTCGACGCGCTCAAAGTCATCAAGAAACGTGGCGGCCTGAAAGGCGGCGATCCGCTCAAGCAGATGATCGCGGCTGTATCGGTCGGCATGTATCAGGGCGAGCCGGTGCTGGATCTGGACTATCTTGAAGATTCGGCTGCCGAGACCGACCTGAACGTGGTGATGACCAGCACCGGTGGTTTCATTGAAGTGCAGGGCACCGCCGAAGGCGCGCCATTCCAGCCGGCGGACCTGAATGCCATGCTGGCCCTGGCCCAGAAGGGCATGACCGAAATCTTCGAACTGCAGAACGCCGCATTGGCCGACTGATTCAATCCCAAGGAGCGACGCCATGAGTGACAGCCAACTTCCACTGCCGACACCGTCCAAGGAAGTTCGCCAGTGGGCGATGCTCTGTCATTTTGCGGCGTTCTTCGGGCTGATGTTCCCGTTCGGCAGCCTGCTGGGGCCCTTGATTCTCTGGCAGGTGAAGAAGGATGCAGACCCGTTCATTGATGACCAGGGCAAGGAAGCGCTGAATTTCCAGATCACCGTGGGCATTGCCTGGGCGGTCTGCTTCCTGCTGGGTTTTATCGTGATCGGCTTCGTGTTGATGACCGTGCTGGTGATCGGCGCGGTGGTGATGACGATCATTGCGGGCATCAAGGCCAACAAGGGCGTGGCTTATCGTTATCCGTGGACATTGCGGTTGATCAAATAACCACCGCCCACAAAAAAACCGACAGCGATGTCGGTTTTTTTGTGCCTGGAAAAAGACCTTAGATGGTCAAGGTCCAGTCGTAGTCCACGATCAGCGGCGCGTGCTGCGAGAAGCGCGGCTGGCGTGGCAGACGTGCGCTGCGCACGAAGCGACGCAAGCCTGGCGTCAGCAGCTGGTAGTCAAAACGCCAGCCGAGGTTGAGCATCTCGGCCTGTTCGTTATCCGGCCACCAGCTGTACTGGTCGCCTTCGCGGCTGACTTCCCGCAGGGCATCGACATAGCCCATGTTGCCGACAATCTCGTCCATCCAGGCCCGTTCCGGCGCCAGGAAGCCCGGGGATTGCTGGCTGTCGCGCCAGTTCTTGATATCCAGCTTCTGTTGCGCCACGTACAGCGAGCCACAGTAAATGTACTCGCGACGTTTGCGCCGCTGTTTATCCAGATAACGGGCGAAGTCGTCCATTAGCTTGAACTTCTGGTTCAAGTCTTCATCGCCATTCTGCCCTGATGGAAGCAGCAAGGTCGCAATGCTGACCTTATCGAAATCGGCTTGCAGGTAGCGCCCGTAGCGGTCGGCTGTCTCGAAGCCGAGGCCGCTGATGACCGCCTTGGGTTGCAACCGCGAATACAAAGCCACGCCGCCTTGGGCGGGAACTTCGGCATCACAGGCATAAAGGAAGTAGCCATCCAGTTGGAAGGCTGGGTCGTCCAGTTCAAAGGCGGAGGCGCGGGTGTCCTGCAGGCAGATGACGTCGGCATTCTGGGCTTGCAGCCAACTGAGCAAACCACGCTCGACTGCAGCCTGAATACCATTGACGTTCACACTGATGATCCGCATAAATGGCCCCAAAAATCGCGTGCGTGTATGATACACGCCGTCTACCTAATTAGCTAAATCCGTGGTATCTGAGGCTTTTTTCATGCAGGCGTATCAACGCGATTTCATTCGTTTTGCCATCGATCGCGGCGTATTGCGCTTCGGTGAGTTCACTTTGAAGTCCGGGCGCACCAGCCCTTACTTCTTCAATGCCGGCCTTTTCAACTCGGGTTCTGCCCTGGCGCAGCTGGGTCGTTTCTATGCGGCCGCCATCGTTGAAAACGGCATTTCCTTCGACGTGCTGTTCGGCCCAGCCTACAAAGGCATCCCCCTGGCGGCCGCGACCGCCGTGGCGTTGGCTGAACATCACGAGCTGGATCTGCCTTGGTGCTTCAACCGCAAGGAAGCCAAGGCCCACGGCGAAGGCGGTAGCCTCGTGGGTGCGCCGCTCAAGGGCGACGTGCTGATCATCGACGACGTGATCACTGCCGGTACGGCGATTCGCGAAGTGATGCAGATCATCGCTTCCCAGGACGGCGCCAAGGCGGCCGGCGTGTTGATCGCGCTGAACCGCCAGGAGCGCGGCAACGGTGAATTGTCGGCGATCCAGGAAGTGGAACGTGATTTCGCGATTCCGGTGGTGAGCATCGTGTCCCTGAACCAGGTGTTGCAGTTCCTGGAAGATGACCCGCAGCTCAAGCAGCATTTGCCGGCGGTCAAGGCTTATCGCGAGCAGTTCGGCGTTTAGAAGATCCATGTGGGAGCGGGCTTGCTCGCGAATACGGCTTGTCAGTTGATATATGTGTCGACTGACCCGCCGTATTCGCGAGCAAGCCCGCTCCCACATTTTTAGACCGAGTAAATAGAAAAGGCCC
The DNA here is from genome assembly GCF_013385475.1 of Pseudomonas sp. G5001. NCBI lineage: Bacteria > Pseudomonadati > Pseudomonadota > Gammaproteobacteria > Pseudomonadales > Pseudomonadaceae > Pseudomonas > Pseudomonas sp. G5001. Next base: position 296,787 of record NZ_JACAPZ010000005.1, read on the forward strand.
CGTTCAATCGAATTGAACGGGGCCTTTTTGTTTACCGGCGCTTAGGGGCGCTTGCGGTTGCTGATCAGGGTACCCACACCGGTATCGGTGAAGATTTCCAGCAGGATCGCATTCGGCACCCGGCCATCCAGGATCAACGAGCTGCCAACGCCGCCTTGCACCGCTTCCAGCGCGCAGCGGATCTTCGGCAGCATGCCGCCGTAGATGGTGCCGTCGGCGATCAGGTCGTCCACTTGCTGGGTCGTCAGGCCGGTCAAGACCTTGCCTTCCTTGTCCATCAAGCCGGCGATGTTGGTGAGCAGCATCAGCTTCTCGGCCTTCAGCGCCTCGGCCACCTTGCCGGCCACCAGGTCGGCGTTGATGTTGTAGGACTCACCGTTGGCACCGACACCGATCGGCGCGATCACCGGAATGAAATCGCCTTTCACCAGCAGGTTCAGCAGGTCGGTGTTGATGCCGATCACTTCGCCCACCTGGCCGATGTCGATGATTTCCGGCTGGGTCATCTCCGGGGTCTTGCGGGTCACGGTGAGCTTCTTCGCCCGGATCAGTTCGGCGTCCTTGCCGGTCAGGCCGATGGCGCTGCCGCCATGGCGGTTGATCAGGTTGACGATGTCTTTGTTCACCTGGCCGCCCAGGACCATCTCCACCACGTCCATGGTCTGGGCGTCGGTCACACGCATGCCGTCGATGAAGTGACTCTCGATGGACAGGCGCTTGAGCAGGTCACCGATTTGCGGGCCGCCACCGTGTACCACCACCGGGTTGATCCCGACGGCTTTCATCAACACGATGTCGCGGGCAAAGCCGGTTTTCAGCTCGTCGCTTTCCATGGCATTGCCGCCGTACTTGATCACCAGCGTCTTGCCGACGTAGCGTCGAATGTAAGGCAACGCTTCGGAAAGGACCTTGGCAGTATTGGCGGCGGCTTCGCGTTCGAGGGTCATTCAGGGCTCCGGTAAAAAATCAGAACGGTAATTGGAGATCAGGGGCAACACGTTTCAACTGGGCGTGGAACACGTCCTTGATGCGCTGCAACTCAGCCTCGGTATCCGCCTCGAAACGCAGCACCAGCACCGGTGTGGTGTTGGATGCGCGAACCAGGCCCCAGCCTTTGGCGTAATCGACTCGCACACCATCAATGCTGGTCAGGTCGGCGCCTTCGCCCCATTGCGCATCGTGCAGTGCGTCAATGATGCTGAATTTGCTCTCCTCGGTCACATGGATATTGATCTCTGGCGTAGAAATATCATTCGGGAAGGTCTGGAACAGCTCCTGCGCGGTCGATTTTTCCTTGCTGAGGATCTCCAGCAGACGAGCGGCGCTGTAAATGCCGTCGTCAAAGCCGAACCAGCGCTCCTTGAAGAACACATGGCCGCTCATTTCGCCGGCCAATAGCGCGCCGGTTTCTTTCATTTTCTTTTTGATCAACGAGTGGCCAGTCTTCCACATTAGCGGGCGACCGCCGTATTCCTTGATCAGCGGTGTGAGGCGGCGGGTGCACTTCACGTCGAAGATAATTTCGGCACCTGGGTTGCGCGCAACCACGTCGCGGGCAAACAGCATCAGCAGGCGGTCCGCAAACACGTTTTCGCCGGTGTCCGTCACCACGCCAACGCGGTCGCCGTCACCGTCGAAGGCCAGGCCGACGTCAGCCCCGGTCTCCTTGACCTTGGCGATCAGGTCCACCAGGTTCTCGGGCTTGCCTGGATCCGGGTGATGGTTCGGGAAGTTGCCGTCGACGTCACAGAACAGCGGGATCACTTCGCAGTTCAGGGCTTCGAGCAGTTGCGGGGCGATCACGCCGGCCGCGCCATTGCCGCAGTCCACCACCACTTTGAGGCGGCGCGCGAGTTTGACGTCGCCGGTGATTTGGTCAGAGTAGCGCTGCAGGATGTCGACTTTGGTGACGCTGCCTTCGCCGCTGGTCAGGTCGTTGGTCTTCAGGCGGGTGTGCAGGGCCTGGATCTGTTCGTTGGCGAGGGTATCGCCAGCGATGACGATCTTGAAGCCGTTGTAGTCCGACGGGTTATGGCTGCCGGTGAGCATCACGCCCGACTTGCCGGCCAGTACGTTGGCTGCGTAGTACAGCGCAGGCGTCGGCACCAGGCCCACGTCGCTGACGTGGCAACCGCTGTCGGCCAGGCCCTGGATCAGTTGCTCGACCAGCTCGGGGCCGGACAGGCGGCCATCACGGCCTACGGAAACGTTGGGCTCGCCCTGTGCCAGGCTCTGGGAGCCAATGGCGCGGCCGATCCAGTAGGCGGTCTCGGCGGTCAGGGTCTTGGGGACCACGCCACGAATGTCATAGGCGCGGAAAATGCTGTCGGGAAATGTCGGGGCGACTCGGGCTGGGTTGCTCATTGCGGGGGGGAACTCCATCGATAAGGGGCTGGGCTGGCCTCAAGGGTGCTGACCGGCAGGCTCAAACTGAAGGGTAAGACGGCGTTTTTGGCATAGAGTTCGTGGTGCAAAAGTGCCATCGGCGCCGAAGCTCCGCCCTTTTGCCCCCTTAATGCCCTGATTTCACTGGGGAAACCTTGCTGGTAAGTTCCGCGCATTCTTCATCCTGAAAGGCCATGCGTTGGCATCAGGCCGGGTGAGGCACCCGGCTTGTTCGGCTAAGTCAATTCAGCTTAGTCAGTGGCTGCCGGAATGCCCGAAGCCACCTGCGCCGCGTTGTGTTTCGTCGAACTCTTCGACCAGCTCGAAGTGCGCCTGCACCACCGGTACCAGCACGAGTTGGGCAATGCGCTCGCCGACGGCGATATTGAACGCGGTCTGGCCACGGTTCCAGCAGGACACCATCAACTCGCCCTGGTAGTCCGAGTCGATCAGCCCCACCAGGTTGCCGAGGACGATGCCGTGTTTGTGGCCCAGGCCGGAGCGCGGCAGGATCAGCGCCGCCAGGCCCGGGTCGCCCACGTAGATCGACAGGCCGGTCGGAATCAGAATGGTCTGGCCTGGTTCAAGCACGGTGTCCTGCTTGAGCATGGCGCGCAGGTCGAGGCCGGCGGAGCCTGGTGTGGCGTAGGCCGGCAGCGGGAATTCGTTGCCGATGCGGGGGTCGAGGATCTTGGCTTGCAAAGCGTGCATGGAAATTAAACCTGGTTCAGCCGTTGGGCGATAAAAGAGATCAGTTGGCGGGCAATCTTGCCCTTGCTGGTCTGGGCGAAAACGGTAGCGTGCAACTCGCGGTCGATCACGCTGATGGCATTTTCCTCGCTGTTGAAGCCGATGCTCGGGTTGGCGACATCGTTGGCGACAATCAGGTCGAGGTTTTTGTCTTTCAATTTGCGTGCGGCATAGTCCAGCAAATGCTCGGTTTCGGCAGCAAAACCGACGCTGAACGGGCGGTCCTCACGGGTGGCGATGGTCGCCAGGATGTCCGGGTTACGGACCATTTGCAGGAGCAGGCCGTCGCCGCTTGTAGGGTCTTTCTTGAGTTTCTGCGGCGCAACCACCTCGGGGCGGTAGTCCGCTACCGCAGCCGAAGCGATGAACAGGTCGCAGGGAATCGCCGCTTCACAGGCCGCCAGCATGTCGCGGGCGCTGACTACGTCGATTCGGGTGACGCGATCCGGGGTCGGCAGATGCACCGGGCCGGTGATCAACGTCACACGGGCGCCTGCCTCGACCGCCGCTTCCGCCAGGGCAAAGCCCATTTTTCCTGAGCTATGGTTGGTGATGTAGCGCACCGGGTCGATGTTTTCCTGGGTCGGGCCGGCGGTGATCAGCACGTGCTTGCCGGTCAGGGCCAGGTGCTGGAAGCAGTCGGCGGCGCAGTGGGCCAGGTCGGTGGCTTCGAGCATGCGGCCCATGCCCACGTCGCCGCAGGCCTGGCTGCCGGAGGCCGGGCCGAAAACCTTGAGGCCGCGGCTTTGCAGGAGTTGGGTGTTGGCCTGGGTGGCCGGGTCGCGCCACATGGCCTGGTTCATGGCCGGGGCGATCGCGACGGTGGCGTCGGTGGCCAGTACCAGGGTGGTCAGCAGGTCGTCGGCAATGCCTTGGGCCAGGCGGGCGATCAGGTCGGCGGTGGCCGGGGCGATCAGCACCAGGTCGGCCCACTTGGCCAGCTCGATGTGGCCCATGGCGGCTTCGGCCGCAGGGTCCAGCAGGTCGAGGTGAACCGGGTGGCCGGACAAGGCCTGCATGGTCAACGGGGTGATGAATTCACTGCCGCCACGGGTCATGACCACGCGTACTTCGGCGCCTTGGTCGAGAAGCCTGCGAACCAGCTCTGCGCTCTTGTAGGCGGCAATGCCGCCGCCGACGCCGAGAACGATGCGTTTCCGATACAGACGCTGCATTGGCTTGCCTTTCCAGTTCAGTGATGGCGTTGCGATGCCCCCTCCCCAGGTGAAATCGCACGCAAAAAGATGGCCTAAGATACCACAGCGTCCGCCATGCAACAGCGGCGCACATGCACACGGAGGTGCCATGAGTATTCGCGATTGGCCTGCGGCAGAGCGTCCGCGGGAGAAGCTGTTGGAGCTGGGAGCGGAGAACCTTTCCGACGCGGAATTGCTGGCGATTTTCCTGCGCACCGGGGTGTCAGGCAAAAGTGCCGTGGACCTGGCGCGCCATCTGCTGGCGCAATTTGGCAGCCTTCGGGCGCTGATGGAGGCGAGGCAGCCGGTGTTCAGCCAGCATTTGGGGTTGGGGCCGGCGAAGTTCGCCCAGCTTCAAGCCGTACTGGAGATGGCGCGCCGTCATTTGGCTGAACGCCTGCGCAACGATTCGGTGCTGGAAAGCCCGGAGGCCGTGCGCGACTACCTCAAGGCACTGCTGCGCCACGAGCCTCACGAGATATTCGGCTGCCTGTTTCTCGACGCCAAGCATCGAGTGCTGGGTTTCGAAAAGCTGTTTCAAGGCACCATCGACAACGCCATCGTCTACCCGCGACAAGTGGTGAAGCGCGCGCTGGACTACAACGCCGCGGCGCTGATCCTGTGCCACAACCATCCTTCCGGCAGCCCCGAGCCCAGCATCGCTGATCGAAAATTGACCAAGGTGCTGCAAAAGGCGCTGGAGATGGTGGACGTGCGTGTGCTGGACCACATCATTGTGGGGGAGGGTGACCCGCTGTCGATGGCGGAATTTGGGTGGATGTAGGGGCTGGCATGCCAGCCCCTGGCAGGGGTCAGGGCTTGACGCTGACCTTGGAGTAATCCTGGCGCCCGAACGGGCTCACCTGATACCCCTCGACATTCTTGCGGGTCAGCGCAAACGCGGTCGGGTGCGCCAGTGGCAGCCAGAGCGCCTGCTGCTGGATCTGCGCCTGTGCCTGCTGGTACAGCTTGCTGCGCACACCTTGTTCGCTGGTGGTCTTGCCGGCGCTGATCAGCTTGTCCAGCGCCGGGTCGCAGTAGCGGGCGAAGTTGGTGCCGGACTTCACGGCCGCGCAGGAGAACTGCGGCGTCAGGAAGTTATCCGGGTCGCCGTTGTCACCGGCCCAGCCCATGAACAGCAAGTCGTGCTCGCCGGCCTTGGCGCGGCGGATCAGTTCGCCCCACTCGATCACACGGATTTCAGCCTGGATGCCGACCTTGGCCAGGTCCGCCTGCAGCAGTTGTGCGCCCAGGCTGGGGTTGGGGTTCAGCAGGCTGCCCGACGGCCGGGTCCAGATCGTGGTCTTGAAGCCATCCTTGAGCCCGGCGCGATCCAGCAGTTGCTTGGCCTTGGCAATGTCCTGCGGATAGCCCGGCAGGTCCTTGGCATAGCTCCAGGTATTGGGTGGGTAAGGGCCGTTGGCGGCTTCGGCGGTGCCTTCGAATACGGCCTTCAGATAGCTGGCCTTGTCGAAGGCCAGGTTGATCGCCTGGCGAACTTCCGGCTTGTCCAGTGGCGGATGCTGGCTGTTGATGGCGACAAACGCGGTCATGAAGGCCGCGGTTTTCTCGATCTTCAGGTCGGCGTCTTTCTGGGCGGCATCAATATCCAGGGGCTTGGGCGACAAGGCGATCTGGCACTCGTCGCGACGCAGTCTCTGCAGGCGCACGTTGGCGTCCGGGGTGATCGCAAAGATCAGGTTATCTACCGCAGGCTTGCCGGCGAAGTAATCCGGGTTGGCCTTGTAGCGAATCGTCGCGTCCTTCTGGAAGCGCCCGAAAATGAACGGCCCGGTGCCGATAGGCTGGCTGTTGAGCTTCTCCGGGGTGCCGGCCTTGAGCAGTTTGTCGGCATATTCCGCCGGGTAGATCGAGGCAAAGCCCATGCTCAAGGCGGCGAGGAAGGTCGAATCGGCGTGGTCCAGGGTGAAGCGCACGGTCAGCGGGTCGAGGGCGTCGATCTTCTTGATCAGCGTGGGCAACTGCAGCGACTGGGCGTGGGGGAAGCCGCTCTGGGCGATCTTGTGCCAGGGGTTGGCCGGGTCGAGCATGCGCTCGAAGCTGAAGCGCACGTCTTCGGCGGTCAGGCTGCGGCTTGGCGTGAAGTAGTCAGTGCGGTGGAATTTAACGTCCGGGTGCAGCTTGAAGGTGTAGGTGAGGCCGTCCGGCGACACTTCCCAGCTGTCCGCGAGGCTCGGGACCAGCTTGCCGCTGGTGGCGTCGAAGTCCACCAGGCGGTTCATCAATACGTCTGCCGAGGCGTTGGTGGTGGTCAGCGAGTTGTATTGCACCACGTCGAAGCCTTCGGGGCTGGCTTCGGTGCAGACGCTCAGGGTAGTGGCCGCCTGGGCGTGTGCAGCAATAAAAAGAGGGGCTAGCAATAGCGGTAGGGCAGCGAGGCGCATATTCGGTTTCCTTTGCAGATCGAAGGCCCATCTGCGAGTGCAGTCTGGAAAAGTCCTACCGTAGTGGGCTGATTGACAAATGACTAGCCCATTTTTGCCTGTGCTTTTGCCGCAAATACTGTTTTGATGGCGCCTCAGGTCGTTTTGCCGAGCACTTTGCAGTGCGCGCGGGCGCTGTAAATCATTCTGTGCGACGAGCGGTTAGCTTCTATAGCGGCCCACCCTGGCAACGGTTCAGGCGTCCATGGCCTGGATTTACGCGTATAAAAGTACACGGCCTGTTGTTGCACTGGAGTCTTTCTGGTATAAAGCAGCGCTCTTTTCTAGGGGCCCGGTTCCTTCGCTAGTAGGTGTAGCCGGTAAGACCCTAAAGAAACGCGGCGCCTGGCGCCAAATGACTGAGAGATTAAGCGGCCAACCCATGCCGGGTTGGGCATGTGGTTTTAGAGGGCTGAGGCATGTCGAGAGTCTGTCAAGTTACCGGTAAGGGTCCGGTGACTGGGAATAATATTTCCCACGCAAACAACAAAACCCGTCGTCGTTTCCTGCCAAACCTGCAGCATCACCGCTTTTGGGTTGAAGAAGAGAAACGTTTTGTTCGTCTGCGCGTATCTGCCAAAGGCATGCGTGTTATCGACAAGCGCGGCATCACTGTCGTGCTGGCCGAACTGCGCCGCGACGGCAAAATCTAAGGAGCTAAATCATGCGTGAATTGATTCGAATGATCTCTAGCGCCGGTACTGGTCACTTCTACACTACCGACAAGAACAAGCGTACTACCCCGGACAAGCTCGAAAAGAAAATGTTCGACCCGCGCGTTCGCAAGCACGTGATCTACAAAGAAGGCAAAATCAAGTAATTGGTTTTCTTTCTTGTGAAAAAAAGCCCGTATCTCACGATGCGGGCTTTTTTTTGTGCCTGTTAAATGATCAGGCCTTTTCTTCGAACACCACGTAGATCTTGCGGCAGGGTTCCAGCACTTCCCAGGTGCCGCTGAAGCCGGCCGGAATGACGAAGCGATCACCGGCCCGCAAGGTCTTGGCGTTGCCGTCGGCATCGCGCAACACCGAAACACCCTGCACGATCTCGCAATACTCATGCTCGGTGTAGTTGACCTTCCACTGTCCGACTTCACCTTCCCAGACCCCGGCGCTCATCTGGCCGCACGGACTGTTGTAGTGGTTGTAGACGGTTTGCTCCGGGTCGCCCTTGAGGATTTTCTCCGCAGCCGGACGGTAGCGATCTGGCTCGGTCCTGGCCTGGCTGAAGTCGACGATATTCTGGATGTTCATGGGCGTGTCCCGTCTGGCCTGCGGTTGGAGAGCTCAAAGTCTATGTTTATTAAAATGAACATCGCAAGGGCGTTTGCTGCCGTTATGTCAAATATATTGAAACATCCATCGCCGCTGGTTTAGGGTGGCAGCTGCCTTGAGCCGAACAGCTGGCTGGCCGGGCAAGAATTCTTCGAAGGTGCCTGGGTACATCGCCCGGCCCTTGTATTCAATAAGAGGAGGACACTCGCATGACCACCCTGACCCGTGCCGACTGGGAACAACGCGCCAAGGATCTGAAGATCGAAGGCCGCGCCTACATCAATGGCGAATACACCGCCGCCGTTTCCGGCGACACGTTCGAATGCCTGAGCCCAGTCGATGGCCGCCTGCTGGCAACCGTTGCCAGCTGTGACGTCGCCGACGCCCAGCGTGCCGTAGAAAACGCCCGTGCCACGTTCAATTCCGGTGCCTGGTCGCGCCTGGCGCCAGCCAAGCGCAAAGCCACCATGATCCGTTTCGCCGGCCTGCTCAAGGCCAACGCCGAAGAGCTGGCACTGCTTGAAACCCTGGACATGGGCAAGCCGATCAGCGACTCCCTGAACATCGACGTCCCAGGCGCGGCGCAAGCGCTGAGCTGGAGCGGCGAGGCCATCGACAAGATCTACGATGAAGTCGCAGCCACCCCTCACGACCAGCTGGGCCTGGTGACTCGTGAGCCCGTCGGCGTTGTCGCGGCCATCGTGCCGTGGAACTTCCCGCTGATGATGGCCTGCTGGAAACTCGGGCCGGCGTTGTCCACCGGTAACTCGGTGATCCTCAAGCCGTCTGAAAAATCACCGCTGACTGCCATCCGCATCGCTGCCCTCGCGGTTGAAGCCGGCATCCCGAAAGGCGTGTTCAACGTGCTGCCGGGTTATGGCCACACCGTGGGTAACGCCCTGGCGCTGCACATGGACGTCGACACCCTGGTGTTCACCGGTTCCACCAAGATCGCCAAGCAACTGCTGATTCGCTCCGGCGAGTCGAACATGAAGCGCGTCTGGCTGGAAGCTGGCGGCAAGAGCCCGAACATCGTGTTTGCCGATGCCCCGGACCTGCAAGCCGCCGCCGAGTCCGCGGCCGGCGCCATCGCCTTCAACCAGGGCGAAGTGTGCACCGCCGGTTCGCGCCTGCTGGTGGAGCGTTCGATCAAGGATAAATTCCTGCCGCTGGTGATCGAGGCCCTCAAGGCCTGGAAGCCGGGCAACCCGCTGGACCCGGCCACCACGGTCGGTGCGCTGGTGGACACCCAGCAGATGAACACCGTGCTGTCGTACATCGAAGCCGGGCATGCCGATGGCGCCAAGCTGGTGGCCGGCGGCAAGCGCACGCTGCAGGAAAGCGGTGGCACCTATGTCGAGCCGACGATTTTCGACGGCGTGACCAACGCCATGAAGATCGCCCAGGAAGAAATCTTCGGCCCGGTGCTGTCGGTGATTGCCTTCGACAGCGTGGAAGAAGCCATCGCGATCGCCAACGACACCCAATACGGCCTGGCCGCTGCGGTGTGGACGTCGAACATCTCCAAGGCACACCTGACCGCCAAGGCACTGCGTGCCGGCAGCGTATGGGTCAACCAGTACGATGGCGGCGACATGACCGCACCGTTCGGTGGTTTCAAGCAGTCGGGTAACGGCCGCGACAAGTCGCTGCACGCGTTCGACAAGTACACCGAGCTGAAGGCGACCTGGATCAAGTTGTAAGCCTCCAGGAACACCGCTGTAAAAAATGTGGGAGCGGGCTTGCTCGCGAATGAGGTATCACAGTCGCTGATGTATTGACTGGTACACCGCATTCGCGAGCAAGCCCGCTCCCACACTGTTTTGTGTGATCTCCAAATCATCCACAGGAGCGTGGAAATGCGTTGGGCGACCTATTTCGCCGTGTTGGCGTCGGTCTTGAGCGTGGGCCTGGCCTTGGGCGTGAGCATGCCGCTGGTGTCCCTGCGCCTGGAAAGCTGGGGCTATGGCAGCTTCGCCATCGGAGTCATGGCGGCGATGCCGGCCTTCGGTGTGCTGCTGGGTGCCAAGGTCTCCAGCGGCCTGGCCTCGCGCCTGGGCACGGCGAACCTGATGCGCCTGTGCCTGTGGGCGGGGGCGATTTCCATCGGCTTGCTGGCGGTATTGCCCAGCTACCCGGTATGGCTGGTGTTGCGGCTGATGATCGGGGTGATCCTGACCATCGTGTTTATCCTCGGCGAAAGCTGGATCAACCAACTGGTGATCGAACGTTGGCGCGGCCGTCTGGTGGCGCTGTATGGCTGCAGCTATGCCTTGAGCCAGCTGTCGGGCCCGTTGCTGCTGGGCGCGCTGGGTACGGACAACGATATTGGCTTCTGGGTGGGTGTCGGTCTGCTGACGTGCTCGCCGATCCTGCTGCTGGGCCGTTCCGGTGCGCCGACTGCCGAGTCCTTCAGCGTGACCTTTGGCGACCTGCTGCGCTTCTGCCAGGGCTTGCCGGCGATTGCCTGGGCGGTGGCGTTGTTCGCCGCATTCGAGGCGATGATTCTTACGTTGTTGCCGGTGTATTGCCTGCAACAGGGTTTCACCGCCGAGATTGCCCTGGCGATGGTCAGCACGGTGGTGGTCGGTGATGCGTTGCTGCAACTGCCGATTGGCGCGCTGGCGGACTACCTGCCTCGGCGCACGCTGTTTCTCGGCTGCGCGCTGATGCTGCTGGTGACGAGCCTGGCGATTCCGCTGTTGCTCGATACGCTGATGATCTGGCCGGTGTGGGTGCTGTTCGGGGCCAGCGCCGGCGGGTTATTCACCCTGTCGCTGATCCTGATTGGCGAGCGCTACCGCGACGACGCGCTGGTGCGCGCCAATGCGCATATCGCGCAGCTGTGGGGCATTGGCTGCCTGATCGGCCCGCTGGTAGCCGGTGCCGGCAGCCAGTGGATCAGCGGGCATGCGTTGCCGTTGTTGATGGCGGCGGGCGCGTTGGGGTTGGTGATCCTGTTGCTGCGCCAAGGTTCGTTCGGCGCCGCACAACCCGCCTGAACTTGAAATGCGATCACCTGTGGGAGCCGGGCTTGCCCGCGATGGCGGAGTGTCAGCACCGGATACGTAAACTGACACTCCGCCATCGCAGGCAAGCCAGCTCCCACAGGTCCCGTCGCTGTTCTTAAAGCATGCGTTCCAGCCCGACGGATGTAGCAAACCAGGCATTGAACCGGCGCCACCAACTGCCGGGTTCGCGGGTCAGGGTGTGCAGTTGGCCGTTGTCTTCGGTCACCCATACCACCTGGCCATCCTGCAGCTTCGCCTGATAGCTCAACGGGGGCGCCATGCCCTCCAGTGCCAGGTTGCGCACGTGTTCCGCCAGTTCGGGACTGTCCACCAGCACCCCGACTTCGGTGTTCCACAGCACCGAGCGCGGGTCGAAGTTGAATGAGCCGATGAAGGATTTCTCCCGATCAAAGATGATCGCCTTGCTGTGCAGGCTGGAATCCGAACCGTGGAATGTACCTTTGCGGAACAGATGAGGTCCGCTGCCGCCACCGTCTCCCGGCTGGCGACGCAACTCGTATAGCTTCACCCCGTGTTCCAGCAGCGCCTTGCGATAGGGCGCATAACCGCCGTGCACGGCCGGTACGTCGGTGGCTTCCAGGGAATTGGTCAGCAGGCTTACCGATACACCGGCGTCCGCGCGACCGGTCAGGTATACCAGGCCAGGCTGGCCTGGAACGAAGTAAGCCGAAATCATCATCAGCTCATGGCTGACACCTTCCAGCTCGGACGCCAGTTGGGTGGTCAGCAGCAGCCGTGGATCCGGATCGGCCTTGGCCAGCACCTTGCTCGGCGCATCCCACAGCGCCTGGTTCCAGGCCCAGATCAGCTCGCGACGCCAGATGTCCATGCGCGGCTGGGTCTTGTAGGTGCGCAGGCGGTTGTACAGGGCATGGTTTTGTTGGCGAGACTCGGCAAGGGAATCTTCCAGGCGTACGCGGGCACTGGCCAGGTCGCCTTTGGAAGCGCTGCTGACGAAGTCACCAATGGGTTTGCTCAGGGCACTGTTCCAGTACTGATCGAAACTGTGGCCGAGTTGCTCGGCCACCGGGCCCACGCTGAGCATGTCGATATCGGTGAAGTTGAGGTTGGGCTCGGCGTCGAAATACTCATCCCCCAGGTTGCGCCCGCCGACGATGGCCACGCTGTTGTCTGCCAGCCACAGCTTGTTGTGCATGCGCCGGTGTTGCAGCGACAGGTCGAACAGCCGCGCCATGGCCCGCGTCACGCCGGTGCTGCGGCCCAGGTGCAGCGGGTTGAACAGGCGAATCTGGATCTGCGGGTGGGCGGCGAGGGTGGCGATGATCTGGTCCAGGCCGTCGCTGGTGGTGTCGTCCAGCAGGATGCGCACGCGCACGCCACGGTCGGCGGCCTTGAGCAGTTCATCCACGAGCATGCGGGTGCTGATGCCGTCGTGGACGATGTAGTACTGCAAGTCGAGGCTGGTCTGGGCGTTGCGGATCAGTTCGGCGCGGGCCATGAAGGCTTCGCTGCTGTTGGGCAGCAGGCGGAACCCGGAGCGGCCTTTGTAGGGAGCGGCCTGGGCCTGGATCGAGCGGCCGAAGGAAGATTCGCTGGCCGGCAGCGCCTCGCTGGGTGTGCGTGGCGCGTCGATGGTGGCGCAGCCGCCCAGGGCCAGGATGCCCAGCAGGAAAAACGGTAATAGCCGGTGGGTCATCAATGACATGGGTTCCGAATCAGGGCGATTGTGGGCATATGACGGCTATTTCCCGTAAAAGGTCAGTCCATCGCTTCGGCCAGCAACCGGATGGCGGTCGCGCCGACCTTGCGTACAGCCTCTTCAATCTGCGGCGTTGGTTTGGCAGCGTAGTTCATGCGCAGGCAGTTCCTGTACTTGCCGGAGGCGGAAAAGATACTTCCCACGGCAATCTGTACACCTTCATCCACCAGCAGCCGGTTGAGTTTCAGGGTATCGAAGCCTTCCGGCAGTTCCACCCACAGCATGAAACTGCCCTGGGGGCGGCTGGCGCGGGTGCCCGCCGGGAAATAGCGGCTGACCCAATCGAGCATCAGGTCGCGATTGCGCTGGTATTGCGTGCGCATCCGCCGCAAATGTGGCTCGAAATGTCCACCTTTCAGAAACTCGGCAATTGCGATCTGCGGCTGGGTCGCGGTGGAGCCGGTGCTGATGTATTTCATGTGCAGCACACGCTCCAGATAGCGACCGGGTGCGACCCAGCCAATCCGCAGGCCGGGTGCGAGGGTCTTCGAGAAAGAGCTGCACAGTACGACGCGGCCATCTTCGTCGAAGGACTTGATGGTGCGTGGCCGCGGGTAGCTGTAGGCCAGTTCGCCATACACGTCGTCTTCGATGATCGCCACGTCAAAGCGCTGGGCCAGGGTCAGCAGTGCGCGTTTGCGCGACTCCGGCATGATGTAGCCCAGTGGGTTGTTGCAGTTGGGGGTCAACTGTATGACTTTGATCGGCCATTGTTCCAGTGCCAGTTCCAGCGCTTCCAGGCTGATACCGGTGAGTGGGTCGGTGGGGATTTCCAGGGCTTTCATGCCAAGGCCCTTCAGGGTTTGCATGGCGCCGTGGAAGCTTGGCGAGTCGACGGCAACGATGTCGCCGGGCTCGCAAATGGCGTGGATGCTGGCGGACAGGGCCTCGTGGCAGCCGGTGGTGATCACCAGGTCCTGGGGCGTCAGTTGGCAGCCTGAATCGAGCATCAGGCGGGCAATCTGTTCACGCAGGTCCAGGTTGCCGTGGATGGTGTCGTAATACAGCCCCGGCATGTCCTGGCGCCGACTGATCCGGGCGAGGCTGCGTAGCAGGGGTTTCATGGTCGGCGACAATACATCCGGCATGCCCCGGCCCAACTGTATGGCGTCTTTGCGTGGCACCGCGCGGATCAGCTCCAGCACTTGGTCCCACTGGGAAATTTCCACCGGGCGCTGGGCCGGGCGGCCTACGGCGGGCAATGCCGGCAAGTCGCGGCCCACCGGTACGAAGTAGCCGGATTTGGGTTTGGGCATCGCCAGGCCGTTGTCTTCCAGTAAGCGGTAGGCCTGCTGCACGGTGCTCAGGCTGACCCCATGCTCCACACTCAAGGCCCGAACTGACGGCAATCTGTCGCCCGGGCGATAGAAGCCCTGCTCGATGCGCGTGCCCAACAGTTCGGCGAGGTTGACGTATAGGGTCATGGCGGTGCTTCCCGGTTACCAGTACAGATAGGCTGAAAATACAGGATTCAGCGGCCGATAGGCAGTATCTGTATGGATTTAATACAGGGTGGTTGAATCTGTCATGGTTTTACGTGCCGGCTCATCCTACGTACTCATGGCAACACGTTAATGAGGGGCAGGAAAATGAGCGGTATGAGCGATGTGCGGTTGGCGTTACACAGTCAGGAACTGGAAGCCGGGCAGGAGCGGCGCATGGCGGCGCGTACCAAGGCCCCCACACTCAGTTCATGGGCGTTGTTCTGGCACCGCATGCATACGCGCAAAACCTTGCTGGAGCTGACCCCCGAGCAACTGCGAGACGTGGGCCTGAGTGCCGAGCAGGCGCGCCGGGAAGGCTTGAAGCCCTTCTGGCGCGGCTGATTCAGACCAGTTCTTTCAATCGGTGCCAGAGCATTCCCAACGCCAGCAGCGGCGAGCGCAAATGCTTGCCGCCCGGGAAAGTGATGTGCGGCACCTTGGCAAACAGATCAAAGCGCCCGCTTTGCTGGCCGCTGATGGCTTCGCCCAACAGTCTGCCTGCCAGGTGGGTGGCGTTGAGGCCATGGCCGGCATAGGCCTGGGCGAAATACACATTGGGCTGGTCGGCCAGTCGGCCAATCTGCGGCAGGCGGTTGGCGCCAATGCCGATCATCCCGCCCCACTGGTAGTCGATTTTCACGTTGGCCAGTTGTGGGAACACCTGCAGCATTTTCGGACGCATATAGGCACCGATGTCCTTCGGATCCCGTCCGGAGTAATGGCAGGCACCGCCGAACAGCAAGCGTCGGTCGGCGGACAGCCGGAAGTAATCCACCGTCACCCGCTGGTCACACACCGCCATGTTTTGCGGCAGCAACTCGGCTGCCTGGGCTTCGCTCAAGGGCTCGGTGGCGATGATGTAGCTGCCGGCGGGCAGCACCTTGCCGCTCAGATGCGGGTTGAGGCCGTTCAAATAAGCATTGCAGCCCAGCACCAGGGTCTTGGCGCGCACATTGCCCTGGGCGGTGTGAACGTTGACCTCCGGGCCGTAATCGATCCGCACCGCTTCGGAATGCTCGAACAACTGGACGCCCAACCGCTGTGCAGCGGCTGCCTCGCCGAGGGCCAGGTTCAGCGGGTGCAGGTGGCCGGAGCCCATGTCGATCATGCCGCCAACATAGCGGTTGGAGCCGATCACACTGCGCATCTCGCTGGCTTGCAGCAGGCGCACTTCATGGCGATAGCCAAGGCCTTGCAGCTCTTCGGCGTCGGCGGCCAGGTGTTCCAGGTCGCGGGGTTTGTTGGCCAGGTCGCAGTAGCCCCAGGTCAGGTCGCAGGCGATCTGCGAACGTTCGACCCGCTGCCGTACGATTTCCACGGCTTCCAGGCCCATCAGTTTCATCTGGCGCACGCCCTCGGCGCCGATGACGTTGGTGAACTGATCCAGGCCATGACCGACGCCACGAATCAGTTGCCCGCCATTGCGCCCGCTGGCGCCCCAGGCAATCTTGCGGGCTTCCAGCAGGACCACGCTGAAACCCCGTTCAGCCAGTTCCAGAGCGGTGTTGAGCCCCGAAAAGCCGCCGCCGACCACGCACACATCGACCACGATTTCACCTGTCAGCACCGGATAATCAGGCTGCGGGAAACTGCTGGCGGCGTAGTAGGAATTGGCGTGCCGGGCGCTGGCGGTCATGGGGAGCATCCCTGTTTGGAAAATTTGACGCAGGATACAGCGGTCGGGCGAAGCTGTCTCACCGGGGGCTTTTAGGGCAGAATCCACGCCTATTCGCCGTTCGGTCCCTGTGTCGATGAGTTGCAACAGTCAGAAAGTCAATGCGCTGCGCCGGCAGATTCCCTCGTTCGAGTGTGTCCCGGGTTGCCACGACTGCTGTGGGCCGGTGACCACGTCCCCCGAGGAAATGTCGCGCCTGCCGCGCAAGACCGCTGCCGAGCAGGAAGCGGCGATGGACGAACTCAACTGCGTGCACCTTGGGCCCAATGGCTGCACCGTGTACGACGAGCGCCCGCTGATTTGCCGCTTGTTCGGCACCACGCCGACCTTGCCATGCCCCAACGACCGCCGCCCGGTGGAGTTGATCCACCCACGGGTGGAAAAGCAGATTCATGCGTACATGGCGTCGACGCGTCAGGTATTGGTCTAGCGGATGTCCCCGCTCCCACATTGGCCTGTGGTGCTGTCTTAATCCGGGATCGGCAGGTTCAGGCTCTCTTTCACCTCTTCCATCACGATATAGCTCTTGGACTCCCGTACGTGGGGCAGCTTGAGCAGGATATCGCCGAGCAACTTGCGGTACGACGCCATCTCCGAAATGCGCGCCTTCACCAGGTAGTCGAAATCCCCCGACACCAGGTGGCACTCCAGCACGTGGGGCAGTTTCAGCACGGCGCGTCGGAATTCTTCAAAGGTGTCGCCGGACTTGTAGTCGAGGCTGATCTCGACAAACACCAGCAGGCTGCCCTTCAAATGCTGCGGGTTGAGCCGGGCGTTGTAGCCCATGATGATCCCTTCGCGCTCCAGGCGCCGGACCCGCTCGGTGCACGGCGTGGTCGACAGCCCGACCTTTTCCCCCAGCTCAGTAAACGAAATTCGCCCGTCGGCCTGCAGGATACGCAGGATGTTGCGGTCGATCTTGTCCAGCTCCCGCTTGGTCTGAGTGTTGGTCCGCATAGGGGATGCTCCTCCGTGAAAAGGGTTTTTGCCGAGAATTGTCGCCAAATATAGGCAGTTATATAGTGAAATGCACTGGTGATTGCTTTTTATACTGCCCACATCTTTGTGCTGAACAACAAACGTCAGCGGTCAAGCCGTGATGAGGGAATAAAAATGCGCGTTCTGGTCTTGGGTAGCGGTGTCATTGGCGTGGCCAGTGCCTACTATTTGGCACGAGCTGGTTTTGAAGTGGTCGTGGTCGACCGTCAGCCGGCTGTGGCCATGGAGACCAGTTTCGCCAACGCCGGGCAGATCTCGCCGGGCTACGCCTCGCCATGGGCTGCGCCGGGTGTGCCGCTCAAGGCTATCAAATGGTTGCTGGAGCGCCATGCGCCCCTGGCGATCAAGGCCACCGCCGATATCGACCAGTACCTGTGGATGGCGCAGATGCTGCGCAACTGCACCGCCAGCCGTTATGCGGTGAACAAGGAGCGTATGGTGCGCCTGTCCGAATACAGCCGCGATTGCATCGACGAGCTGCGTGCCGAGACCGGCATCGCCTACGAAGGGCGCACTTTGGGGACTACCCAACTGTTCCGTACCCAGGCTCAGCTGGACGGTGCTGCCAAGGACATCGCCGTGTTGAAAGAGTCCGGTGTGCCTTACGAGCTGCTGGACCGCGCCGGCATTGCCCGGGTTGAACCAGCCCTGGCCAGCGTCACCGATATCCTCGCCGGTGCCCTGCGCCTGCCGAACGACCAGACCGGCGACTGTCAGATGTTTACCACCCGCCTTGCCGACATGTGCAAGCAACTGGGTGTCGAATTCCGCTTCGAGCAAGATATCCAGCGCCTGGACTACGCCGGTGACCGGATCAACGGCGTGTGGATCGACGGCAAGCTGGAAACTGCCGACCGCTACGTGCTGGCCCTCGGCAGCTACTCGCCGAAGCTGCTCAAGCCACTGGGAATCAAGGCGCCGGTGTACCCGCTCAAGGGTTACTCGATGACCGTGCCGATCACCAACCCGGCGATGGCCCCGACCTCGACCATTCTCGATGAGACCTACAAGGTCGCGATCACCCGTTTCGACAACCGTATCCGCGTCGGTGGCATGGCTGAGATAGCCGGTTTTGACCTGTCGCTGAACCCGCGTCGGCGGGAAACCCTGGAGATGATCGTCAACGACCTTTATCCTCAGGGCGGTGATTTGAGCCAGGCCAGTTTCTGGACCGGCCTGCGCCCGACCACGCCAGACGGCACGCCGATTGTCGGTGCTACCCCGTTCAAAAACCTGTTCCTGAACACCGGCCACGGCACCCTCGGTTGGACCATGGCCTGTGGCTCTGGTCGTTTGCTGGCCGACCTGATGGCGAAGAAAACCCCGCAAATCAGTGCCGAAGGCCTCGATATTTCCCGTTATGGCAACCACCAGGAGTCTGCAAAACATGTCAATCCAGCGCCAGCTCACCAATGAGCGCATGAGCCAGATCGTTGTTCACAGCGGTACCGTGTATCTGGCAGGGCAGGTCGGCGACGACATGAGTGCCGGGATTGAACAGCAGACCCGCGAAACCCTCGTCAATATTGAGCGTTTGCTGGACCTGGCCGGTACCGACAAGACCAAGCTGCTGTCGGTGACCATCTACCTGAAAGACATTGACGCCGATTTCGCCGGGATGAACGCGGTATGGGACAAGTGGCTGCCAAAAGGCGTCGCGCCGGCCCGTGCCACGGTTGAAGCGAAACTCTGCGAACCGGAAATCCTGGTGGAGCTGTCGGTTGTGGCCGCTCTGCCGTAAGCAAAAAATCCTCTCCCGGTGCCTGCGTTGTCAGCGGGTACCGGTTTTTTCTTCCCACCGCCGCCTAGAAGCCTGCCGCCATGCGTCCTGCCCGTGCCCTGATCGACCTCCAAGCCCTGCGCCATAACTACCAACTGGCCCGTGAAGTCACGGGTGGGGCCAAGGCCCTCGCCGTGATCAAGGCCGATGCCTACGGCCACGGTGCCGTGCGCGTTGCCCAGGCGCTGGAAGCCGAGGCGGACGGGTTTGCCGTGGCCTGCATCGAGGAAGCGCTGGAGCTGCGGGCCGCCGGGATTCGCGGGCCGGTGCTGTTGCTCGAAGGTTTTTTCGAAGCCGACGAGCTGCCGCTGATCATCGAACATGATTTCTGGTGCGTGGTGCATTCGCTGTGGCAGCTGGACGCGATTGAACAGGCGCAACTCAGCAAGCCGCTGACCGTCTGGCTCAAGCTAGATTCGGGCATGCACCGTGTTGGCTTGCACCCCAAGGATTATCACGACGCTTACCAGCGCCTGCTGGCCAGCGGCAAAGTCGCGAAGATCGTGCTGATGAGCCACTTCGCCCGCGCCGATGAGCTGGACAGCACCAGCAGCGAAGAGCAAGTTGCGGTGTTTGAAGCGGCGCGCCAGGGCTTGTCGGCCCAGGTCAGCCTGCGCAACTCGCCGTCGGTGCTGGGCTGGCCGAACGTTTCCAGTGACTGGGTACGCCCGGGCATCATGCTCTACGGCGCCACGCCGTTTGGCGAAGGCCAGGCCATCGCCGCGCGTTTGCAGCCGGTGATGACCCTCGAATCGAAAGTCATCTGCGTACGTGAACTGCCGGCCGGCGAACCTGTGGGCTACGGCGCCAGGTTCATTACCCCGAAACCGATGCGCATCGGGGTAGTTGCCATGGGCTACGCCGACGGCTACCCGCGCCACGCACCCACCGGCACCCCGGTGCTGGTGGCCGGCCAGCGCAGCCAGTTGCTGGGCCGTGTGTCGATGGACATGCTGTGTGTCGACCTGACCGACGTGCCCCAGGCCGGGCTCGGTTCCACCGTCGAATTGTGGGGCAAAAACATCCTCGCCAGTGACGTTGCCACCGCCGCCGACACCATTCCGTACCAGATCTTCTGCAACCTGCGCCGAGTGCCACGGCTCTATTCCGGCGCTTGAGCGGCACCCACGAATGGCAGATCCCGGGATTTAGGCCAAAGTGTTGTAAATACTGAACGCTGTCGCCATGATAACGCTCAATTACAACAACGCCTGAATCCTAGGAGGCTCCTGCATTGGACGTCGGCGAACGACTGCAATCCATCCGTAAACTGAAAGGTCTTTCCCAGCGTGAGCTAGCCAAGCGCGCGGGCGTCACCAACAGCACCATTTCGATGATCGAAAAAAACAGTGTCAGCCCCTCCATCAGCTCCTTGCGCAAGGTGCTGGGCGGCATTCCCATGTCGATGGTGGAGTTCTTTTCCGAGGAGATCCTCCAGGAAAAACCGACCCAGATCGTCTATAAAGCCAATGAGCTGATCGATATCTCCGACGGCGCCGTCACCATGAAACTGGTGGGTCGCGCGCATCCGAGCCGGGCGATTGCGTTCCTCAACGAGATCTACCCGCCAGGTGCTGATACCGGCGAAGAGATGCTCACCCACGAGGGCGAGGAAACCGGGATCCTGGTGGAAGGTCGCCTGGAACTGGTGGTCGGCCTTGAAACTTTTGTGCTCGAAGCCGGCGATAGCTACTACTTTGAAAGCACCAAGCCGCACCGTTTTCGCAATCCGTTCGAAGTGCCGGCGCGACTAATCAGCGCAGCCACACCCGCGAACTTTTAAGAAAAGAGGCGTCCTGCCTATGTCGCAGAGACGCCCGTAGCAGCATTCTGTCTTGCTGAATCTCCCCTTGGTTAATAGGGTTGTTTCGGCGGGGCGGGCTAACCGTTATACTTTCGCCGCCTGCGAAACCGTGGCCGCAGGCGTGAATAGCCACCATTGAGGGTGAACGCGTGAACCTAATTATGAAAATGCTGGCTGCACCAGCAACCGTACTGGCCCTATGGGCTGTCAGCGCTCAAGCTGCGACCAATGATGAAATTGCCAAGCGCCTGGAGCCTGTAGGCCAGGTGTGCGTCCAGGGGCAAGAGTGCAAGGGGATGGAAGTGGCAGTGGCTGCGGGCGGCGGCGGCGGTGCGAAATCGCCGGATGACGTAATCGCCAAGCACTGCAACGCTTGCCACGGTACCGGCCTGTTGGGCGCACCGAAAATCGGTGACACCGCCGCCTGGAAAGACCGCGCGGACCATCAGGGTGGCCTCGATGGCCTGCTGGCCAAGGCCATTACCGGTCTGAACGCCATGCCGCCAAAAGGCACCTGCGCCGATTGCTCGGATGCCGAGCTTAAAGGCGCGATCGAGAAGATGTCGGGGCTGAAATAAACCGATCTTCGCCAAAAGAGCCGCTGACCAGCGGCTTTTTTTGTGCCCGCGATTTGCCTTTTGAGGCTGTTCTTTGCAGCAAAGACCCGGCAAGCTCGGTCCAACCCCAATTCATGGAATGTTCGGGAGAAGTCGGATGGTGCAGTTGTGTTCAATCGAGCAAGCAGTCGACGACGTACTGGCACGGCTGCCGGCGCATATTCACATGGGCATGCCCCTGGGCCTGGGCAAACCCAACCTGTTCGTCAACGCGCTGTACCGGCGTATCGCCAAGTTGCCGGACCGGGCGCTGACCATCTACACCGCCCTGGCCCTGGGTCGCCCTACCTTGGGCGATGGTTTGCAGAAGCGCTTTCTCGAGCCCTTTATCGAACGGGTCTTCGGTGACTATCCCGAGCTGGACTTCCTCGCCGCACTGCGCAAGGACAGCCTGCCGTCGAACATTCACGTGCAACAGTTCTTCATGCAGCCCGGCAGTTTGCTCCACAGCCTTTCGGCGCAGCAGGATTACGTCAGCAGCAACTACAGCCACGCCGCCCGTGATATCAATGCCGCCGGCCTGAACCTCGTCGCGCAACTGGTGGCCAGCAGTGCCGAACATCCGGATCGCCTGAGCCTGAGCTGCAACCCCGACATCACCCTCGACCTGTTGCCGATGATCGCCAAGCGCCGCGAAGCCGGTGAAACCATCCTGGTGGTGGGCCAGGTTCACAGTGATTTGCCCTACATGCCCGGCGACGCCGAGCTGGGCATGGATGAGTTCGACTTCCTGATCGACGAGAAGGACAGCACCACGCTGTTCTCCACCCCGAACATGCCGGTGGGTTTCCAGGATCACTTTATCGGTTTGCACGCCAGCACCCTGGTGCGCGACGGCGGCACCTTGCAGATCGGCATCGGCTCCATGGGCGATGCACTGACTGCGGCCTTGCTGGCGCGCCAGGCCGATAACGAGGCGTATCGCCTGTTGCTCACCGACCTGGATGTGTACCAATGGGCACCGCTGATCAGCCACGAAGGCGGCGTCGCGCCTTTCGCCCGTGGGCTGTACGGTTGCAGCGAAATGTTCGTCAACGGCCTGCTGGTGCTGGCCGATGCCGGGATTGTGCGGCGCAAGGTATACCCGGACGTCGCGACCCAGGAGCGGGCCAACGCCGGCACCCTGGACGAAGCGGCACAGACCGACGGCATCTCGGTGCATGGCGGCTTCTTCCTCGGGCCTCGTAGCTTTTACGAGCGTTTGCGGGACTTGCCGCAGAGCAAGCGCCTGGAATTCAACATGACCCGCATCAGCTACATCAACGAGCTGTACGGCCAGGAAGAACTCAAGCGTTTGCAGCGCCTGGATGCGCGCTTCATCAACAGCGCGTTTACCGTGACCCTGTTGGGCGCGGGCGTGGCCGACCAGTTGGAAGACGGCCGCGTGCTCAGCGGTGTTGGCGGGCAATACAACTTTGTCGCCCAGGGCCATGCGCTGGAAGGCGCGCGCTCGATCCTGATCCTGCGCAGCTGGCGCGAATCGGGCGGCGAGGTCAGTTCCAATATCGTCTGGGAATACGGGCACTGCACGATTCCCCGGCACCTGCGAGACATCGTCATCACCGAATACGGCATCGCGGATTTACGCGGGCAGACTGATGCCAGGGTGATCGAGGCGCTGCTGAATATCACCGACTCACGGTTCCAGGAAGATTTGATCGAGCAGGCGCAAAAGGCCGGGAAGTTGCCGAAGGATTTCCAGCTGGATCCGCGGTTTGCCGACAACACGCCGGAGCGTCTGCAGGGGATTCAGGCGCGGCATCCACGGCTGTTCCCGGAGTATCCGCTGGGCAGTGACTTCACGGATGAAGAGCGGGATTTGTTGCGGGCGTTGAACTGGCTCAAGAGCAAATTCAAGCTGACGGAGATTCTGGAGCTGGGCAAGGCAGCGCTGGATGCACCGGAGCCGGAAGCGTTTCCCGAGCATTTGGTACGGATGCGACTGGATAAGCCGGAGGGGTTGAAGGAGGACTTGTATCAGCGCCTGTTGCTAGCGGGCCTACAAGCTACCGCGCACTAGAAAACACAGGAGATCAAATGTGGGAGCGGGCTTGCTCGCGAAAGCGGTGGATCAGTCGACCTATCCGGTGACTGACACACCGCTTTCGCGAGCAAGCCCGCTCCCACATGTTTAACCGTGCCCGCACCGATTACTCGATAAAGGTCACAACCCCACCCGCCAACGACTGCACCCGCGCCAGCGACTCAACCCGGTAACCCTGGGCATCCAGCTCCGCACGGCCGCCCTGGAACGACTTCTCGATCACGATCCCCAAACCTGCAACGGTCGCGCCGGCCTGTTTGATGATCGAGATCAGCGCCTGGGACGCCTTACCGTTGGCCAGGAAGTCATCGATGATCAGCACGCGGTCGCTGCTGGTCAGGTGGCGCGGGGAAATCGCCACGGTGCTTTCGGTTTTCTTGGTGAAGGAATACACCGTCGCCGACAGCAGGTTTTCGGTCAGGGTCAGGGACTGTTGCTTGCGGGCGAAAATCACCGGCACGCCGAGGTTCAGGCCGGTCATGATCGCCGGTGCAATGCCCGAGGCTTCGATGGTGACGATCTTGGTGATCCCCGAATCCTTGAACAACGCAGCAAACTCGTCACCGATCAGTTTCATCAGCGCCGGGTCGATCTGGTGGTTCAGAAAGGCGTCGACCTTGAGTACCTGATCGGAAAGCACGATGCCTTCTTCGCGAATTTTCTTGTGCAGTGCTTCCACGAAAGCTTCCTCTGTTGGCGCAACACGCGCCGAAAGTAGATTAAAAAGTAGTCGATTCTAGCGCTTTAACATCGCGCGTATATCCGCCAGGGCGGTGTTGCCGCGAACGGCTTTGACTTCGGTCGGTGTGTCGTCGTTGCCTTCCCAGGCCAGGTCGTCCGGCGGCAGTTCGTCGAGGAACCGGCTGGGGGCACAATCGATGATCTCGCCGTACTGCTTGCGCTTGGCGGCAAAGGTGAAGGCCAATGTCTGACGCGCGCGGGTAATGCCCACGTAGGCCAGGCGCCGTTCTTCCTCGATGGTGTCGGCTTCGATGCTGGAGCGGTGCGGGAGGATTTCCTCTTCCATGCCCATGATGAACACGTAGGGGAATTCCAGGCCCTTGGACGCATGCAAGGTCATCATCTGCACGCCTTCGGCGCCGTCTTCCTCTTCCTGCTGGCGTTCAAGCATGTCCCGCAGCACCAGCTTGCCGATGGCGTCCTCGACGGTCATCTCGCCTTCTTCGTCCTTCTCCAGGGTATTTTTCAACGCCTCGATCAGGAACCACACGTTGCCCATGCGGTAATCGGCAGCCTTGTCGCTGGAGCTGTTGGTGCGCAGCCAGTTCTCGTAGTCGATGTCCATGACCATGCTGCGCAGGGCGCTGATCGGGTCTTCGCCGGCGCACTGCTCGCGCACCTTGTCCATGAAGCGCTTGAAGCGCGCCAGGCGGTCGGTGAAACGAGTGTCGAGGTGCTCGCCCAGGCCGATTTCGTCGGTGGCGGCGTACATCGAGATCTTGCGTTCGGTGGCGTAGTTGCCGAGCTTTTCCAGGGTAGTCGAACCGATTTCCCGGCGTGGGACGTTGATCACCCGCAGGAAGGCGTTGTCGTCGTCCGGGTTCACGATCAGCCGGAAGTAGGCCATCAGGTCTTTCACTTCCTGGCGTCCGAAAAAGCTGTTGCCGCCCGACAGGCGATAAGGAATCTGGTGGTGCTGCAGCTTCAGCTCGATCAGCTTGGCCTGGTAGTTGCCGCGGTACAGGATCGCGAAATCGCTGTAGGGCCGGTCGGTACGCAGGTGCAGCGTGAGCAGTTCGACGGCCACGCGCTCGGCTTCGGCGTCTTCGTTGCGGCAGCGGATCACGCGGATCTCGTCGCCGTGGCCCATCTCGCTCCACAGTTGCTTTTCAAACTCGTGGGGGTTGTTGGAGATCAGCACGTTGGCGCAACGCAGGATGCGGCTGGTGGAGCGGTAGTTCTGCTCCAGCATCACCACTTTCAGGGACGGGTAGTCGTCCTTGAGCAGCATCAGGTTTTCCGGGCGGGCGCCGCGCCAGGCATAGATCGACTGGTCGTCATCGCCCACCACGGTGAACTGGTTGCGCTTGCCGATCAGCAGCTTCACCAGCAGGTATTGGCTGGCGTTGGTGTCCTGGTATTCGTCCACCAGCAGGTAGCGGACTTTGTTCTGCCACTTTTCGAGGATGTCGGCATGTTCCTGGAACAGCTTCACCGGCAGCAGGATCAGGTCGTCGAAGTCCACCGCGTTGAACGCCTTGAGCGTGCGCTGGTAGTGGGTGTAGACAATGGCGGCAGTCTGCTCCTTGGGGTTGCGCGCAGCTTCCAGGGCTTCGGCGGGCAGGATCAGGTCGTTTTTCCACGAGCCGATCATGTTCTTGATCTCGTCGACGCCGTCGTCGCCCGCGTATTCCTTCTGCATGATGTCGGTCATCAGCGCCTTGACGTCTGTCTCGTCAAAGATCGAGAAGCCCGGCTTGTAGCCCAACCGCACGTGTTCCTTGCGGATGATGTTCAGCCCCAGGTTGTGGAAGGTACACACGGTGAGGCCACGGCCTTCGCCACCCTTGAGCAGGGTGCCGACGCGCTCTTTCATTTCCCGCGCCGCCTTGTTGGTAAAGGTCATGGCGACGATGTACTGGGCACGGATGCCACAGCTCTGGATCAGGTGCGCGATCTTGCGGGTGATCACGCTGGTCTTGCCGGAACCGGCACCGGCGAGCACCAATAGAGGGCCGCCGACGTAGTTCACGGCTTCTTGCTGCCGGGGATTGAGTCGGGACATACGAAATTCAGGAGGTCATTGATCAAAAGGGCGGGCATTTTAACAGGCTGGCAAGATTCTGCTGCCTCTGAACGACAGTGTGACGTACCACTCGATCTAAATTTGCCGGTTTTGTTACTTTGCCGCAGGATGTGCAGGGTATTTAGGACTATTGTTCGGTCTAGAGCTGCACAGTGCGCATTTGATAACCCATATCATTGGTCATTATCGGGGCGCACGTCATAATGCCCGCCGCCAACGAAATTTTGCAGAGTCTAGGGAGCTAGCTTGTCTACGCCTGTCGAACCCTTGCGTTTGCTGCTACTGGCCGATGAGCCAGCGTGGGCAGCGTTATTGCGCGAGTGCCTGGCGCCGATGGGCGACGGAGCTGTGCTGATCAGCGCGCCAAACTGGGAGTCTGTGAGCAACCTGTTCGACGACGATCACAGCGCGGTGCTGTTGACCACGGCCAACCTTCAGCCCGGCCCCGGTCGCTGCAGCTTGCCAACGGTATTGCTGTTGGAAGAGGAACCCCTGGTTTCACCCCTCGGCGTCAGCGACTGGCTGATCCTGAATGCATTGGATGTCGATACATTGCGCCGTTGCCTGCGGCATGTGCGCGAGCGCGGTGTGCTGGAAAACACCCTGCAACGCCTGGCCGAACAGGACCCGCTGACCGGTATCGCCAACCGCCAGGGCTTCCAGACCCTGCTGACCGCCCGCCTGGCGGAAAACGAAGGCCGTGGCGTTGCCCTCGGCCACCTCGACCTGGACAACTTCCGTCACGCCAACGACGCCCTCGGCCACCAGGCCGGCGACCGGCTGATCCTGCAAGTGGTCTCGCGGCTCAAGAGCCAGCTGGAGGCCGGCGATCAACTGGCGCGCCTGGGCAGCGACGAATTTGCCCTGCTGATCGACACCCGCCGTGCGCCCCAGCGCGCCGAATGGATGGCCGAGCGCATCGTCGAAGCCATGGCCGAACCCTATTGGGTCGATGGCGAAAGCCTGCTGATCGGTTGCAGCCTCGGCGTGGCCCATGCCCGCGCCAAGGCCGGCGCCGACCCGTTGATGTGGCACGCCCACATCGCCATGCAGCAAGCCAAAAGCACCCAGGGCTGCACCTTTCATATCTTCAACGAACGCATCAACCGCAATGCCCGCAGCCTCGCCGACCTTGAAAGCGAGCTGCGCCGGGCGTTGCGTCGTGACGAACTGGAGCTGCATTACCAGCCCCGCCTGGACCTCGACGATGGGCATATCGTCGGCCTGGAAGCACTGGTGCGCTGGCGCCACGGTGAGCGCGGCCTGTTGCCGCCGAGCGAGTTCGTGCCGCTGGCCGAGCAGAGCGGCTTGATCGTGCCGCTGGGCTACTGGGTGATTTCCCGGGCCCTGCGCGACATGCAGGACCTGCGCGAACGCGGGATTGCGCCGTTGCACATGGCAGTCAACCTGTCGTTCCGCCAGTTTCAGGACAGCCAACTGCTCAGCACCCTCAGCCGGCTGATTGCCGAGCGCGGCGTGGAAGCCCAGTGGCTGGAATTTGAGCTGACGGAAACCGCCGTGATGCGCCGCAGCGACCTGGTCAAGCAGACCATGGATGCGCTGGGCCGCCTGGGTGTGCGCTTTTCCCTGGATGACTTTGGCACCGGCTTTTCGTCGTTCGTGCACCTCAACAGCCTGCCGATTGCCTTGCTGAAGATCGACAAGAGCTTTGTCGGCGGCATGGAAGAGCGCGAAGAGAATCGCAAGCTGGTGCACGCCATGATCAACCTGGCTCATAACCTGAACCTGGAAGTGGTCGCCGAGGGCGTGGAAACCGCCGAGCAACTGGCGTTGCTGCGGTTGTTCGGCTGCGATCAGGCCCAGGGTTACCTGATCAGCAAGCCGTTGCCGTTGGCGGAACTGGTGGACTACCTGACGTTTGGTGACAGCCAGGAACTGGTGGGCGGCGTGATCTGATGTTGTGAACCCGATCAAAAATGTGGGAGCGGGCTTGCTCGCGAATGCGGTATTTCAGCCAACCAATGCATGGCTGACCCACCGCATTCGCGAGCAAGCCCGCTCCCACATTTGACCGAGTACAGCCGTTACTCCGGCTGCGCGGCTTGAAATCCTTGGTGGGTTTCAGGCTCCTGGCGAATCATCCGCTTCATCTTCCGTTCAAACGCCCAGGTCAGGCTGACTGCCGCGCACGCCAGGCCCAGGGCCAGGCCCCACCAAACGCCCGTCGGCCCCCAGCCGAGATTGAACGCCATCAACCATGCGGCCGGTGCGCCGATCAGCCAGTAGCAGCCCAGCCCGACCAGGAAGGTGGTCTTGGCATCCTTGAGTCCGCGAATGCAGCCCATGGCGATGGTCTGCACGCCGTCGAACAGCTCAAACCATGCGGCCACCGCCAGCAGGCTGACGGCGAGGTTGATCACGTCGCGAAACGCCGGGTCATGCTGGTCGAGGAACAGGCTGATCAGTTGGTGCGAGAACAACCACAGCACCGCTGCAAAGCCCAGCATCACCACTGCGCCAAAGCCTATGCCAACTCGCCCGGCCAGCCGCGCTTCCAGCAACTGCCCGGCACCGTAATGCTGGCCGATACGCATGGTGATCGCGTACGACATGCCCGCCGGCACCATGAACGCCACCGACACGATCTGCAGGGCGATCTGGTGCGCAGCCAGCTGCGTGCTGCCCATGGTGCCCATGCACAGCGCGGCGAACGCAAACAGCCCGACTTCCACCGCATAGGTGCCACCAATCGGCAGGCCCAGGCGCCACAGTTCCCGCAGGTAATGCAGGTTGGGCCGCAGCAGACCCTTGCGCAGCGGATACGCGTCGTAGGCACGGTTGTATTTGATGTACCAGATCAGCGCCAGGGCCATGCAGTTGGCAACGATGGCGGTGACCAGGCCAATGCCCACCAGCCCGAGTTTCGGCAGGCCGAACATGCCTTCGATCAACGCGTGGTTGAGCAGGTAGTTGATCACCGTGCCGCCCAGGCTGATCACCATCACCGGCGTGGCCTTGCCGATAGCGCTGGTGAAGCCGCGCAAGGCCATGAACGTCAGGTAGCCGGGCAGGGCGAACGGCAGGATGGTCAGGAACTGGCCGGCGGACGCGACGTTGGTTTCGGTCTGGCCGAACATCAGCAGCACCGGCTTGAGGTTCCACAGCAGCAAACCAGCCACCAGCGCCATCAACCAGGCCAGCCACAGCCCGGCCTGGGTCAGGCGGGTGGCGCCTTCGATGTCGCCGGCGCCCTGGCGGATCGCGACCAGCGTGCCCACGGCAGCGATCACGCCGATGCAGAAAATCGACACGAACGAATAGCTC
Organism: Pseudomonas sp. G5001; assembly: GCF_013385475.1. Classification (NCBI taxonomy): domain Bacteria; kingdom Pseudomonadati; phylum Pseudomonadota; class Gammaproteobacteria; order Pseudomonadales; family Pseudomonadaceae; genus Pseudomonas; species Pseudomonas sp. G5001. Next base: position 326,043 of record NZ_JACAPZ010000005.1, read on the forward strand.
GCCGCACCCAGGCCTCCGCCGGCCAGGGCCTCGGGGCTCAGGCGGGCCATCATCAGGGTGTCGGTCAGCACCATCAGCATGTGGGCCAACTGTGAGGCAATCAGCGGCCCTGACAGCCGCAGAATGGCCCAGAGTTCGGTACGTGCCGGATGCTGCATGATCATCACGCTCAAAAAGTCAGGGAAGGGTGGAAGGGTTGATTCTCGGCGCTCACAGCGCATTGCACAAAGGGATAAATCCGATGGCTCGCATGATTAAAACTCATGCCTGAATGATTCTGGTAGGGTTTCGATATTGCGCCGTCGGAGTTTTCGCCATGTCTCGTCGTCTTCCTCCTCTTTACGCCTTGCGCGCGTTTGAAGCTGCGTCCCGCTACAACTCGTTCACCCGGGCGGCGGAAGAGTTGTCGATTACCCAAAGTGCGGTGAGCCGGCACATTCGTACCCTGGAAGAGCATTTCGCCTGCCGCCTGTTCCAGCGCAGCGGCCGCACCTTGCAACTCACCGAGGCAGCGCGCCTGTTGCTGCCGGGCGTGCGTGAAGGCTTTGCGGCCCTGGAGCGCGCCTGCCATACCTTGAATGCCGAGGACGACATCCTGCGCATGAAGGCGCCGTCCACCCTGACCATGCGCTGGCTGCTGGCGCGCCTCAGTCGCTTCCGGCACCTGCAGCCGGGCAATGAAGTGCAACTGACCAGCGCCTGGATGAGCGTCGATGAGGTGGATTTCAACCAGGAACCATTCGATTGCGCGGTGTTGCTGAGCAACGGGCATTTCCCGCCGGACTGGGAAGCCAGCTACCTGTTTCCGGAGTTGCTGATTCCGGTGGGCGCGCCGAACCTGTTGAGCGACGGACCCTGGGACGTTGCGCGCCTGGCCTCTGCCGAACTGCTGCACCCGACGCCGGACCGGCGTGACTGGCGCAACTGGCTGGAGCGCATGGGGCTGTCATCCCAGGTTTCGCTCAAGGGCGGGCAGGTGTTCGACACCTTGGAGTTGGGCATGATCGCCGCCGCCCGAGGGTACGGCGTGTCCATGGGCGACTTGCTGATGGTGGCCGAAGACGTGGCCCAGGGCCGCCTGAGTCTGCCATGGCCCACCGCTGTGGCCAGTGGGGAAAATTACTATCTGGTGTGGCCGAAGACCCGGCCGGGTGGCGAGCGTTTGCGACGGCTGGGTGACTTTCTCCAGGGCGAAGTGCAGGCCATGGAATTGCCCCAGGTCGAGCGCCTCGACTGAGTGGATTGCGCACCGGCCAGCAATCGTTTGCGCGATACCCCTGTGATTCGCTCAAGTATTGAGCCTGCCCGCCGAAGTAGGGTTGTTGGAACTACCGTTCTGCAACGTTTCCCCTATTAGAATTTTGCCGAGCAGCGCTATGAGATCAGGATGATCCTGGCCTCGGCCAGGAGCCTTCATGTCTCAACCTCGCGCCCGGATTGCCTCTCAACTGGGGCTTGCCCTCGCCGTGATACTGGCTGTCGTCATCAGCGGCAGCACGGTATTCGCGTTGCGTTCGCTGGATTCCGCCAACCTCGACACCCGCGAGGAGCACCTGGCCAGCGAGGCCCGCTTGCTGGCCGACCAACTCAATACCTTCCACAGCACCTTGCGCGAAAGTACCCAGCGTTTGAGCGGGCTGTTTGAAAAGCGCTTCAGCGCCGGCTTGAGTACGCGCCCTGAGCAACCGGTGACGGTGGCGGGCGTGCAGACGCCGGGCCTGTACCTGGGCGAGGAAGTGCTCAACAACAACTTCGCTGAAGTCGATGAGTTCAAGCAGATGTCCGGCGGCGTGGCGACCTTGTTCGTACGCAGCGGCGAGGACTTTATCCGCGTCAGCACCTCCCTGACCAAGCAGGATGGCAGCCGCGCCATCGGTACGGCGCTGGATCACCAGCATCCGGCCTATCAACGCTTGCTGGGCGGACAGGGCTACGTTGGCCGTGCGGTATTGTTCGATCGCTCCTACATGACCCAGTACAGCCCGGTGCGGGACGCCAGCGGCAAAGTGATTGCGGTGCTGTTTGTCGGCTTCGACTACACCGATGCGCAGAACGCCCAGTTCGACAACCTCAAGCGTTTCCGCATCGGCCAGACCGGTTCCCTGGCGCTGCTGGACGAACAGAAGCACTGGCTGGTACCGCCCGCTGGCGTGCAGGCGCTGGATCAGTCGATTCCGGTGATGCTCGACCTGGCCGCCAAACCTGGAAAAGGCCGTTTCTGGAGCGACAAGAACGAAGATTTCTACAGCGTTGCCGTGCCGTTTGAAGGCGGCCCGTGGTCGGTGGTGGCGAGCATGCCGAAAGCCGAAATTCGCGCGGTGACCTGGTCGGTGGGGATTCGCCTGGCGATCGGCAGCTTGCTCGCGATGCTGCTGGCGGTGGGCGCGGCGGTCTGGTTGCTGCGCAGCAAGTTGCAGCCGTTGGGCGACCTGGTGCGTCAGGCCGAAGCCCTGGGCGCCGGTGATTTGAGCGCACGGCTGAACGTTTCCAGCCATGACGAAATCGGCCAGTTGGCCCGCAGTTTCAACCAGATGGGCGAAGCGCTGTCGACCATGGTGTCGCATATCCGCAAGGCGGCTGAAGACGTGAACAGCCGCGCCCAGGCGTTGTCGGGTTTGTCCGGCGGTGCGTACGAAGGCATGGAGCAACAGTCCGGCGAGATCACCAGCATGGCCGGCGCGGTGGAAGAGTTCAGCGCCACCTCGCTGAATATTGCCGACAACATGGGCAACACCGAACGCCTGGCCCAGGACAACGCCCAGCAAACCAGGATCGGCCGCACCTCGATGCAGGAAGCTTCGTCGTCCTTGGAACACATCGCCACCGCGCTGAACAGCACGGCCACGGTGATCAACACCCTGGGCCAGCGCTCCCAGGAAATCGGCGGGATCGTCGGGGTGATTACCGCGATTGCCGAACAGACCAACCTGCTGGCGCTCAACGCCGCCATCGAAGCGGCGCGGGCCGGTGAGCAGGGCCGTGGGTTTGCGGTGGTGGCCGATGAAGTGCGCAACCTCGCATCGCGCACCCGTCAGGCCACGGATGAGATTTCCGGGATGATCCAGAGTATCCAGCAGGAAACCGGCAACGCCATCAGCACCATGGAGCAAGGCAACGTGCTGATGCAGGAAGGCCTGGCTCGCAACGCTGACGTCGCCTCTGCGCTGGCGCGGATCGACGAGCAAAGCCGCTCGGCGGGCCAGCAGTTTGCGGCCATTACCACAGCGACCCAGGAGCAGAGCAGCACGGCGACCCTGCTGAGCAGCAACTTGCAGAGCATCGCCCTGGCCAACAGCGAGCAGCGTGAAGTGGTGTCCAACCTTGCGATCACCGCCAAGGAACTGGAGACCCTGGCGGCGGGCTTGCGGCATGAGGTTGACCGGTTTCGTTGATTGACTGTTCGGGCCGTCATCGCGGGCAAGCCCGCTCCCACAGTTGACCGTGTTGTTCTGGAGTACGCGGTCCACTGTGGGAGCCGGGCTTGCCCGCGATGACGGCCGACCCGACGCCTCAAACGTCGGATCGGTCGCCCAGCCCCGGGTCCACACGCTTGCCAATGTCCTTGAGTCGCGCCAGTTGATCAACCATCCCTGGCGCTTCATCCAGGCTGCTGACAAAGGTCCACAGGTAAGTCATCACCGCATACACATGGCCGGCCTTGACCGCCGGCGACAGCGCCAACTGGCTGATGGCGACCACAAACAACAGCGCCGCCAGCGTGCCGATAAACAGGAACGCTGCGGCCTCGCGGTCCGACAGCCAGATGCGCAGGCGTGACAGCACCTGGTAGTGGCGCTGCAAGGTCTGTGCGCCGACCTTTTCCACCAGGCCGATTTCCTTTTCCAGGCGGTCATTCAAGCGCTCATGCAGTTCCTGATTGCGCCGGGCGAAACGTGGCAACAAAGTTGTGCACAGCACCAGCGCCGTCAGGCACGCCAGGCCTATCCACGGCTCGATCACCAACAGCATCACTGCCGCACCGACGATGGAAACCAGCGCCGTCGCGATGATCGGCACGTGTTTTTCGAAGAAGTCGACAAAGTCCCGCGCCAGCACCACCCGCGCCGCCGCTCGTGAAGTGCTGTGGTTTTGCAGGCGCTGGTTGAGAATCACCGGCACCGCAAGGTCCGCGTAGATACGGGTGAAGGTGCGTGTATCCAGCGCCCGTCGCGCCGCCCCGACCACCCAGAACGCCAGCACCACGGCGGCGTAGAACAGCGCGCTGCCGGCATCGCCGCGGATGATCGAGTCCACCGCGAACCCCGCAAACAGTGGGTAGGCCAGCAGCAATGCGTTCTCCAGGGCCACCAGCGACAAGGTGCAGAACAACTTGCCGGGATAGGCCTTGGCGATCGCCTTAAGGGTTTGGCTGGCGGATTGTTGCCCGATCTTTTTGCTTTCTTCGATCAGGATCTGGGGTGTTACGGATGACATGGGGTGCACCGAGAGTGAGATAAACGCTATTATTGAGCGACTGCTCAAGTATCCTTGAGCGACCGCTCAAAAAGCAAGCGCCGTCGATCTGCCGGTGCCTGAAGGAAAAGCCTCATGTCGCGTATCGACCGTAAAGACCAGATCATCGCCGCCGCCCTGGAGCTGTTTCGCAGCAAAGGGTTTGCCGATGTTTCCACCCGCGACCTGGCGGAGCATGCCGGGCTGTCCCGCAGCCACGTCTATCACTACTTCAGCGACTGGAAAGAACTGCGCCGCGAAGCGTTCGTGCGGTTCGCCAACGAGCAACTGGACGAGGTGAGGGCGCCGCTGGTGGATCTGCCACCATTGGAAGCCCTCGAGGGGTTCCTGCGTGACTGCCTGCCCTCCACGGCAGACGCCGGTTGGGCGCTATGGCTGGATGCCTGGGACGAAGCCATGCATGACGAGCCATTGGCCCAGGCCTACCTGGTGATCAACGCCCAATGGCAAGCCATGCTCGCCGAGATCATCGAGCAAGGTGTGGCGGCCAAAGTGTTCCGCTGTGAGTCGCCCAAGCGCGCTGCGCGACAACTCTTTGCCGTAGCGATGGGCTATGCCGATGACTTGTTGCTCAAACCCTCCGTTGAGTCAGCTGAAGCGGTGATGGATGAGGTGATGGAAGTGGCGGGGCTGCTTCTGGCGTTGCCTAGGACGCGCTAGCAGGGCGGTACTGCAAGGCCTCCGCCAGATGATGGCGGGCGATGGCTTCCACTTGTTCCAGGTCGGCCAGGGTGCGGGCGACCTTGAGCAGGCGATGGGCCGCCCGCAACGACAGCGTCAGCCGTTCGCAGGCGCTTTCCAGCCAGCCTTCATCAGCCTTTTCCAGTTTGCAGTGCTGGCGTAGCCCCGGCAGGTCGAGAAACGCATTGGCGCAGCCCTGGCGCCGTTGTTGGCGGTCCCGGGCATCGGCGACGAGGACGGAGGCGCTGGCGGTATCATCACCGGACTGTATGCCCGGGTTCAGCGCGGTGCTTTCCCGGGCGACGGTCACGTGCAGGTCGATCCGGTCCAGCAGCGGCCCCGAGAGTTTGTTGCGATAGCGCTGAATCTGCTCCGGCGTGCAGCGACAGCGCCCACTGGGCTCGCCCACATAGCCGCAAGGGCAGGGGTTCATTGCCGCCACCAACTGAAAGCGCGCCGGGAAACGCACCCGGTCGCGAGCGCGGGAAATCACGATATGCCCGGACTCCAGCGGCTCACGTAGCACCTCCAGGACCTTGCGATCAAACTCCGGCAACTCGTCGAGAAACAACACACCGTGATGGGCCAGGGTTATTTCCCCCGGCTGCGGTTTCGAGCCGCCGCCCACCAGCGCCGGGCCGGATGCCGAATGATGCGGCTGGCGAAATGGCCGGTGTGGCCAATGGCTCAGCGGCGCCAGGCTGACCACCGATTGAATCGCCGCCACCTCCAGCGCTTCCTGTTCACTCAAGGGCGGCAACAACCCTGGTAGACGGCTGGCGAGCAAGGTCTTGCCGGTGCCCGGTGGCCCGCTGAGCAACAGGTTGTGGGCGCCCGCCGCAGCGATCAACAGCGCACGCTTGGCCGCCAGTTGGCCCTGCACTTCACTCAGGTCCGGGTAGGGTTTGTTCAAGTACATCAGGCCACTGGAAACGAAGGGCTCGATCGGCACGTGACCGTTCAGGTGCGCCACCACTTGCAGCAGGTGATCCACGGCAATCACCTTCAACCCCGAAGCCAGGCAGGCTTCCTCGGCATTGGCCCGCGGCACGATCAAGGTGCGCCCGACCTTGCGCGCCGCCAGGGCTGCCGGCAACACACCTTTCACCGGCCGCACCTCGCCGGACAGCGCCAACTCGCCCAGGCATTCCACGTTATCGAGGGTCAGCGCCGGTACCTGCACGCTGGCGGCGAGAATCCCCAGGGCAATCGCCAAATCAAAGCGCCCGCCGTCTTTGGGGAGGTCGGCGGGTGCGAGGTTGAGGGTGATGCGACGGGACGGGTATTGCAGCGCAGAGTTGAGGATCGCACTGCGCACGCGGTCTTTGCTTTCCTTGACGGCGGTTTCCGGCAGGCCCACCAGCGTCAGCGACGGCAAGCCGTTGGCCATGTGCACCTCGACAGTGACGGCGGGCGCTTCGACGCCTATCTGGGCGCGACTATGGACGATGGCGAGGGACATGCTGGTTCCTTGAAATGAGTGGCCGCTTCCTGCGGTTTTTCAAGGGTAGTCGAGTGAGGGCGGCGCGCGGCGGCGAGGTTTTACAGAACGTATCGCGCTAACGGTCCGACGGCGGCACACATAGAAACTCCTTCGCCAACGTCAACCACGCCTGCGCCGCAAACGACAATTTGCACTGCCGACGCCACGCCAGCATCAATCTCCAGTTCAGCGCCGGCGACTGTATTTCCGCGATGCTGAACTGGCTCGCATCAAGGGTTTCGCAGAATGCCCGGGGTAGCAGGGTGATGCCCACGCCCAGTCGTACCAGGGAGGCAATAAAGTCCCATTGGCTGCTGCGGCCACTGATCCGCGGCTCAAAACCGGCTTGTGCACAGGCATCAAGTACGAATTGGTTCAGGGTGAAGGTGTCATCGTAAAAGATGAATTCGCAGGCTTGCAGTTCGCTCAACTCCACCGAGCTGCGGCCTTGCCAGGGCGAGTCATGGGGCGCGAGCAGGCACAGTGGCGATTCGAACAAGGGCATGGATTCGAATTCGGACCAGATATCCGCCACGCGCGGCGAGTCCAGGATGGTGCCGAACTCCAGCGTGCCCTGGCGCAGATCCTGGATGGTGATATTGCCGCCGCTTTCAAACAGTTTCAGTTCGATCTTCGGGTAACGGGCGTGATACTCCGCAAAGATCGGCGCCAGTGCGAGGTGGGTAGAGGGCGAAAGCCCCATGCGCAGGGCGCCGCGCCCGACATGCTGCAAGTCTTGCAGCTCTACCGTCATTTCATCGTGCAGCGCGATCATTTCCTTGGCGCGCTTGAGCACAATTTCCCCGGCGTCCGTCAGGGTGAAGCGTTTTCCCATGCGGTCGAGCAGCTTCAGGCCCAGGCTCGACTCCAATTGCTGCACCATCTTGCTGACTGTTGGCTGGGTCAGGTGCAGCTTCACAGCGGCTTTGGTAAAGCTCTGCTGGTCGACGACTTCTACGAAATAACGGAGCGCCCGAATGTCCATCTTGCATTCCAATTTTGCATGGTTTTCATAATATTAATTCATTATATCTTTAAAAAATGGCTGGATAAGATTTGTTACATCTGTTCCCAGCCAGCGCTTCCATGACGCCTTAAGGGCCTTGCCAGACGCTTCCATGGCCAGATTTCTCGCAGTGTATGAATCAAAGGCAACGCTATTTCTGGAGAGCAACTGTGCTTAACAAAACGCGTCATTCTTTTTCCGGTTCTGATGAGATGTCTCAGGGAGCGCGCTTCGTTAAGGAGTTGCTGGCGCAGGCGCAGATCGAGGTCAACGGGCCATCGGCTGCCGATATGCAACTGCACCACAGTGCCACATTTGATCTCGCCCTGGCCAAGGGCAATCTTGGCCTTGGCGAAGACTACATGGATGGCGGCTGGGACGCCGAGGCGCTGGATGAGTTTTTTTTCCGCCTCATGCGCTCCGGCGTGATCGACCAGGCCAACCCGGCCACCTTGTTGTTTCACGCGTTCAGCTCCCGCTGGCTGAACCTGCAAAACAAGAAACGCGCCTGGCAAGTCGGCGAAGCACATTACGACCTCGGCAATGACTTCTACGCACGCATGCTCGACTCGCGCATGACCTACACCTGTGGCTACTGGAAAGATGCCACCACCCTGGAGCAGGCGCAGTTCGCCAAGCTGGACCTGATCTGTAAAAAACTGGGGCTCAAGCCGGGCATGCGCGTGCTGGATATCGGCTGTGGCTGGGGCAGTTTCATGAGCCATGCGGCCGAGCACTATGGGGTCGAGTGTGTCGGCGTGACCATCTCCAAGGAGCAGGCGGAGTGGGGGCGGGCCAAGTATTCACATCTGCCGATCGAGTTTCGTCTGCAGGACTATCGGGATATCGACGAGCAGTTCGACCATATCGCCAGTGTCGGCATGTTCGAGCATGTGGGGCGCAAGAACCATCGGGCGTATATGGAGGTCGCCAACCGCTGCCTGAAAGACGATGGGTTGTTCCTGCTACACACTATCGGCAAGAACCAACGCAACAGCACGCCGGATCCGTGGATCGACAAATACATCTTTCCCAACGGTGATTTGCCCTCGATCGGGCAGATCGGCGACGCCATGGACGGGTTATTTGTTGCCGAGGATTTGCACAACTTTGGCGCCGACTACGACAAGACGCTGATGGCCTGGTGTGAAAACTTCGAACTGGCGTGGCCGGATTTCGCAGACACCTTTGGCCAGCGCTTCTACCGGATGTGGCGCTATTACCTGCTGTCGTGTGCAGGGGCGTTTCGCGCGCGGGATATCCAGCTGTGGCAGTGGGTATTGTCGAAGAAGGGGGTTGTCGGCGGGTATCAGCGGGTGAGCTGAGGGTTGCAACGGTTTAACGGGGACAGGTGAAACCTGCCCCGGTTGGGCCGGCTTATTCGGCGGCAGGCGTCAATCGCGCTTCCAGCTCCGCCACCTTGGCCTCAAGGCTTTCCAACCGCGCCCGAGTGCGCGCCAGCACCACCATCTGGCTATCAAACTCTTCCCGGCTTACCAGGTCCAGCTTGCTGAAACCGCTTTGCAGCAGTGCCTTGAACTGGCTTTCAATTTCATTGCGTGGCAGCGGCGTGTCGCTGCTGAACAGGCGGGAGGCGTGGCCGCTCAGGGCGTCGAGGAGGTCTTTGGGCGCGAGCATGGGAAATAGTCCGGAAAATCTGTTGGCCGGCAGTGTATCACGCAGCGTCTATAGTCTTTTCCAGCCCCTGCGGCGCACGCTTTTCGCGCATGAGGACGGGCGGTCGCGCACCGTTTTCGTGCGTATCTTCGCTGTCGTGGCGCCCGGTAGGTGGGCACAGGCGAACAAAGGACTGATTTCAGTGATTTTTACGGAGCTGGCAAGCTTTCTGCTTAGACGATCATGACCCATGCACTGATGCAGTCGCTGTGACGATGCAGTGCGCCGACGGACCAGCGGTACATGTTTCGTCACCAGTGGTTAGCGAGCGTCGCAATGGCAAATGCCAGGGCGACGAAGCGTTACAAAGCCAGGCACTGCGCTTAGACTTGAGACGGGTTTGTTTTCCTGGGGCAAGTCCACCAATTCGGGAGAGAGTTTTCATGAAGCTAGTCACTGCCATCATCAAGCCGTTCAAGTTGGACGATGTACGCGAGTCACTGTCCGAGATCGGCGTGCAGGGCATTACCGTTACTGAGGTCAAAGGCTTCGGTCGGCAGAAGGGTCACACCGAGCTGTATCGCGGCGCGGAATACGTGGTCGATTTCCTGCCAAAGGTGAAGATTGATGTCGCCATTGACGACAAGGATCTTGACCGGGTTATCGAGGCGATAACCAAGGCCGCCAACACCGGCAAGATCGGTGACGGCAAGATCTTCGTGGTCAATCTGGAACAGGCTATTCGCATCCGTACCGGCGAAACCGATACCGACGCAATCTAAGCCGCCAAACCCCAACGCCCCAGGAGAAAACAATATGACTCTGCGTAAATTCGCAGGGCTAGGAGCCCTGTTGTCCCTCGTAATGCCGGCCCTGGCCATGGCGGCGGACCCAGTACCTGCTCCAGTCCTCAATTCCGGCGACACCGCGTGGATGCTCACGTCCACCGCGCTGGTGCTGTTCATGACCATTCCAGGCCTCGCGCTGTTCTACGGCGGCATGGTTCGCTCCAAAAACATTCTTTCCGTGATGATGCAGTGCTTTGCCATCACCGGCCTGATCACCATCCTGTGGTTCGTGTACGGCTACAGCATGGCGTTCGACACCACCGGTATGGAAGCAGGCGTCGTCAACCTCAACTCGTTTGTGGGTGGCTTGTCCAAACTGTTCCTCTCGGGTGTGACCCCGGCCAGCATCACCGGCCCGGCGGCGTTGTTCCCTGAGGCCGTGTTCGTGACCTTCCAGATGACCTTCGCGATCATCACCCCGGCGCTGATCGTCGGTGCATTCGCCGAGCGGATGAAGTTCTCCGCGATGCTGATCTTCATGGGCGTCTGGTTCACCCTGGTCTACGCACCGATCGCCCACATGGTATGGGGCGGTCCGGGTTCGTTGCTGGGCGACTGGGGCGTGCTCGACTTCGCAGGCGGCACCGTGGTGCACATCAACGCCGGTGTGGCCGGCCTGGTAGCGTGCCTGGTACTCGGCAAGCGTAAAGGCTTCCCAACCACCCCAATGGCCCCGCACAACCTCGGTTACACCCTGGTGGGCGCGGCCATGCTGTGGGTCGGCTGGTTCGGCTTCAACGCCGGCTCCGCTGCTGCGGCCAACGGCACTGCCGGCATGGCGATGCTGGTGACCCAGATCGCTACCGCTGCTGCGGCCCTGGGCTGGATGTTCGCCGAGTGGGTCACCCACGGCAAGCCGAGCGCACTGGGCATCGCCTCGGGTGTGGTTGCGGGCCTGGTGGCAATCACCCCAGCCGCTGGCACCGTGGGCCCGATGGGTGCCCTGGTGATCGGCCTGGCTGCCGGTGTGGTGTGCTTCTTCTGCGCCACTACCCTGAAACGCAAACTGGGCTACGACGACTCCCTGGACGCCTTCGGCGTGCACGGTATCGGCGGTATCCTCGGCGCGATCCTGACCGGCGTGTTCGCGGCACCGGCGATGGGCGGCTTCAACGCCGCTACTACCGACATTGCCGCACAGGTCTGGGTTCAGGCCAAAGGCGTCGGCTTCACCGTCATCTACACCGCTATCGTGACGTACATCATCCTCAAGGTGCTGGACGTGGTGATGGGCCTGCGGGTGACCGAAGAAGAAGAGGCGGTTGGCCTCGATCTGGCGCAACACAACGAGCGCGGCTACAACTTGTAAGTACGCGAAAAAAAGATGCCCGGCTTGCCGGGCATTTTTTTGCCTTGGGTTTGTCTGTGGCTAAAGGTGTATGGGTTTTTTTGCGACTTTGTGATGGGATCCGCACTGCACTTTTCAGTGTGCGAATGTCTTACAGGCATGTAGGCGTATTCGGCACTTTGTTTTTTCCCTGAGCGCGCTAGAATGCGCGCCGATAGGCGGAGAACTGTATGTGGCAACAGACCCTGATAACCCTGCGGGCCAAGCCCCGGGGCTTTCATCTGGTGACGGACGAGTTGCTCGCCGGCCTGCCTGAATTGAAGGCCTGTCGGGTGGGACTGTTGCATTTGTGGCTGCAGCACACCTCGGCCTCGTTGACGGTCAACGAGAATGCCGACCCGGCGGTTCGCCGTGACTTCGAGCGTTTTTTCAATGCGCTGGTGCCGCAAGGCACGGCGGGATATGAACACAACGACGAGGGTCCGGATGATCTGCCGGCGCACTTCAAGGCCAGTCTGCTGGGCTGTCAGCTGAGTTTGCCGGTAAGGGCCGGCCGCTTGGCGATGGGGACCTGGCAAGGTGTTTATCTGGGCGAGCACCGTGATCATGGCGGTGCTCGTAAAGTCCTCGCCACCTTGCACGGTGATGGGGCATAAGCCACTGGTTAACCGGTGGATGTTGATTTTTTTCCGGCGGCCGTCGACAGGCGGCGAAGCTGGGCTATAACTAATCTGCTTTTCGCAAGTCATGAGGTAGAACATGAGCGACGATGATCTGGAAAACGACGACCTCGAAGTAGGCGACGACGACGAAACCGAGGAAGGTCTTGAGGCGGCTGCCGAAGACGTGGCTGACGACGACGGTGGCGACGATGCACCGGTCCCGGCAGCCAAGGGCAAGGCCAAGGCTGCAGTGTCGGTTGACGAGTTGCCGAGCGTAGAAGCCAAGAACAAAGAGCGCGATGCGCTGGCCCGGGCGATGGAAGAATTCCTCGCCAAAGGCGGCAAAGTGCAGGAAGTCGAGGCTAACGTGGTGGCAGATCCACCGAAGAAGCCGGATAACAAGTACGGCAGCCGGCCTATCTAAGGCCTGCTGTTTGCTTGCTGAAAAAGCCCGCCGTCGCTGCGGGCTTTTTCATGGGCGCTACAAAATGGTCAGGGCCAACACCCATCCAAGGATGAAGAGCGTGTGTGGCGAGGGAGCTTGCTCCCGTTGGGGCGCGAAGCGGCCCCTGGTTGGGTCGACGCGGTCTTTCAGAAAGGCCGTCGTGGCTGGTTCAGGGGCCGCTTCGCAGCCCAGCGGGAGCAAGCTCCCTCGCCACAAAAGCCCGTCATCATCAGGTTATGCGTTCCAGCGGGCTAGCACGTCGGGTAGCTCGGTCAGGCTGCGAATCTCGGCATCCGGCAATTTCTCGGCCTCCCAGGCCTTGCCTGCCGGGTTGAACCACACTGCCCGCAGCCCCGCCTGTTGCGCACCGGCAATGTCATCCCCTGGATGATCACCCACATGCACCGCCGCGCCCGGCGCTACGCCACCGCGCTGCAAGGCTTCCTGAAACAACCGCGCATCCGGCTTGGCAATACCAATGTCTTCAGCCCGGAGTGCAAAGTGGAAGTAGTCCGCCAACCCCACACGTTGCACATCGGCATTACCGTTGGTAATCACCCCCAGCAGATAGTCGCGGCGCAGTGCTTGCAGCATCGGTTCCGCTTCGGGGAATACGGTGAGTTGATGCCGGGCATGGATGAACGCTTCAAAGCACACATCCGCCATCTGCGCCGCTTCCGGCAGCGTGTACCCGGCTTCCTCGAAGGCATATTGCAGCACCTTGTGACGCAACACGCTGATGCGATATTTCAGCTCGGGATGACGCTCCAGCACCTGCTGGCGCAGGCTGGCAAACTTCTCCAGGGGCAAGTCGCCCACCTTGGTGGCGTGGGTCGCCAGCCACTCGCGCATCGATGCCTCGGCGCTGATGATGACCGGCACGTTATCCCAGAGCGTATCGTCCAGGTCGAAGGTGATCAGCTTGATGCTCATGAGTCACTGCCCTTAATGCGTTTGGCCCGCGGATGGGCGCTGTCGTACACCGTTGCCAGGTGCTGGAAGTCCAGGTGGGTGTAGATCTGGGTGGTCTTGATGTCGGAGTGGCCCAGCAGTTCCTGCACCGCACGCAGGTCCTGGGAGGACTCCAGCAAGTGGCTGGCAAAGGAGTGCCGGAGCATGTGCGGGTGCAGGTTCTGCCCCAGCTCGCGCTCGCCGGCGGCCTTGACCCGCACTTGTATGGCCCGGGGCCCGAGGCGCCGGCCTTGCTGGCTGATAAACACCGCGTCGTCCGCCGGGTTGGCCAGGGCGCGCAGGGGTAGCCACAGCAGCAAGGCTTCGCGGGCCTTCTTGCCCACCGGCAATACGCGGGTCTTGCTGCCTTTGCCGAGCACTTGCACCAGGCCATCCGCCAGGTCCAGTTGATCGAGGTTAAGCCCGGTCAGCTCCGACAGGCGCAGGCCCGAGGAGTAGAAGAGTTCGAGGATTGCCTGGTCGCGATGGGCCAGGAAGTCGTCCTCCACGGCGCCATCGAGCAATTGCAGGGCGCGATCCGTGTCGAGGGTCTTGGGCAGGCGGCGTTCGCCCTTGGGCGGCGCCAGGCCGTTGGCCGGGTCGTGGTCGCACAGGCCTTCGCGGTTCAGGTACTGATAGAGGCCGCGTACCGCCGATAGCAGGCGCGCCAGGCTGCGGGAGGATTGGCCTTGCTGGTGCAGGCGGGCGATCAGGCTGCGCAGACCCTGGATGTCCAGGGCCTTCCAGCTGCCGATGTGTTGTTTCTCGCAGAACGCCAGGACCTTGTTCAAGTCCCGCCGGTAGGCTTCCAGGGTATGCGGCGACACCTGGCGCTCGCTGCGCAGGTGAGCGCAGTAGGCGTCCAGTAGTCGTTCCATGGCTAGCGCACCGCGCGCAATGCGCTGGTGAAGCGTGGCAGGACGCGGCCCAGCACTTCGGCGATGTAGCTCAGGAACAGCGTGCCCACCGAGCTTTTGTAATGCTGGGGATCACGGCTGGCGATGGCCAGCACGCCATGCAAACCTTGATGACTGAGGGCAACCACGGCGGTGGAGCCGATCTGCTGGCGCTGCTCGGCGCCAAACAGGAAGTCCAGCTCATGCTCGCGCAAGGTGCCGCTGATGGTCTTGCCTTCGGACAGCAGGCCGCCAATCGCGGTCTGGGCATCGCTGCCGCTGACCCAGCGACCCACCGGCATCGGGTTGTCGCTGAACAGGATCAGGCTGACAAAGGGCACCTGGAAATCCTGGCGCAGGCTGTCTTCGACGGCGATCACCGCTTCTTCCAGGCTGGCGGCGTCCATCAGGGTCAGGACCAGGCGGCGAGTCTTGTCGAACAGGCGGTCGTTGTCGCGGGCCACATCCATCAGCTGCGAGAGCCGATGGCGCATTTCGATATTGCGCTCGCGCAGGATCTTCATCTGCCGCTCCACCAGCGACACGGTATCGCCGCGCTGGTGGGGAATACGCAGGGCCGGCAGCAGTTCTTCGTGCTCGACGAAGAAGTCCGGGTTAGCCTCCAGATACGCCGCAACGGCTGCGGCCTCCAGACTTTCGCTTGGGGATGCTTGCGCGGGTACTTGAGGCTTATCAGTCATTAGATTTGCTCACTCATAGACGGACCTGTCCTTCGTAGACGCGGGTGGCCGGGCCGGTCATTTTCACCGGTTGGCCGGGGCCTGCCCATTCGATGGACAGGCGTCCACCGGGCAGGTCGATCAGCAGCGGCGAATCCATCCACCCCTGGCTGATCGCGGCTACGGCAGCGGCGCAGGCGCCGGTACCGCAAGCCTGGGTTTCGCCGGCCCCGCGTTCCCACACGCGCAACTGCGCACGGGAACGGTCGATGACCTGCAGGAAGCCCACATTGACCCGCGCGGGAAAGCGCGGATGGTTTTCGATCTTCGGCCCCAGTTCATGCACCGGCGCGTTGTTGATGTCATCCACCCGCAGCACGGCATGGGGGTTGCCCATGGACACGGCGGCCAGGTTGACGGTCTTGCCGTCCACGTCCACCGAGTAGCTCAGGGCTTGCTCGGTGGCCTGGAACGGAATGTCCGCCGGCACCAGCCGTGGCGCGCCCATGTTGACGCCGATCTGGCCGTCGCTGCGAATATCCAGCTCGATGATGCCGCTTTTGGTCTCGACGCGAATCTGCCGCTTGGCGGTCAGGCGCTTGTCCAGGACAAAACGGGCGAAACAGCGGGCACCATTGCCGCACTGTTCCACTTCGGAGCCATCGGAGTTGAAGATCCGGTAACGGAAATCCACTTCCGGGTTACTCGGCGCTTCCACCAGCAACAATTGGTCGAAGCCGACACCGGTGTGCCGGTCGCCCCACAGCTTGGCGTGCTTGGGCAGGATGTGCGCGTGCTGGCTGACCAGGTCGAGGACCATGAAGTCATTGCCCAGCCCGTGCATCTTGGTAAAACGCAGCAACATGACCTTACTCCGGCAGCAGGCTTTCGCCAGCAAACAACTCGGCTACCGTCTCGCGGCGACGCACTTCAAACGCTTGATCACCGTCCACCAGCACCTCGGCGGTACGCCCGCGGGTGTTGTAGTTGGAGCTCATGACAAACCCATAGGCACCGGCCGAATGCACGGCCAGCAGGTCGCCTTCTTCCAGGGCCAGCTGACGTTCCTTGGCCAGGAAGTCGCCGGTCTCGCAGATCGGGCCGACGATATCGTAGCTGCGGCCTTCGCCTGCGCGTGGCTTGACGGCCGTCACATTCATCCAGGCCTGGTACAGCGCCGGACGGATCAGGTCGTTCATCGCCGCGTCTACGATGGCGAAATCCTTGTGCTCGGTGTGCTTGAGGTACTCGACCTGGGTCAGCAGCAGGCCGGCGTTGGCGACGATGTAGCGGCCCGGCTCGAACATCAGCGTCAGGTCGCGGCCTTCGAGGCGCTCGCGCACGGCCTTGATGTAGTCGGACACCAGCGGCGGCTCTTCATCGCGATAACGCACACCCACGCCGCCACCGAGGTCGATGTGGTGCAGGTAGATGCCGCACTCGCCGAGGCGGTCGACCAGCGCCAGCAGGCGGTCGAGGGCGTCGAGGAACGGTGGCAGGCTGGTCAGTTGCGAGCCGATATGGCAGTCGACACCCAAGACTTCCAGGTTCGGCAACTGCGCGGCGCGGATGTACACGTCCTCGGCGTCGGCAATGGCGATGCCGAACTTGTTCTCTTTGAGACCGGTGGAAATGTACGGGTGAGTGCCGGCGTCGACGTCCGGGTTGACCCGCAGGGAGATCGGCGCGCGAACGCCCATCTCGGCGGCCACCACTTGCAGGCGCTCCAGCTCGTCGGTGGATTCGACGTTGAAGCAGTGCACGCCAACTTCCAGGGCGCGGCGCATGTCTTCGCGGCTCTTGCCGACACCGGAGAACACAATTTTGTCAGCCTTGCCGCCGGCGGCCAGTACACGCTCAAGCTCGCCCCGGGACACGATGTCGAAACCGGCGCCCAGGCGCGCCAGGACATTGAGTACACCCAGGTTGGAGTTGGCTTTTACGGCGAAGCACACCAGGCTCGGCGTGCCTTCCAGCGCATCGGCAAAGGAGCGGTATTGCGCTTCGATGTGGGCACGGGAGTACACGTAGGTCGGGGTACCAAAGCGCTCGGCGATGGCGGACAGCGCGACACCTTCCGCGAACAGCTCGCCGTCCCGGTAGTTAAAAGCGTCCATGATGTTCCCTTAGTAGGTGTCGTGCTTGTGCGCTTTGGTTTGCGACGATTGCGCCTGTTCATTCGGGTCTTTGCTGTCATCGGGCAGATACAGCGGGCCTTTTTGACCACAGGCACTAACGAGGCAAGCGACCGCGACGAGCGCAGCAAGGGAAGAGATCAGGCGCTTCATGGCGAAATCCTTGAATATGCATTAATTGCGCCCGAGTATACCGACCACCCGCCGGATTGCCTATGCGCCGAAATACCCGTCCGGCGGGGCTTTGCCGAGTTTGTCGCGATTGTGCTTACACCAATCGAGGATAATTCACACGGCTGTGGGTAATGAAATCGGTATCCTTTGCAATCATGATGGCGCGTCCGTATTGTGCGGCGCTTGAGCGAGACCAGACACTTTTCGAGGTTCCCACAATGAGTTTGACCGAAGCCCGTTTTCACGACCTGGTGGATGCGACCCAGCAAGCGCTGGAGGATATTTTCGACGACAGCGGCCTGGATGTGGACCTGGAGAACTCGGCCGGTGTGCTCACCGTCAAGTTTGAAAATGGCACCCAATTGATTTTCAGCCGCCAGGAGCCCCTGCGTCAGCTATGGCTGGCGGCGCGTTCCGGTGGTTTTCACTTCGATTACGATGAAGAAGAAAAACGCTGGACCCACGACACCACCGATGAGCTGCTGAGCGAAATGCTCGCGCGCCTCACCCAGGAACAAGCCGGCGTCGAGCTGGACTTCGACGAGATCTGATCGTGACGCAGCCCGTTCCCGTACGCCCGCCCAAGCCGCTGTTCAGCAATGTCAGCCCGGCGGTGCCGTCACCTTGTATCAGTTTATGTCGGCTGGATGAGCACAAAGTCTGCCTCGGTTGCTTCCGTCATGTGGAAGACATCCGCGAATGGCGCTCTGCCGACGATGCGCGACGCCGCGTGATCGTCGCCCAGGCCGAGCAGCGCAGGATCTGCGCCTGAGGCCGTCTTGTTTATTTATTGTGCTGTGGTAGTGTCCGGATACACCTCAACTCATCGAGGTCCGTGAGAACCCCGCCTTTTCCTGGCGGGGTTTTGCTTTTTTGTGCAGAAAAAAGGAGTCTGCCTGAATCATGACCGCACCTTCCATCATCCTCACCCGTCTTGACGTGCAGCGTCTTGAGCAACTGATCGACCGTGTCGGCGAGGCGTCGCCGGGCGTTGAAGCCCTGCAACACGAACTCGACCGCGCCGAAGAAGTGGTTGGCCACGATGAAGTGCCTGCATCTGTCGTGACCATGAACTCCAGCGTGCATTGCCGTGAACAAGGCAGTGGCAAGGACTATCACCTGACCCTGGTCTACCCCAAGGACGCGAACGCCGACGAAGGCAAAATCTCGATCCTGGCGCCGGTGGGCAGTGCATTGCTGGGCCTGCAAGTCGGCCAGCACATCGACTGGCCAGCACCGGGTGGCAAGACCCTCAAGCTTGAATTGCTCGGCGTCGAAGGCCAGCCGAAAGACGGTGGCGCCTTTCCTCTCTAAACCTGGTTCAGCGCTTCATTGAGCGCCAGTTCCAGATCAGCCTTGTAGCGCAGGTACAGATTGCTCGGGCTTTGAACATCACCGAGCAGGCCGGACAGGTCCAGATCGGTGATGTAGCAGCGGTAACGCTCGGCTTCCCGGCGTTGCCCGACGATTTGCTGGGCGACCACCGCAAACAGTTGGTCGCCAAATTCCAGCTCGGAAAACTCCCGTTGATTGCAGTACAAGGTGATCCCCACCTGGCCCGGTGCTGCCTTGCCGATAATCGCCTGCACGTCGTAGAACGGCTTGTTGGCCGGGGTTTGCGGCGCTGGGCGCGGTTCGGCCCGCCGTGCACGGCCGCTGCCTGACGGCAACAGCTGGTAATACAGGATTTGCACCGCGCCGAAGGGCTGTTGCGGATCCAGCGGCAGCAGCGCGTCGCGGCGATAAATGATCGACTGCAGGAAGCGCTGCAACGGCACCAACAGGCTTTGCTCGTCGTGGAACGGCAGGCGCTGCTGCCAGAGCGCGTTGAACTCATCCAGCACGTACAGCTCGGCAACTCCGTCGTTGATCCGGTAGAACACCTGCACACAGTCGGGCAGGCCCATGGGCAGCAGCAGCGCCAGGTCGTGGTCTTCCAGGGCCATGGTGTCCAGGTGCAGCGGGCTGTAGCTGGCCAGTTCCTCACTGAGGTAGGCGATCAGCGCGTCCTGGGTCGCCAGTGACACATGGTTGGCCTGGCCGGGTGTCAGTTCCATCACGTGGTAGTGCTGCTGCACCTGCACCAGGTAGCGGTGGTTTTCCTGGCCCAGCAGTAG
This sequence comes from Pseudomonas sp. G5001, assembly GCF_013385475.1. Classification (NCBI taxonomy): domain Bacteria; kingdom Pseudomonadati; phylum Pseudomonadota; class Gammaproteobacteria; order Pseudomonadales; family Pseudomonadaceae; genus Pseudomonas; species Pseudomonas sp. G5001. The sequence continues at coordinate 345,499 of NZ_JACAPZ010000005.1, forward strand.
GTTTTGCGCGGTGTCGAAGATTTCCTCCACGCGCTGGGCAATGAACTGCGCGCGGTTGTGGCAGAAACAGCGCACCCGCAAGCGCGGCAAGTGATTGGGCGGTAGTTGATTGAGGTAGTCGCGCAGGCAATCGAGCAGCGCGTGGGGGCCGTCATAGCGGCTGACCATCACCTCGTTCCAACTGTTGAGCGTGACTTGGTCCAGGGTCAGCACCAGGTTTTCCCGTACGCCCGCGTAACTCAGGGAGTCGGTGCGCTCGGTGGTCATCAGGATGTTCAGGTCGCGATGATGCTTGAGCGGGTCGACGCCGACGTTGATCAGCAGCAGCACTTCCTCGGGCACTGCCGAGCGCAGCAGGCGGTCTTCATCGACGCTGGCCAGGGGCAGGACGACAGTTTGTTGCAGGCTGCCCAGCAGGTTGAACAGCTCGAATTCGGTCATGTCACTGCTGCCGGGATGCAGCGCCAGGCGGGTACTGCTGTCGATCACGCCGTTGCGGTGGCACCAGGTGAGCATTTCCAGCAAATCGCGGCTGCGCTTGATCGGCGCGAAGTGCTCCCATTCCAGGGCGGTCAGGCTGCCGTTGTACAAGCCCCAATGATGCTGGCCGGGCTCTTTGCGGTTGGGCGACTGCACCAGGGTCAGGGTGTCTTCGGCAAGGTCGGGCGCAATGCCGGGGTTGATGAACTCGACCTTGCCGGCCTTGCGCTCGAAGGCGGCGTACAGGCGCCGGCCCAGCACATTGAGGTCGCGCTTGTTGATCAGGCTGACGGTCTGTTCGGTGCGGGCAAACTGGGTCAGGAAGCGATAGCTGTAGTTCAGCTCGTTGACCAGCGCCCGGCGTTCGGAGGCCACCTGGCGGACTTTCCATTGGCTGCGGCTGTCCAGCAGGGCCAGTTGGCGCTGGTCCCAACCCCATTCGCTGGCCAGGCGCTCCAGCAGCAAACGCTGCCACCCGGTGCGCTGGCCCGCGCTGAGCTTGCGGTTGACCTTCAGGTACAGGCTGCGCCGCACCAGTTCCAGGCGTTCCGGCTCATTACGGGCCTTGAGGTACTCCTCGATCCGGCGGTAGACGACGATGTACGGGTCCAGTTCGTCCAGGTCCAGCTGATTGGCAAACACAGCGCGCTTGAAGCGCAGGCTCAGGCACTGCACCTTCGGGTGCTCGCTGGCGTAGACCTCGGTCAGCAGGAGTTTCAGTACTGATTTGTAGGGCGATTCGATGCCCTTGAACAACTGCCACAAGCCGGCACCGATAAATTCACCCGGGGGGATGTGGGCCAGGTGGCCCAGGTCGAGGGTTTCATCGGCGCGAATAAAGCGTTTGGAAATCAGCGCGTGGGTGAAGTCGGCATAGCGGGTTTCTTCGTACACCGGCACCAGCCACCAGATCGGCGTGCGCCCGGCCAGCCAGATGGCGGTGCGGTAGAACTCGTCCAGCAGCAGGTAATGCTGGCTGGTGCCGCAGTCTTCTGAACTCAGTTGGGTGTCGCGCTCGCCCTGGATAAACCGCGTCGGCTCGATCAGGAAGAAGTGCGCCTCGGCGCCCATGCTCAGGGCCCAGGTTTCGAGCAGTTGGCATTTCTTGCGCAACTCGGCCAGCTCGTTCTCGCTGAGATCGGCCGCATGGCAGACCCACACGTCCATATCACTTTGATCGGCCTGGGCCAGGGTGCCCAGGCTGCCCATCAGGAACAGGCCGTGAATCGGCCGCGGTGGGTTGCCGTGGCGGGGCTTGTAGGAAAACGTGCGGGTCAGGCGCTGGGCCTCGGCCAAGGCTTGCGCGTCGGGTTCAAAATTCGACAGGCCGGCCGGCGTGCTGCCCGACACATAGCCCGGCAACAGCGGGTGATTCACGTGGAAAAACAGCGGCAGCAGGGTCAATACGCTTTGCTGGCGTGGCGTCAGCCCTTCGACGGCCCGGGCCATGCGGCCTTCGTTCAGGGCCAGAAACCGCGCGCGTAACTGGGCCAGCACCTTGCGGTCGATGCCTTCGTCCAGGTCGGGGCGGATTTCGTGGGTGCGGGTCATGTCGAACTCGGTGGCTCGCAGGGCCCGACGTGGGCGGCCGTGTGGGAGTTTACAGCCAGTAGCGTAGGAGGTTTAGAGGGAATTTGTTTTTGACGCCGGAATTTTATCCCGGGCGCGGGAATGCCCGCGGAATCCGTGAAGAGAGGATCCCGTGGGCGATACGAGGTGTCAGGCGGCTTCTTTGGCGGTCGTCAGAATAGTCAGCAGGCTTTGTGCGTGTTCGGCAGCGTCCCGGCCGAGGCTGGTGAGGTAACCACCGTCTGGCTGGTCGATCAGGTCTTTATCAAACAGGCGCCGGGCGGCGGCAATGGCAGTGGGAGCGGCAGTCTGATGAACTTTCAGACCTTCCTGGGAGCTGCCCAGGTTGAAGAGTGCAAGGATTTCCAGTTCGGCAACCAACTCAGGGGTATACGACATAAGGACTCCAGACTTTCTAGGAATTTTTAGACGTTAGCAGCCATAAGGTGAACGCACTTGGGCGAGCTGTCCAGTCGGAACTCATGCGGTGTTGATGTGGGGCAGGATTGTGGCCAGCAAGAGTTTGCTGGCCAGCGCGGTGTGAGGCTTATTGCTTCTCGGGCGGCAGCTCCGGCAGCGCACGCAACGCAGTTTCATACCATTCGGTATTGAAGGCGCGATCTTCTTCGAGCAGCGCGTCAATTTCGATGGCGAGGACGTGGGCCATCATTTGCAGGATGTCTTCGCGCTCGTAGCCCACCAGGGTCAGCTTGTTGAACGTGGCCTTGGCGGCGGGCGGGTTGTCGCTTTCGATCTGGTTTTCGATCGCTTCAATCAAGGTGGTCTCGGCGAACTCTTCTTCGTCGTTGTCGATATCGGTTGGCTCGCTCATGGCAGGCTCCTGGAGGAAAGGGCGCCAGTCTACCCCCATTCACTCGGCTGATGCTGCTGGCCAGGCGCGGCCTCCCGATCTATAACCACTGCTGCCAACCCCGTACACGGCCTGGAGGCTTTGTGATGCTCAAGCTTTATGGATTTTCAGTCAGCAACTACTACAACATGGTCAAACTGGCGCTGCTGGAGAAAGGGCTGCCCTTCGAAGAGGTGCCGTTCTACGCAGGCCAAACCCCGGAAGCGCTGGCCGTTAGCCCGCGGGGCAAGGTGCCGGTGCTGGGTGTCGAGCAAGGGTTTATCAACGAAACCAGCGTGATCCTCGAATACCTCGAACAGACCCAGGGCGGGCGATCGCTGCTGCCGAGCGAGCCGTTCCAGCGCGCCCAGGTGCTGGCGTTGTGCAGGGAAATCGAGCTGTACATCGAGTTGCCGGCCCGGGCGTGTTTTGCCGAGGCGTTTTTCGGAATGCCGGTGCCGGAGGCGATCAAGGAAAAGTCCAGGGCGGAGTTATTGCTGGGGATCGCATCGCTGGGGCGGCACGGGAAGTTTGCGCCGTATGTGGCGGGGGACAGTTTCACGATTGCGGATTTGTATTTTGTGTACAGCGTGGACCTGGCCTGTGCCGTGGCCGGGAAGCTGTTCGGGCTGGATCTGTTGGCTGAGTTGCCGAAGGCCAAGGCGTTGCTGGAGCGCTTGCAGGCGCTGCCGAATGCCCAGCGGGTGGCGGCGGACAAGGAAGCGGCGATGCCGGCGTTTATGGCGATGATTGCTGCCAAGAAATAGATCTTGGGTGTTTGTGATGAGGCTTTCGCGAGCAAGCCCGCTCCCACATTTGACCGAGTTCCACCTTTGGAATGCAGTCGAATGTGGGAGCGGGCTTGCTCGCGAAGCTTTTAGCGGCTGGCGAGCAATGCCTGGCCGCGAACCACGGCAGCCTTCACCTGCGCCGGCGCAGTCCCGCCGACATGGTTACGGGCATTCACCGAGCCTTCCAGGGTCAGCACCGCAAACACGTCCTGCTCGATCTGGTCGCTGAACTGGCGCAGTTCTTCCAGGCTCATTTCCGCCAGGTCCTTGCCGGTGTCCACGCCGTACTTCACGGCATGCCCGACGATCTCGTGGCAGTCGCGGAACGGCAGGCCACGGCGTACCAGGTAGTCCGCCAAGTCTGTGGCGGTGGAGAAACCGCGCAGGGCCGCTTCACGCATGATGGCGTGCTTGGGCTTGATCGCCGGGATCATGTCGGCAAAGGCACGCAACGAGTCGCGCAGGGTATCGGCGGCGTCGAACAGCGGTTCCTTGTCTTCCTGGTTGTCCTTGTTGTAGGCCAGCGGCTGGCCTTTCATCAGGGTCAACAGGCCCATCAGCGCACCGAATACACGGCCGCTCTTGCCGCGTACCAGCTCCGGCACGTCGGGGTTTTTCTTTTGCGGCATGATCGAGCTGCCGGTGCAGAAGCGGTCCGGCAGGTCAATGAACTGGAATTGCGCGCTGGTCCACAGCACCAGCTCTTCGGAGAAGCGCGACAAGTGCATCATCGCAATGCTGGCCGCGGCGCAGAATTCGATGGCGAAGTCACGGTCCGACACGCCGTCCAGGGAGTTGCCGCCCACGGCGTCGAAACCCAGCAGCTGCGCGGTGTATTCGCGGTCGATCGGGTAGGTGGTGCCAGCCAGTGCAGCGCTGCCCAGAGGCATGCGGTTGGCGCGCTTGCGGCAGTCCACCAGGCGCTCGTAGTCGCGGCTGAGCATTTCGAACCAGGCCAGCAGATGGTGGCCGAAGGTCACAGGCTGTGCGGTCTGCAGGTGGGTGAAGCCGGGCATGATGGTGCCGGACTCACGCTCTGCCTGCTCCAGCAGGCCTTTTTGCAGGCGGGTGATTTCTGCCAGGATCAGGTCGATCTCGTCCCGCAGCCACAGGCGGATATCGGTAGCCACCTGGTCGTTACGGCTGCGACCGGTGTGCAGTTTCTTGCCGGTCACACCGATGCGGTCGGTGAGGCGGGCCTCGATGTTCATGTGCACGTCTTCCAGGTCGACGCGCCAGTCGAAGGTGCCGGCTTCGATCTCGCCACGGATGGTGGTCAGGCCGTCGATGATGCTGTCGCGCTCGGCGTCGGTCAGCACGCCGACCTTGGCCAGCATCGTGGCGTGGGCGATCGAGCCCATGATGTCGTGGCGGTAGAGGCGCTGGTCGAAAGTGACGGAGGCGGTGAAGCGCGCGACGAAGGCGTCGACGGGTTCACTGAAGCGGCCGCCCCAGGACTGGTTGGTCTTGTCGGTGCTCATGGATTCGCTCGTGATCTGCTGGAAAGAGGGCATGAAAGTGTGGCGCCGATAATAACAGGGTTGCCCCCGGAGGCGACGATGGCGGGGCGGGGCATTTTTATTTGTTTCCAAGATGGCTAAGTGCCTTGCCCCCGGACTCGCGCAGGACGAGACTGGAGCCAGGACCGATCGGGGGGGGGAAACTTGCGGTCCTTGGTCAAACAAAGCGTGTTTATTGAAACGATATTTGACGATTGAGCAATATCGTCTTCGCCAGCGTCTACAGTTGCACTGATAGAGCTTCGCGCTGACGGAAGGTGTACTGCACCAATGCCGGGCGATGAGGTCGAACTCCAGGCTATCCATTAGAGAGGGGGTGTTCGTATTGTGTATCAGCAAACCCTACGACGATGCCCGAAGGCAGCAGGCTTTGGGCGCGATTGAACAGGTCCGGGTAAATATTGGTGCCACTCTCGGGGCACTTTTTGCCGCTCGCGCTAGTCTTAGCGTGGATCGCCGTGACGGAAGTCACCGCACCTGTCTACGCTATCCTTGTGCGAGACTCACGCAGGAATCCAGCGCAATATGAATGTCCTGATCGTTGATGACGAACCCCAAGCCCGCGAGCGACTGAGCCGTTTGGTCAGTGAACTCGAGGGTTACAATGTCCTTGAGCCGAGCGCCACCAGTGGCGAGGAAGCCTTGGCCCTTATTGACAGCCTCAAGCCGGACGTCGTGTTGCTCGACATCCGCATGCCGGGCCTTGATGGCTTGCAGGTGGCTGCCCGCCTGAGCGAGCGAGAATCGCCGCCTTCGGTGGTGCTGTGCGCCTCCCAGGATGAGTTCTCTTCCGAGGCCCTGGATGCCAGCGGCGCCAGTTTCCTGGTCAAGCCGATCAATGCCGATGCGTTGCTTCGCGCCTTGAAAAAGGCCGAGCGTCCCAATCGTGTCCAACTGGCAGCCTTGACCCAGCCCGCAGCTCAGGGCGGCAATGGGCCACGCAGCCATATCAGCGCCCGTACCCGCAAGGGCATCGAGTTGATTCCCCTGGACCAGGTGGTCTACTTCATCGCCGATCACAAGTACGTGACCTTGCGTCACGAGGCTGGTGAAGTGCTGCTCGATGAGCCACTCAAGGCGTTGGAAGATGAATTTGGCGACCGCTTTGTGCGCATCCACCGCAATGCGCTGGTGGCCCGCGAGCGAATCGAGCGTCTGCAGCGCACGCCGCTTGGGCACTTTCAGCTGTTCCTGAAGGGCCTCAATGGCGACGCCCTGATCGTCAGCCGGCGCCATGTCGCCGGTGTGCGCAAGATGATGCAGCAGCTTTAGCCCGAGGGCTGACGCGAGCTTCACCGCCCATATCCCGGTGCGACGCGGCCAGGGAGGCCCCGCACTTGCTGATTCAAATCAAAGCGCATTTGCCTGAGCTGTTATTATCTGCCGTATCTATTCAGTACGGATTGATCCATGTCCTCTCGCGAAATCCGCATCGCCACCCGTAAAAGCGCCCTGGCCTTATGGCAGGCCGAGTACGTCAAAGCACGTCTTGAGCAGGCCCATCCCGACCTCAAGGTGTCCCTGGTGCCCATGGTCAGTCGCGGCGACAAGCTGCTTGATTCGCCATTGTCGAAAATCGGCGGCAAGGGCCTGTTCGTCAAGGAGCTGGAAACCGCGCTGCTGGAAAACGAAGCCGACATCGCCGTGCACTCGATGAAAGATGTGCCCATGGACTTCCCTGAAGGCCTGGGCCTGTTTTGCATCTGTGAGCGCGAAGACCCCCGCGACGCCTTCGTTTCCAATACCTATGCCTCCCTGGATGAGCTGCCGCTGGGCAGCGTCGTCGGCACCTCCAGCCTGCGTCGCCAAGCGCAGTTGCTGACCCGCCGCCCGGACCTGCAAATCCGCTTCCTGCGGGGCAACGTCAATACTCGCCTGGCCAAGCTCGACGCCGGTGAATATGACGCGATCATTCTCGCGGCAGCCGGCTTGATCCGCTTGGGCTTTGAAGACCGCATCACCTCGGCCATCAGCGTCGAAGACAGCTTGCCGGCCGGCGGGCAGGGCGCTGTGGGCATTGAATGCCGCACCGCCGACAGCGAAATTCATGCGCTGCTCAAGCCGCTGGATCACCAGGACACCGAAATTCGCGTCACCGCCGAACGTGCCCTGAACAAGCACCTCAACGGTGGCTGCCAGGTGCCGATCGCCTGTTACGCCGTGCTTGAGGGCGAGAACCTCTGGCTGCGTGGCCTGGTGGGCGACCCGAGTGGTGGGTTGTTGCTCACCGCAGAGATTCGCGGGCCGCAAAGCGAGGCCACCAGCCTGGGTATAAAGGTCGCCGAGGAACTGCTGGAAAAAGGCGCCGGTGCCATTCTGCAAGCGGTGTACGGCGAGGCCGGGCCGCAGTGATGCAATGGCGTGTGCTGCTGACGCGGCCTGCCGAGGAGTCGGCGGCCCTGGCGGCGACGTTATCCGAAGAAGGTATTTTCAGCAGCAGCCTGCCGTTGCTGGAGATTGAAGCGCTGCCTGTCACGCCTGAACAACAGGCGGTCTTTCGCGAGCTGGACCGCTATTGCGCGGTGATCGTGGTGAGCAAGCCGGCCGCGCGCCTGGGCTTGCAGTTGTTGGCTCAACACTGGCCGCAACCGCCGGCGTTACCGTGGTTCAGTGTCGGCGCTGCTACGGCGCAGGTGTTGGCCGAGCATGGCCTTGATGTCAGTTATCCCCACGACGGCGACGACAGTGAAGCCTTGCTTGAACTGGTCGCCTTGCGCGAGGCTATCTCGAAGCCCGGCGCCCGGGTGCTGATCCTGCGGGGCGAGGGCGGGCGAGAGCTGCTGGCTGAGCGTTTACGCGAGCAAGGTGCTAGTGTCGACTATCTGAAGTTGTATCGCCGTTTCCTGCCGGACTACGACCGTGCAACGCTGACCCAGCGCATAAACGTGGAACGCTTGAACGGCGTGGTGGTCAGCAGTGGGCAGGGTTTTTTACACCTGCAAGCGCTGGCCGGTACAGATTGGCCCCAGGTGGCACAGCTGCCGTTGTTCGTGCCCAGCCCGCGAGTCGCCGAGATGGCGCGTGCCGCTGGCGCGCAAGAAGTTGTGGATTGTCGTGGCGCCAGTGCCGCGGCTTTGTTAGTGGCGTTACGGAGTGTTTCCGTTCCCACTCTCTAATACGCAAAGGATGGATACGTGAGCGAAACAGCCTTGCCTAAAGATGAAGCTCAGCCCGCGCTTGATGCGCCTGTTGAGACACCGGTCACCGCCGCCCCGCGCCGTGGCAACGGCCTGGCCATCGTGGCCTTGTTGCTCGGCGCCGCCGGCGTTGCCGCCGGTGGCTGGGGGATCTGGCAGGTCCGCGCACTGCAGGCGAGCAGCCAGCAACAGCTGGGCCAAGTGCAAACCCTGGACGACCAATCCCAGAGCCTAAAGCAGAGCCAGCAGCAGCTATCGGCCCGTCTGGGGCAACTGCCCGGCGCCGATGAGCTGGAAGAGCGTCGCCGGCTGGTGGCGCAATTGCAGGGTGATCAACAACGCCTGAGCCAGCGCCTGGAAACCGTGCTGGGGGCCAGCCGCCAGGACTGGCGCCTGGCCGAGGCCGAGCACTTGATCCGCCTGGCCAGCCTGCGTCTTTCCGCCTTGCAGGACATCAACAGTGCCCAGGCACTGGTCCAGGGCGCTGACGAAATCCTCCGCGAACAAAGTGACCCTGGCTCCTACGCCGCCCGTGAGCAGTTGGCCAAGAGCCTCGCCGCGTTGCGCAATATCGAACAGCCCGACCGTACCGGGCTGTACCTGCAACTGGCGGCATTGCGCGATCAGGTCGTGCAGTTGGCGGCCATCGCGCCGGAATACCAACTCCCTGAAGCGGCCAATGATGGGCGTCCGACCACCGACACGGACAGCCGTTGGAGTCAGTGGTGGGCGCAGATCTCGCGGTATTTCCGCATCGACTTCAATCCTGATGACAACATTCGCCCGCTCCTGGCAGGGCAAGGCCTGAACCAGGTGCGCCTGGCCCTGAGCCTTGCGCTGGAGCAGGCGCAATGGGCGGCGCTCAACGGCGAGCCGGCGGTGTACAGCCGATCCCTGGGCGAGGCCCGCAGCGTGTTGCAGGACAACTTCAATCAAGACAACCCGCAAAGCAAAGCCATGCTGGCCCGTATTGCCGAGCTTGAGCCCAAGGCCGTCTCGGTGGTCACGCCGGACCTGGCCGCTAGCCTGGCTGCCGTGCAGGCTTACCTTGACCGTCGCCACCTGTCTGCCGAGGAAGCCAAGGCTTCCGCTGGCAAGCCGGCGACCCAGGAGTAAAGCCGATGAAGCGCTTCTATGTGATCCTGGTGCTGGCGATTGCGATCGCCCTGGCACTGGCCGTGGGCATTTCGAAACATACCGGCTACGTGCTGATTACCTATCCCCATGTGCTGCATTACGAGTCCGGGCTGTGGTCGACGCTGGTGGCGTTGTTTGCCATCGGCCTGGTGATCTATTTGGCCAGGGTGCTGGTGGGCCTGGTGCTGACCTCGGGTGGCGTGGTCAATCCGTGGTCGCGGCGCAACCGCAGCCGTCGGGTCCAGGTTGCCATCGAGCAGGGCCAGATGGACCTCGCCGAAGGGCGCTGGGCCAGTGCCGAGCGTCACTTGCACCGTGCGGCCGAAGCCGAACGCCAGCCATTGCTCTACTACCTCGGCGCCGCCCGTGCGGCCAACGAACAGGGCCGTTATGAGGAAGCGGATGGCCTGCTGGAACGCGCGCTTGAGCGCCAGCCCCAGGCCGAACTGGCGGTAGCCTTGAGCCATGCGCAGTTGCAGATGGACCGCGGTGACACCGATGGCGCCCTGGTCACCCTGCAGGCCATGCATGAGCGTCATCCGCATAACGTCCAGGTATTGCGCCAACTGCAGCGGCTGTATCAACAGCGTGGCGATTGGTCTTCGGTAATCCGGCTGTTGCCGGAGTTGCGCAAGGACAAGGTGTTGCCGCCTGCCGAGTTGGCCGACCTGGAGCGACGCGCCTGGGGCGAGAACCTGACCCTGGCTGCCCAGCGCGAAGAGCAGGGCGAGGCCGGGCAGCAATCCTTGGAGCTGGCCTGGCAACAACTGACTTCGGCCCAGCGCCAGGAGCCGCAACTGGTGCTGGCGTACGCCGAACAACTGCGCCAGTTGGGCGCGGACGCCAAGGCCGAAGAAGTGCTGCGCGGTGCCCTCAAGCGCGAGTACGACAGTCATCTGATCCGGCTCTACGGGCTGCTGCGTGGCAGCGATCCGGCGAAGCAGTTGAAGTTCGCCGAAGGCTGGCTCAAGGACCATCCAGGCGATGCCAGCCTGCTGCTGACCCTGGGGCGCCTGTGCCTGCAAAACAGCTTGTGGGGTAAGGCGCGGGATTACCTTGAAAGCAGCCTGCAGGTGCAGCGCAACCCTGAGGCCTGCGCCGAGCTGGCACGCCTGCTGGCGCAGTTGGGCGACACCGAGCGCAGCAACCAGTTGTTCCAGGAAGGCCTGGGCTTGCTGGACAAGCGTTTGCTGGCGTCACCGTTGCCGGTGCCGGCACGGGTTTGAAGTAGGAAACATAGTAAGGGTTGCCTCAGAATTGTCTGGTGGCCAACCCTTCAATAACGCCCAATAGCTGTAGTCAATACGGCTTGTAGTAAACTCCTACGTAGACGCGCGTTTAATCGCTCGCCTTCTGACGGGATATCCCTACGCTCTCGCGGAATCGTCTGCTCTGGCGCGTATTGAAAGGGGTAAGGTCTTTCCTCTACCGTAACTACCTATCTCTTGCGTTGCGGATAAACAATGTCTTTGGCCCCCTCACGCTCCCTGTTCCTCCTGGCGTTCCTGGCTGGTGCGCTGACGCTGGGCGCGTCCTTTTACCTGGAATACGCCGCGTTTTTGCGGCCTTGTTTCCTGTGCCAGGTGCAACGAATTCTTGTGGCTGCCTTCACGCTGATCAATCTCGTGGCGGCGATTCATGGGCCGAAGCGGTCCGGGATCTACCTGTATTGGGCGGCGAGCATGGGGTGTGCAGTGCTGGGCGCCATTACCGCCGTACGCCAGGTGCTGCTGCAAAATACGCCGCCGGAACAGTTGCCTGCCTGTTGGCCCGGCCTTCAATCCATGATCGAGAACCTGTCGCTGAGAGAGACGTTGGCCTTGATCTTCAAGGGCACCGTCGACTGCGTGGAAATCAACTGGACGCTGTTCGACTTGAGTATTCCCGAGTGGAGCCTGCTGTTCTTCGTAGCGATGCTGATCCTTGGCATCGCGCAGTTCTCGCGGTTGCTGCTGAGCCAGCGTTTTGGCCTTGCACGGCACTGACAGGTAACCGCAGGTTGTAGGAAGGGATTAAACACTTGTATGAACTTTCTCTCCTGCGTACCTTGATGACATAGTCGTGCGGGCATAATCTGGCCCGCACGCGTTATTGAAACAGACTGTTCGATGCACCTTTGCCCGGTTGCCGCTTTAACCTTGAAGTGTTGCGCGGGCAGCGTGCGGCGCCCCTATAGGGAAGAGAGATCATCATGCTGGAAAGTTGTCAGAATGCTCAGGAACGCTGGGGTGGGGTGCACAAACTGATCGATGGTTGGTTGAAAGCGCGTCACGAACTGGTTCGGGCCTTTGATGCTCTCGGTGCCAAGCCCGAAGCGCTCAGCGAGAACCGCAAGCCGTTGCAGGAATTCTGCGGCGTATTGGTGGACTACGTATCGGCGGGGCACTTCGGTGTCTACGAGCAGTTGACCAAAGAGGCCGAGGCTTTCGACGATCAACGTGGCCTCGATTTGGCGGAGACGATTTACCCGCGCATCGATGTCATCACCGAGAAGCTGCTGGCGTTCAACGACCTGTGTGATGCCGGCCAGTGCGTTGCAGAAAAATTCAAAGAGCTGGGTGGTTTGCTTCACGAGCGTTTCGAGCTGGAAGATTGCCTGATCGAAGTGCTGCACAACGCTCACAAGGAAGAGTTGACGGCTAAGGCCTGACTCCCCCCGACACAAGAAAACGGTGCGCATTGCGCACCGTTTTTCGTTTGGGCTCAGGCGCCCGCCTTGAGCAATTCGATCTCGAATACCAGCGGCGTATAAGGCGGGATCAGTTCGCCTGCGCCATCAGCGCCATAGGCTTGGTCGGATGGAATCACCAAGCGCCACTTCGCGCCCACCGGCATCTGTTGCAACGCACTGCGCCAGCCACTGATCACACTGTCCAGGCGAAACCACTGAGGTTGTGTGCTCTTGTCGAAGACGGTCCCGTCGGGTAACCGCCCAACATAATTCACTTGCACGCGATCATCGGCCGCCGGTTTCTTCCCGCTGCCAGGGGTCAGTTCGGTCAGCAGGATGCCGTCTGCCAATTCACGCACACCACTTTTGGATTTTTCACTGGCTAAAAATTGTTGCTCGGCAGCGAGTGCCTTTTCACTTTGTGGCGCTCGATTGTCCGGCGCGTTTTGTGCTTCGTGCTGGGCAAGGATCTGTTCGATGCGTGTGTCGTCCAGGGCCAGTGGCTTACCTTGATAGGCCTGTTTGAGTCCGTCGATCAGCGCCTCTACCTGCAACCCAGGCATCTCCTGGCGCAGGCGCTCACCCAGGCTCGCGCCCAGGCTGTAGGCCAGGTCGTGGTCATCTTTGGAGGGGGATTTCTCGCTTGCGTTGGCCACGCAAAGCACCACGCTCAACACTAAAAAAAGGTAACGCGACATGGGCGTTCTCCAGCCGAAAGTGCGATGGATTATGCCAGTGTGAATGCTTAAAAAGTGGCGTGGATTTTCGTTATATCAATAAGAATTTTCGTGCGGTGCAACGCAAGCCAATCGATACTGTCAACATGCCCTAGCGGCGGTAAGAGCAGAGGGCTAGTATGAGCCGCACCCACGTCAGCCAGGAGGTAAACCATGTCGGCCAAACAGAAGCCTGTAAATACCCCGTTGCATTTGCTCCAACAACTTTCGGGCAGCCTGCTCGAACATTTGGAAAGCGCTTGTTCACAAGCCTTGGCTGATGCTGAGAAGTTGCTCGCCAAGCTTGAAAAACAACGCGGCAAAGCTCAGGAAAAACTGCACAAATCCCGCACCAAACTGCAAGGCGCAGCGACCGCTGGCAAAGCCAAGGCACAAGCCAAGGCCAAGGACGCCGTCAAAGAACTTGAGGACTTGCTCGACGCCCTCAAGGATCGTCAATCCGAAACCCGCACCTACATTTCCCAACTCAAGCGTGATGCTTCCGAGAGCCTGAAATTGGCTCAGGGTGTTGGTCGTGTGAAGGAAGCTGTAGGCAAAGTGCTGAGCACCCGTGCTCCGGCTAAGGCCGTTGCAGCCAGCGCAGCGAAAAAACCAGCCAGCAAGGCAGTCGCTGCCAAGGCACCTGCAAAAGCTGCGGCCAAGCCTGCGGCAAAAGCACCGGCTAAATCGGCTGCCAAACCAGCGGCTAAAACTGCTGCTGCAAAACCAGCTGCCAAGCCAGCTGCTAAAACCGCTGCTGCAAAACCAGCTGCCAAACCAGCCGCTAAAACCGCTGCTGCAAAACCAGCTGCAAAACCAGCCGCTAAAGCCGCTGCTGCAAAACCAGCTGCCAAACCAGCCGCTAAAACCGCTGCTGCAAAACCAGCCGCCAAGCCAGCTGCTAAAACCGCTGCTGCAAAACCAGCTGCCAAGCCAGCTGCTAAAACCGCTGCTGCGAAACCAGCTGCGAAGCCAGCCGCTAAACCCGCTGCTGCAAAACCTGCCGCGAAGCCAGCTGCTAAAACTGCTGCTGCAAAACCAGCTGCGAAGCCAGCCGCTAAACCTGCTGCTGCAAAACCAGCTGCGAAGCCAGCCGCTAAAACTGCTGCTGCAAAACCAGCTGCGAAGCCAGCCGCTAAACCTGCTGCTGCAAAACCAGCCGCGAAGCCGGCCGCTAAACCTGCTGCTGCGAAACCAGCTGCCAAGCCGGCCGCCAAACCTGCTGCTGCCAAACCAGCCGCGAAACCTGCCGCCGCCAAGCCAGCACCAGCCAAACCAGCTACTCCAGCTGCGAAGCCTGCGACCCCGGCTGCACCTGCTGCCAGCACCACAGCGCCAACCGCTCCGGCCAGCAGCACGCCTGCACCGGCAGCGCCAAGCGTCACCCCAACCAGCGCTTCCTAAGTGCCGGTAACCGCGGCGCGCAGCTGATGCAGCGCGTCGTGGTCAAGGTTGGCGGCTTCGGCCGCCAGTCCTTCAACCCATGCTTGATGATTCACCTCGGCCATCGGCCAACGCTGCGCCACACCTTCCAGGCGTGATAGCAGCAGCCTTTCTGCATCCAATTCCAAAGCCTTGACCCGCTCCCGTAACGCTCCCAGCTCAACATCCTGCTGCGCCATGGCCCGCCATCGCGTGCGTACTTGCCGCAGCGGTTCAACCACCTCCGCCTGCCACGGCCCGGCGATCTGCCGCAGTGCCTGCAAGCGCGACGTTTCCGGCGCCACACCCCGCTGCTCCAGCCACAACCCGCACAACACCAGGCACACATCAGCCCCTTGCGCCTGCAAGCGCAGGCACGCGTCCTCGACGCCCGAGCGGGCGTAGGTCGAGAGGGCAAAGCTCCACAGGTCAGCGCACATATTCACACCCAAGCCAGCGGCCAACGAAGCTGGTAGACTCCGCCGCCATTATGATCCGACTTCAAAGCCTAACATTACAGCGTGGCCCGCAACGTCTTCTCGAAGACGCCGAGCTGACCCTGCACGCCGGTCACAAAGCCGGCCTGATCGGTGCCAACGGCGCCGGCAAATCCACGTTGTTCGCCTTGCTGCTGGGTGAGCTGACTCCCGACTCCGGGGATTGTCTGCTGCCGGCCGACTGGCGCATCGCCCATATGCGCCAGGAGATCGACACCCTCGACCGCATTGCGATCGACTACGTGCTCGATGGCGACCTGCGCCTGCGCCAGGTGCAACACGACCTCGCCGAGGCCGAGAAAGCCCAGGACGGCGCCGCACAGGCCCGCCTGCACTCGGAACTGGACAGCGCCGACGGCTACACCGCCGACGCGCGTGCGCGCAAGATGCTTGCCGGCCTTGGCTTTACCAACGAACAGATGGACCGCCCGGTCGCCGACTTTTCCGGTGGCTGGCGCATGCGCCTGAACCTGGCCCAGGCGCTGATGTGCCCCTCGGACCTGTTGCTGCTCGATGAACCGACCAACCACTTGGACCTCGATGCGATCCTGTGGCTGGAAGACTTCCTGAAAAGCTACCCGGGCACCTTGCTGCTGATTTCCCACGACCGGGATTTCCTCGACGCCGTGGTGGACAACATTGCCCACGTCGACCAGAAGAAAATCACCCTGTACCGCGGCGGCTACAGCGCCTTCGAACGCGCCCGTGCCGAACGCCTGGCCCAGCAACAGCAGGCCTACGAGAAGCAGCAGGCGCAGCGCGCGCACATGGAAAGCTACATCGCCCGGTTCAAGGCCCAGGCCACCAAGGCCCGTCAGGCCCAGAGCCGGATCAAGGCCCTGGAGCGCATGGAAGAACTGTCGGCGGCCCACGTCGATTCACCGTTCGACTTTGTGTTCCGCGAATCGGTGAAAATCTCCAGCCCGCTGCTGGACCTTTCCGATGCCCGCCTGGGCTATGGCGACAAGACCATCCTCGAGAAGGTCAAGTTGCAGCTCACCCCTGGCGCGCGGATCGGCCTGCTTGGCCCCAACGGCGCGGGCAAGTCGACCTTGATCAAAAACCTCTCGGGCGAATTGCAGCCCCTGGCCGGTCGCCTGGTGCGCGGTGAGAACCTGGTGGTGGGCTACTTCGCCCAGCACCAGCTGGACTCCCTCGACGCCAAGGCCAGCCCGCTGCTGCACCTGCAGCGCCTGGCGCCGACCGAACGCGAACAGACCCTGCGGGACTTCCTCGGTGGTTTCGACTTCCGTGGTGCGCGCATTGACGAGCCGGTGCTGAATTTCTCCGGTGGCGAAAAGGCCCGCCTGGCCCTGGCCCTGATCGCCTGGGACCGGCCAAACCTGTTGCTGCTCGACGAACCGACCAACCACCTCGACCTGGAAATGCGCCTGGCGTTGACCATGGCCCTGCAGGAATTCAGCGGCGCGGTACTGGTGGTGTCTCACGATCGCCACCTGCTCAAGAGCACCACGGATAACTTCCTGCTGGTGGCTGACGGCAAGGTCGAGGAATTCGACGGCGACCTGGAAGACTATGCCCGTTGGCTGTCGGACTACCGCCTGCGCAACGCGCCGGTCAGCAACACGCCGGTCAACCCGGACAAGACCGACAAGAAGGCCCAGCGCCAGGCCGCGGCTGCATTGCGTCAGCAACTGGCCCCGCACAAGCGTGAAGCGGACAAGCTGGAAGCCGAATTGGGCAAGATCCACGAGAAGCTGGCGAAGATCGAAACCAGCCTGGGTGACAGCGCCGTCTACGAGCCGGCCCGCAAGGATGAATTGCGCGACCTGCTGGCCGAACAGGCCAAGCTCAAGGTACGTGAAGCGCAGTTGGAGGAGACCTGGATGGAAGCCCTCGAACTGCTGGAATCCTTGCAAGCGGAGCTGGAGGCGCTGTCCTGATGGAAGCGCTGCAACTGCCGCTGCCGGCCCAATGGATCGCGCCGATCTGGGTGGCCGTACAGATTCTGCTGATCCTGTTGGCTGGCTACTTCGCCCAGCGTTTCGTCGCCAAATGCCTGAACCGCCTGGGGGAACGTTATCCGTTCCCGCCGCAGTTGCTGATGCCGCTGCGCGGCGGCCTGCGCTGGCTGATCATGGGCAGCGCGCTGATCTTCGTGCTGGAGCGCCTGGGCGTCTCTGCCACGGTGTTGTGGACGGCGTTGTCGGGTTTTGTGGCGGTGGCTGCGGTCGCGTTCTTCGCCATGTGGTCGGTGTTGTCCAACCTGCTGTGCGCCATCCTGATCTTCACCGTCGGGCCGTTCCGCCTGGGCGATGTGGTCGAGTTGGTGGACACCGTCGACAAGCCCGGCGTCAAAGGCCGGGTGGTGGCGATCAACCTGCTCTACACCACGCTGATCGAAGTGGAAGAGGCCGGTACCGGCAGTGTCATGGTGCAAGTGCCCAACAGCCTGTTCTTCCAGCGCTCGGTGCGCCGTTGGCGCGGCAGCGACGTGCTGCCTTAACCTGTGGCGAGGGAGCTTGCTCCCGCTGGGCTGCGTAGCAGCCCCAAAAAAAGCCGGGAGCGCTACGCACTCCAGCGGGAGCAAGCTCCCTCGCCACAGCAAGCCCCCTCGCCACAAAGGCGCACCCCAAAATTTTTCTAGCCATTTCTCAGCCGGCAGCGTTAGTTTAGAAACATTCAGCAAACTAAGCTCTGAGGTGTGTAATGGCGCTCGACACATGGCTGGCCTTTTTCCTGGCCAGTTGGATCATCAGTCTTTCCCCTGGCGCCGGTGCCATTGCGTCGATGTCCAGCGGCCTGCAATACGGTTTCCTGCGTGGTTACTGGAACGCCCTGGGCCTGCAATTGGGCCTGGCGATGCAGATTGCCGTGGTCGCCGGTGGCCTGGGGGCGATTCTTGCCGCATCCTCCACCGCGTTTTATGCGATCAAATGGTTTGGCGTAGCGTACCTGGTGTACCTGGCCATCAAGCAATGGCGCGCGCTGCCAACCGACCTGAGCGATGACGCGGCGATTCGCCCGATCGGCAAGCCGATGGCGATGATGTTCCGCGGGTTCCTGGTCAACGCCAGCAACCCCAAGGCCCTGGTGTTCATGCTGGCCGTGCTGCCGCAGTTCGTGAACCCGCAGGCGCCGCTGCTGAACCAATACCTGATCCTGGGCGCGACCATGATCTGCGTGGACATGATCGTGATGGCCGGCTACACCGGGCTGGCGTCGAAAGTGTTGCGCCTGTTGCGCACACCGAAGCAGCAGAAACGCATGAACCGTACGTTTGCTGGCTTGTTCGTTGGGGCGGCGGGGTTCCTGGCCAGCTTGCATCGCGCAACGGCTTAACTGACGAAACCGGATCAAAAATGTGGGAGCGGGCTTGCCTGCGAATAGCATCACCCTGGTGTAACTGATACACCGAGGCGTCTGCATCGCAGGCAAGCCAGCTCCCACATTTGTTTTGTGTTGCCCGTGCGTTTGGTGATCAGCGCAGGATCTTCGGCGCTTCATCCCGTGGCAGGTTATTGCGCAATGCAGGCTGTCCAGGTGCTTCCTGATAACCACCGCCGAGTTGTTCGGCCAACTGCCGCGCCACATCCTCGCCCAACGCCTTCGACACTTCCCGCACCACGCGAGGCCGGTTCAGGCTCACGCGCACGTCACGGTTGTTCACCAGCTTGGTGTCCTGGCCTTCGCCCATGGCGGTAAACGCCGAGGTGATCTCAAAGGTGCGGGTGTTGATCAGGCTGAAATCCGCCACCAGCGTCAGGCCCAGCACCGCCGAGTAGCTGTTGGTGTGGTCCAGCGCGTTGATGTCCTGGGTGAAGTCGATATCCGACAAGGTGCCGAACAGCACGTAGTCCGCACCCTTGAAGTTACCGGCCTTGATCCGCTTGATCACGTCATACACATCGCCCTTGGCGTCCGCGGTGTAAGGCGTGCCCTGCACCAGCTGGAACTGCCGCGACTTGAGGATTTCCCCCTTGATGTCGCCGCTGAACTTGCGCAGCTCGGTCTGCTCGATGTAGCTGGTACGACTTTCGTATTCGCTGTAGCTCGAGGCGCCGCTGGCGTTGTAGGCGCTGGCCTGGAAATTATTGCTGGCCGCGACCTGGTGGATGTACTCCTCCACGCGAGCCTCGTAGGCCAGGTCGGTTACCGCGATCTTCGGTGCGGCCGAGGCGCCAAAGGCGCACAGCAGGCCGATCATGCCGATCCATGCACGCATTGCTTAGCGCTCCGTGGTCTTGCGGATTTCTTTTTCGTCCATCCATTCGGCCAGGCCGCTTTCGACGTCGACCAGTTGCAGGCTGAACTTGTAGAACACGTCCTTGTAGTCCGAGCTGCGCTTGACGATGGAGCTGATGGAGCCTTCCAGGCGGTACTTGGCGGCGACCATGTTGCCGGTCTTGCTGACGGTCGACTTCTTGTACAGGCCGCTCTGGTTCTGCAGCTTCAGTTGGTCGACCTGGCTTTGCATGTCGGTGTTGTCGCTGGCGAAGCGGGCGGTGCCGGTCTTCATCAGCTGGGTCTTGATCGACGTGGTGATCTCGCGGGTATCGATGTACTCGCTGGTTTTGTTCTTCACGTCATACACCTGCACCACCGGGCGGCCTTGCAGGATGCCGGACTGGGCCAGGGAGCGGGTCATGCTTTCGGCGATCATCTGCAGGTCGGTGGAGCCGAACTCGTTGGTCACCAGTTCCACGGCCTTGCTGTCGCCGTAGCTGATGTTTTTACCGCCCAGGACTGGCGAGGTGTTGGCGCAGCCGCTGGCCAGGACGGCCACCACGGCGAGGAACGAGAAGCGTGCAAACATGGGGATGTCTCTCTGAAACTGAATGAGTGGGTGGATCAAGGCGTCTTCACTTCAAGGCGGAAGTCGGCAGCCTGGGGCAGGTTGGCGATCGCCGGCAGGAAGGTCGCCTGGTTTGCGTAGAGGTTCAGCACCTTCCAGGTCTCTTCATCACCCACCGGGAAACCGTCGGCACCCAGCCAGGCGAAGCGGTAATACATCATCTGGTTGCTGCTGGTGATGTTGCTCAACTGCACCTTGGCGGTCAGGAAGCCGTTTTCCCGGGCGACCCGGATGGCGCCGACGGCGATGCCCTTGAACTTGCCCATCACCACGATCTTGCTCGCGGCGCTTCCGGGTTCCGGCGGTGGCGGGGTGGCGCAACCGGCCAGCAGGATCAGCGCCAGGGCGCCGAGGATGAAATGACGCATAGCGTGCTCCTTAAGGTTGTTTGAGAGTGGCGACGGCCTGGGGCGGATTGTTCTGCACCACGTGGGCTGCAAGACCGCCGGCGAAGACCTGGTTGCCGACCACGCGCAGGGTGATCACCTGGTAGCGCTGATCGGCCTTGACCGTCACCAGCGTGCCGCCCAGGGCGTTGGGCAGGCTGACCTGGTGCTCGCCGTGCTTGAGGCGCAGGCGTGTCACCTGGGTCATGTCCGGCAGGGTGCGCCAGGTGCGGGTGTCGGCGCCTTCGGTGACGGCCGAGGCAATACCGAGTACCAGGCCCGCCATCGGGTTGGTCTTGTTCAGGTTGTTCTGGGTGATGCCGCGAGTGACGGCGCGCACGGTGGTGCGCAGGATGATCCCCGGCATGTCATCCCGCAGGGCGCGGCGGGACATGGCGGTGGTGCTGTTGAGGGCAGTGAGGTTCTGTTGCCGGCCGTCGACACCGATCTGGGCGAAGGGCGCGGTCGAGGTGTCGGGCTTGATCACCGGGAACGACAGTGGCGTGATCACCAGGTGGCCGTCGATGGGGATCGGCAACGGCAGGCGAATCGAGTCGCGGGCCGGCGCCAGGCCGCTTTGCACCACGATCAGCACGTCAGTCTCGTCCGCACCGACCTTGGATTTGTCCAGGTCGAGCAGGGCCTGTTCCAGCAGTGGTGTGTTGGGGCGCAGTTCGGCGGCCTTGCGATAACCCGGTGCGGCCAGGTCTTTTTCGCCCAGGGCTTCGTAGACGAAGCCGGCCAGATAGTGGCTGAACGCGCTCTGGTAGCTGTTCTTCAGGCCTACCACTTCAGGGGCGTTGAGGCTTTCCACCGGGTAGCCGCGCAGGTCCTTGAACTGGGTCGCGATGCCCTGGCGCTCGGCCTCGTTTTCGCTCTTGAGGTATTCCTTGTCCCGCAGGTCGGCAATCACCGCTTCGCGTTCGTGGGTCTTCTTGATCTCGGTGCGGGCACCGTCGAAGTCATTCAGCGCCAGCAGGTTCAGGGCCATCTGGGTGGTCAGCATGACCTTTTCGTAGTCGTAGCCTTCGTAGCGGCGGACCTTGTCATTGACCAGGAAGGCGCCGAACTGCGCGAGGTACTTGTCGGTGTCGAACTTGACCGACTCTTCCCACTTGTAGACTTGCAGGTCGGCGCTGCGCCAGGCGACCTGGCTGCCGGTCAGGTCGCCCTTGGCGCGCAGCAACTCACCCTTTTCGAAGTAATAAAGAAGGTCCTTGTCGTCGCCGGTGTTGTTCTTCTCAAGCAGCGTCAGCGCGGCGTCGACGTTGCCGGTGGCCAACTGCTGATTGGTGGCTTGCAGCTCGGTGTCGTAGCTGCGAAACATCGAACAACCGGACAGCAAGGTCACTGCCGCGAGCGCGAGCGAGGTAAAGGCGCGAGATGCCATCGAAGAGCTTCTTCCCTGAACGTAATCGGCCGAATGTGCTGGTCGGGCCGAATCACCAATGGCAGGAAGGCGTTGCATCCTGCCAATTCCTCATAAAAAGAGGAGCGAAAATGCCATTTCGCAATAACGAAGGCGCGGCATTATAAGCCCGATTACTGGCAAAACAATGGCCTTTTGGATCCATTTTCCGGTAACGAGGCCATCATCCGCCTCTTGGTAAACCCACGCCCACATTACTTACAACTTGAGTCAAACCCCGTAAGGTTTGACAATGTGTTACTTCGTATTTCCATTTGAGATCCATTCATGATTGCCCCCTTCCGTTTTCTTGCCTGGCTGGTGCTGCCGGCGTTGATGTCGTGCAGTTTCAACCTGCTGGCTGCAACTGCCGAGGGCGCGCCCCAAGCCCTGCATTTACTGGACTACATCGGTGCGGACTACCCCCCGACAGTGGAGGCGGGCAAGGTTATCGATGATTCCGAATACCGTGAACAGGTAGAGTTTCTCGGGGTGTTGCAGGGGCTGGTGACCGATCTACCGGAAAAGCCCGAGCGCGCCGAACTGATCAAAGGCGTGGATGAACTGCTGGCCGCCGTAACGGCCCATCAGGACGGCGCGGCAGTTGCGCACCAGGCCCGGCAATTGGGCGCCAAGTTGGCAGTGGCCTATGAAGTCAGCCAGGCCCCGGCCATTACCCCCGATCCGACGCGCGGTGCGCCGCTGTACGCGCAGAACTGCTCGGTGTGCCACGGCGCCACAGGCGCCGGCGATGGCCCCGCAAGCGTGGGCATGACGCCGCCGCCCGCCAACCTGCGGGACGCTGCACGCCTCGATCGCTTGAGCCTCTACGCGATCTACAACACCCTGGGTCTGGGCGTGGAAGGCACCGACATGCCGTCGTTTGCCGATCAACTGGACGACCGCCAGCGCTGGGACCTGGCGACCTATATCGCCGGCTTCACCGCCGACCCGGCTGCCGCGAACAGTGAAAAGTCCTTCAACCTCGCCGACCTCGCGCGCCAGACCCCCAACGAAGTGCTGGCTGCCGAAGGTCCCGGCGCAGTTGCCACCTTCCGCGCCCAGCGTGCCCAACCGCCGCAGGTCAAGCGTGGCCCGGCGCAGTTGCTTGATTACACCGCGGCCACCCTCGACAAAAGCCTCGCCGCGTTCCGCAATGGCGAGCACGAGCAGGCCTACGACCTGTCGGTAGCCGCCTACCTGGAAGGTTTCGAGCTGGTTGAAAGCTCCCTCGATAACGTTGATGCCAACGTGCGCAAGGACACCGAAAAGGCCCTGATGGCCTACCGGCAGTCATTGCAGGACGGCTTGCCGATCGAGCAAGTGCAGCAGCGCCTGGATGTGGCCAAGGGCAAGCTCACCGAGTCGGCCGGCCTGCTGGGCAGCGATGGCTTGAGCTGGTCCCTGAGCTACATCTCCGGTTTGCTGATCCTGCTGCGCGAAGGCCTGGAAGCGATCCTGGTGTTGGCGGCGATTCTCGCGTTCCTGCGTAACACCGGCCAGCAATCGGCGGTGCGCAGCGTCAACGTCGGCTGGGGCCTGGCGCTGTTGGCCGGCTTGGCGACGTGGGCGTTGGCGGCTTATGTGATCGACGTCAGCGGCGCCCAGCGCGAGTTGCTGGAAGGCTGCACGGCGCTGTTTGCCAGCGTGATGGTGCTGTGGCTCGGGGTGTGGATGCACGACCGACGTCACGCGGCCGCCTGGCAGGACTACATCAAGAGCAGCCTGGTAGGCGGTGGCGGGCGCTTCGGTTTTGCGATGCTGGCGTTCTTCTCGGTGTACCGCGAGCTGTTCGAAGTGATCCTGTTCTACGAAACCCTGTGGTTGCAGGCCGGCCCTGCCGGGCACAACGCGGTATTGGCCGGTGGCGCCACGGCGCTGGTGCTGTTGGTGGGCCTGGCCTGGGTGATTCTGCGGGGCTCGGCGAAACTGCCGCTGGCGCTGTTCTTCGGCATAAACGCGGCGTTGCTGTGCGCGCTGTCGGTGGTATTCGCCGGGCATGGCGTCAAGGCGTTGCAGGAAGCCGGGATCTTCGGCACCCGGCCGGTCGCGTTCTTTGACTTCGACTGGCTGGGCATTCACGCCGATGCCTATTCCCTGAGCGCCCAGGCCGTGGCGATCCTGGCGATTGTGGTGCTGTACGGTCGCAGCCGGCTGGCTGAAAAGCGCCGGGTGGTGGCGTAACCATGCGCGTGTGGATCGATGCAGACGCCTGCCCCCGGGCAGCCAAGGATCAGGTGGTGAAGTTCGCCCTCAAGCGCCAGTTCGAAGTGGTGCTGGTGGCCGGGCAGAGCCAGATCAAGCCGAGCTTCTCGTGCGTGAAGTTGATCGTGGTGCCCAGCGGCCCGGACGCGGCCGATGACTACCTGGTGGAGCACGCCGTGCCCGGTGACTTGGTGATCTGCAGCGATGTGCCGTTGGCCGACCGCTTGGTGAAGAATGGCGTGGCTGCGCTCGACCCACGAGGCAAGGAGTTCAGCCCGCAGAACATGAGCGAGCGGCTGGCGGTGCGTAACCTGTTCACCGATCTGCGGGAGCAGGGGCAGATGGGCGGTGGCCCGCCGCCCCATGGGGACAAGGACAAGCAGGCGTTTGCCAATTCGCTGGATCGGATTCTGACCCGGCTGATGAAGGCCTAATCGTTCTCGTGGGTGAGTTCCAGCACCCGGTCCACCAGCTTGTTGATGCCTGACGCCACTTCGCTGATGCGTTTGCCCAGCATGTAGGCCGGGGTACTCACCAGCTTGCGCGCCTTGTCTTCGACGATGTCGTCGACCGCGCATTCCTGGTGGGTGGCGCCCATCTTGTCCATGGCGGCTGCGGTGTCGGTGTCATTGCCGATGGTGCAGGTCACGCCTGGGCCATAGATCTTCGCTGCCAGCGCCGGCGAGATGCAGATCAGCCCGACGGGCTTGCCCGCTTCGGCAAACGCCTCGGCCAGTTCCAGCACCTGCGGGTTGACGCTGCACCCGGCGCCTTCCACGGCAAAGTTCGACAGGTTCTTCGCCGCGCCAAACCCCCCGGGCACGATCAGTGCGTCGAAATCCTCGGCGTTGGCCTCACGAATGTCCTTCACCTCGCCACGGGCAATGCGCGCCGACTCCACCAGCACATTGCGCGACTCGGGCATCTCCTCGCCCGTCAGGTGGTTGATCACATGCAACTGGGCAATGTTCGGCGCAAAACACTGCACCTCGGCGCCGCGCTGGTCCAGGCGCAGCAGGGTGATCACGCTTTCATGAACCTCAGCCCCGTCGTACACGCCACAGCCGGAAAGGATCACTGCAATCTTTTTGCTCATGGGCATTTCTCCTGATTCATGGCGTTAAATGTCTACTCATTTGTCACTCATTGCCAATGGGATATCCAGCCGCTACACCTACTCTAGATGTAACAATAATTGACCGGACTTGCCCATGGACTTCGTCCCTTACGCGGTACCGTTTTTCATTGCCTTGATCGTGGTCGAGCTGCTGGCCGACTACCGGCGCGGCCAACGCAACTACCGGGTGGCCGACGCCATCAACAGCCTCAGCACCGGCGTGCTGTCCACCACCACGGGGCTGCTGACCAAAGGGGTGGGCATCCTCACCTATGCCTTCGCCCTCAAGCACCTGGCGATCATCGAGCTGTCGGCCCAAAGCGTCTGGACCTGGGTGTTCGCCTTTGTGTTCTATGACTTCTGCTACTACTGGCTGCATCGCATGGGCCATGAGCGCAACATCCTCTGGGCCGCGCATTCCGTGCACCACCAGAGCGAGGACTACAACCTCAGCACCGCCTTGCGCCAGACCAGCACCGGCTTCCTGCTGAGCTGGATCTTCTACTTGCCGCTGGCCGTGTTGGGCGTGCCGCTGGTGGTGTTTATCAGCGTGGCGTCCCTCAACCTGTTGTATCAATTCTGGGTGCATACGCGGCATGTGCCGAAGCTCGGCTGGTACGAGTGGTTCTTCGTCACGCCATCCAATCATCGGGCCCACCATGCACAGAACGCTCTCTACATGGATCGCAACTACGGCGGGGTGTTCATTATTTGGGACCGCCTGTTTGGCTCCTTCCAGGAAGAAGACGATAACGAGCCGGTAATCTTTGGCGTGACCACGCCCTTGGCCAGTTGGAACCCGCTGTGGGCCAACCTGCAGTTTTATGCGCAGCTGTGGAGTGATGCACGGCGCACCGAAAGTGGGTGGGACAAGCTGCGGATCTGGTTCATGCGCACCGGTTGGCGCCCGGCGGATGTGGCGGCAAAGTACCCGATGGCCAAGCCGGACTTGAGCCAGTTCCGCAAGTTCGAGGTGCCGCTGGATGGGCGCCAACAGATTTACATCGCGCTGCAGTTTGCCGCGTACGTGGGTTTTGGCAGCTACCTGATGAATTTCGGCGAGGGCTTGCCGACCGCTGCCCTGGTGTTGGGCTGGAGCGCGATGGCATTGGGGTTGTTTACCCTGGGGGTGGCGCTGGAGAACCGCCCGTGGGCGTTGAAGGCTGAACTGCTGCGCCTGGCACTGAATGTGCCTTTGGTGTGGCTGGCGCCGCTGGTGGGGCTGTGGCCGGCCAGCGCGTTGGGCTGGCTGGGCCTGGTCAGTTACAGCTTGCTCAGCGGCATCGGCCTCTACTGTTGCAGAGACCGGCTTACTCGACTGGCGTCGTAGGCTTTTCGGCTTTTTCAGGTTCGCCGGCCGCCAGGCGAACCTTCTCGGCGGCACAGGCTTCGCGGGTCAGGCGGGCGTTCTTGACGCGCCGGCGAATCCACAAGCCCAGGCCCAGCACCAGCAGTGCGCCCAGCACCCACAGCTCGTATTTCTTGACGCTGCCCAGCATGCCTTCCAGTACCGCGCCGAAATGGTAAGCCGCAGCGCCCAGCGCAGCGGCCCACACGGCGGCGCCAATCCCGTTGAGCAACAGGTAGCGACCCGGCGGGTAGCCCGACAAACCAATGGCCACCGGCATCACCGTGCGCAAACCGTAGACAAACCGGAAGCTCAGCACCCAGATGTCCGGGTGCTTGCGAATATGCTCCAGGGCCTTGTCGCCCAGCAGTTGCCAGCGCGGCTTGCGCGCCAACAGTTTGCGGCCGTGCTTGCGTCCCAGGAAGTACCACAACTGGTCGCCGGCGTAGCTGCCGAAAAAGGCAACGACCACCACCAGGTTGATATCCATGTATCCACGGAACGCCAGGAAGCCTGCGAGAACCAGGATGGTTTCGCCTTCGAAGAAGGTGCCTAGGAACAGCGCAAAGTAGCCGAAGTCATGCAGAAATTGTTGAAGCATGGTCTGGGTGCTGGCGAAATGAACGCGCAGCCTACGCCTTCGTGAACATTCATGAAAGTATCGAGATGTGTCACGAAGTGAACAATTCCTACATAAACGACGAATGCGACTACAGGTCGCACGCCGGTTGCCTTACGGCGCATGAGCTAACCACAACTGTAATTCCTTCGTCATAATGGCCGCTTATAACTGTCACGCTCGCCCGTCAAGCCGGGCTCAGGAGTCTGCCGTGAGCTTTACCCCCGCCAACCGCCTGTTTCCCGCCACTCGTCTGCGTCGCAACCGTCGTGATGATTTTTCCCGGCGCCTGGTGCGTGAAAACGTGCTGACGGTGAATGATCTGATCCTGCCGGTGTTTGTGCTGGACGGTGAAAATCGTCGGGAAGCGGTGGCGTCGATGCCGGGCGTGGAGCGCTTGACCATTGATTTGCTGCTCGAAGAGGCCGCGAACTGGGTTGAACTGGGGATTCCGGCGCTGGCGCTGTTCCCGGTCACGCCGTCTGGGCTGAAGTCACTGGACGCCGCCGAAGCCTGGAACCCCGACGGCATCGCCCAGCGCGCCACCCGCGCCTTGCGTGAACGCTTTCCGGAGCTGGGGGTGATTACCGATGTGGCGCTGGACCCGTTCACTACCCACGGGCAGGATGGCATTCTCGACGAAGAAGGCTATGTTCAGAACGACATCACCGTTGATGCGCTGGTAAAACAGGCCTTGTCCCACGCCGCAGCGGGCGCCCAGGTGGTGGCCCCCTCGGACATGATGGACGGTCGCATCCAGGCGATTCGCGAAGCCCTGGAGCTGGCCGGTCACGTCAACGTGCGCATCATGGCCTACTCGGCCAAGTACGCCAGCGCCTATTACGGCCCGTTCCGCGATGCGGTGGGTTCGGCGCTGAACCTGGGCAAGGCCAACAAGGCCTCGTACCAGATGGACCCGGCCAACAGCCACGAAGCCCTGCACGAAGTGGCCGCGGACCTGGCCGAAGGCGCCGACATGGTGATGGTCAAGCCCGGGATGCCGTACCTCGACATCCTTTATCGGGTCAAAGAGGAATTCAAGGTGCCGACCTTTGTCTATCAGGTCAGCGGTGAATACGCCATGCACATGGCCGCGATCCAGAATGGTTGGTTGAGTGAAGGGGTGATCCTTGAATCCCTGACTGCCTTTAAACGCGCGGGTGCTGATGGCATCCTGACTTACTTCGCCGCCCGCGCCGCCCAATTGCTTAGAGAGCAACACTAGCCCTTACAGGAACACTCGATGAATACCGAAGGACTCACAGAAGTTGCCGTAAAAGACGCTCACCCGGTGGTCGAACAAGCTACCGAGACCCCGCCGGAGCTGGAGCCGGCCCCGCCTGCCGTGGTGGCCGAAGCGCCCGCTGCCGCGCCGGTACCGGTGGTTGCGGTTACCAACCTGGATGACAGCAGCCTGTACATCCATCGCGAGCTGTCACAACTGCAATTCAACATCCGCGTGCTGGAACAGGCACTGGATGAGTCCTATCCGTTGCTGGAGCGGCTGAAATTCCTGCTGATCTTCTCCAGCAACCTGGACGAGTTCTTCGAGATCCGTGTCGCCGGCCTGAAGAAGCAGATCACGTTCGCCCGTGAACAAGCCGGTGCCGACGGCCTGCAACCGCATCAGGCCCTGGCCCGCATCAGCGAGCTGGTACACGGCCACGTGGACCGCCAATACGCGATCCTCAATGACATCCTGCTGCCGGAACTGGAAAAGCATCACGTGCGCTTCATCCGGCGCCGTCACTGGACCACCAAGATCAAGACCTGGGTGCGCCGCTACTTCCGCGACGAAATCTCGCCGATCATCACCCCCATCGGCCTCGACCCGACGCACCCGTTCCCGCTGCTGGTGAACAAGAGCCTGAACTTCATCGTCGAGCTGGAAGGTATCGACGCCTTCGGTCGCGATTCCGGCCTTGCGATCATTCCGGCACCGCGCCTGTTGCCACGGATCATCAAGGTACCGGAAGAGGTGGGGGGCGCTGGCGATAACTATGTATTCCTTTCGTCGATGATCCACGCCCACGCCGATGACCTGTTCCAGGGCATGAAGGTCAAGGGCTGCTACCAGTTCCGCCTGACCCGTAACGCCGACCTGGCGCTGGACTCCGAAGACGTCGAAGACTTGGCCCGCGCCCTGCGCGGCGAGCTGTTCTCCCGTCGCTACGGTGATGCGGTGCGCCTGGAAGTGGCGGACACATGTCCGAAACACCTGTCCGACTACCTGCTCAAGCAGTTCAACCTGAGCGAGACCGAGCTGTACCAGGTCAATGGCCCGGTGAACCTGACGCGCCTGTTCAGCATTACTGGTCTGGACAGCCACCCGGAGCTGCAATACACGCCGTTCACCCCGCAGATCCCGAAACTGCTGCAAAACAGCGAGAACATCTTCAGTGTGGTGAGCAAGCAGGACATTCTGCTGCTGCACCCGTTCGAGTCCTTCACCCCGGTGGTCGACCTGCTGCGCCAGGCCGCCAAGGACCCGCACGTGCTGGCTGTGCGCCAAACCCTGTACCGCTCCGGCGCCAACTCCGAAATCGTCGATGCGCTGGTAGACGCCGCGCGTAACGGCAAGGAAGTGACGGCGGTGATCGAACTGCGGGCGCGGTTCGACGAAGAGTCCAACCTGCAACTGGCCAGCCGTCTGCAAGCCGCCGGTGCGGTGGTGATCTACGGCGTGGTCGGCTTCAAGACCCACGCCAAGATGATGCTGATCCTGCGCCGCGAAGCCGGTGAGATCGTGCGCTACGCCCACTTGGGCACCGGCAACTACCACGCCGGCAACGCCAAGCTCTACACCGACTACAGCCTCCTGACCTCCGACGACGCCTTGTGTGAAGACGTCGGCAAGCTGTTCAGCCAGTTGATCGGCATGGGCAAGACCTTGCGCATGAAGAAACTGCTGCACGCGCCGTTCACCCTGAAGAAGGGCATGCTCGACATGATTGCCCGCGAGACCCAGTTCGCCCTCGAAGGCAAGCCGGCGCACATCATCGCCAAGTTCAACTCGCTGACCGATCCGAAGATCATCCGCGCGCTGTACAAGGCCAGCCAGTCGGGTGTGCGTATCGATTTGGTGGTGCGTGGCATGTGCTGCCTGCGGCCGGGCATCGCCGGGGTATCCCATAACATCCACGTGCGTTCGATCATCGGGCGCTTCCTGGAGCACACGCGGGTGTTCTACTTCCTCAATGGCGGCGAGGAGCAGATGTTCCTCTCCAGTGCCGACTGGATGGAGCGCAACCTCGACAAGCGTGTGGAGACCTGCTTCCCGGTGGAAGGCAAGAAACTGATCATGCGGGTCAAGAAGGAGCTGGAAAGTTATCTCACCGATAACACCCACAGCTGGAGCCTGCAGTCGGACGGGCGCTACGTGCGCAACACCCCGACCGGCAACCAGAACCCGCGCAGCGCCCAGGCGACGTTGCTGGAGAAGCTGGGCAGCCCGATTCTGACGGTGAACTAAAAACCGACGCGGTCAAAAATGTGGGAGCGGGCTTGCTCGCGAAAGCGGTGGATCAGTCGATGAATCTGTTGACTGACACTCCGCCTTCGCGAGCAAGCCCGCTCCCACATTTGTTTTGTGGCGTTGGATTGTTCCCACGCTCTGCGTGGGAATACATCCTGTGACGCTCCGCGTCACTCACTCATATCAGCGCACGTTCAGCGTGAACCCAACCCGCGTCAGCCACTCGGCTTCCTGGGCGAAATCCGCCTGGGTCAGCTGGTTTTCATCCAGCCAGTTCTTCGGGAATACCACGTCCAGGCTGTCGGCATTGGCCCGCAGGACCACTTGCGGCATTTCCTGGGTACCACGGATGTGGTGGAACAGGATCGCAAACCGCAGCAGCGCGCACAGGCGAATCAGCTTGATGCCCTCGGCACCGAACTCGGCAAACTTGTCCCGGGGGATGTTGCGGCGGTGGCCGCGTACCAGCAGCGCGAGCATCTGCTGGTCTTCACGGGAGAAACCCGCCAGGTCCGAGTGCTCGATCAGGTAGGCGCCGTGCTTGTGGTAATGGTAGTGGGCGATGTCCAGCCCCACTTCATGGACCTTGGCCGCCCAGCCCAGCAGTTCACGCCACACGCCGTCTTCCAGGTCCCAGTCCGCTGCGACCTGGTCGAAAGCATGCAGCGCCTTGCGTTCAACCCGCGCCGCCTGTTCCAGGTCGACGTGGTAACGCTCCATCAACGAGCTGAGGGTGCGCTCACGGACGTCTTCATGATGATGACGGCCCAGCAGGTCGTAGAGCACCCCTTCACGCAGGGCGCCATCGCAGTGGTCCATGCGTTGCAGTTCAAGGGCGTCGAAAATCGCTTCGAGAATCGCCAGGCCCGCCGGGAAAATGGTGCGGCGATCAGGCTTGATGCCTTCGAAGTCGATCTTCTCGGCATCCCCCAGCTTGAACAGCTTGCGCTTGAGCCAGGCCAGGCCTTCGGCGTTGACCTCGCCAGTGCCATGGCCGCCGGCCTTGAGGGCCAGGCCGATGGCGCGGATGGTGCCGGACGAACCGATGGCCTCATCCCAGGTCAGGCGGTGCAGGGCGTGCTCGATGCTCATGATCTCCAGCCGCGCCGCCGTATAAGCCTGGGCGTAGCGGGCCGGGGTGATCTTGCCGTCCTTGAAATAGCGCTGGGTGTAGCTGACGCAGCCCATTTGCAGGCTTTCGCGCAGCAGCGGCTCGAAGCGCTGGCCAATAATGAATTCGGTACTGCCACCGCCGATGTCGGCCACCAGGCGCTTGCCCGGAGTGTCGGCCAGGGTGTGGGACACGCCGAGGTAGATCAGGCGCGCTTCCTCGCGGCCGGAGATGACCTCTACCGGGTGCCCGAGGATCTCCTCGGCGCGGCGGATGAACTCGCCCCGGTTGCGGGCTTCGCGCAGGGCGTTGGTGCCGACGATCCGCACGGCGCCCGGGGGCATGCCGTTGATCAGTTGGGCAAAGCGCTTCAGGCAATCGAGCCCGCGCTGCATGGATTCTTCATTGAGCTGACGCTCGTCGTCGATCCCGGCAGCCAGCTGCACTTTCTCGCCGAGCCGCTCAAGGATGCGGATTTCGCCGTTCTGGGCCTTGGCCACGACCATGTGAAAGCTGTTGGAGCCCAGGTCGATGGCGGCGATCAGGGACAGATTCTTGGCTTGGGATTGCGGCATGGTTAAGGGGTCTCGGTCGATAACCTCGCCATCGTGCCACGATCAACCGCTGACGCCAACGCGTAGTGCTTCCGGAATTCGCTCATCGGTGTCTTGGAGGAAAATCTGCAGGATATGTAGGGCGATTCTTGATGCGCCTGGCGATTGTTCCGTAGGGCAAGTGGAGTAACGGAAATCTCCAGCTTTAATAGGCTTCCTGAATATGCCTACATGGCTGGGTTATTTGTTCCAGTCGATAATTAAGTCAGGACTACTGCAAGGATGATCTAAGGGGACATTGTTTTTTTACCGCTCTGACACTAGTTCAGGCGTCGTCTCATTCTTTCTTCGGGTGTTTACGAGAGAGACTGTCACTCGGCAATTAAGCCGTGGTGTTAACTATTTGTAGTTTGCCTATCAAGGTTGATAGCAGTTGGGCATGGAATAGCCCGGCGAACCACATGCACCTGAGAACTTCAGTGACAGGATGAACATGAACAGAACATTTGGTTTGGCAATAGTTGTCGTTGGCCTGGCGGTAAGCATGGGTACTCAAGCAAATACAAGTGGTGCCGGGAACCTGAGAGTCACCGGAACCATTAAACCAGCTGCATGCACGGTAAACCTCGGCGCCACAGGCGGCACCGTTGATTACGGTACGATCAATGCGTCGAGCATTCCGCTGACCTCTTTCTATCCTCTGCCGGAAAAGTCGCTGCCGTTAAACGTCAACTGTGGTGCGGCGGCTGCCCAGATGGCACCGTCCGTTACTGACTCACAAACAAACAGTGTCGTAAGGGGGATCCTGGGAACCGGCTTCACCGACAACCACAACTTTGGTCTTGGCGCGGTCGGAACCAGGAATACCGGTGGCTATTCGATCAGGCTCGCCACCTTGACCACTGTCGGCGCTACGCTGTACCCGCTTAGAAGGACAAGCTCCGGCGGTGCCTGGAGCACCAGTGACGGCAAGGTCGAAAAATCTCCTTACCAGCACTCCTGGAGCCGTAATAACAACACAACTCCAGCCGCGGTCTCTTCCGTTACCGGCACTCTCGTAGTCAAGGCTGTGATCAATCGCGGCGATGCACTGGATCTCAGCAGGGATATTCAATTGAATGGAGCTGCTACTTTGGTAGTAACTCGAATCTAACTCTATAAACATGGCCAGCATTTAGCAGGCGGTCGCGCACCGTGGCTTCGTGCTGGCTCTTTATATGCGTATAGGTATTTCGTGATTGTCAACGGTGCGTTATCTGGTTGCGGGTAGAGTTCGATGAGTCGTCTTTTAAATACAGTTAATGCTCTGTTCTGGTGTGCGAATCTTTATTTTTTAGTTTCTGGCAGTGTAAGAGCGGATGGAATGGAGCCGGAAACATCCGTTGTTATTCTTTATGAAGAGAACGGTGAAGCGACGATCAACGTAAAAAATACGGACGCTGGCCCTGCTTTACTTCACACAGTCATTCAAAACGTCCCGGAAGATCCGGAGACACTCTTGATCGTTACGCCTCCTATCGCCCGTGTCGAACCGGGCGAAACACAACTTGTGCGGTTTATCAGTACCTTGAAGCAGCCGCTCAAGACTCAACGATTGAAGCGCGTCACCTTTGAAGGTATTCCGCAGGCGCGCGCCGAAGGGCGCTCGACTATTGGAGTGACCATTCGACAGGACTTACCGCTGATCCTGCATCCCCAGGGCTTGCCGCGGCATCAGGAGCCATGGAAGTTGCTGAAGTGGAAGCTGCGGGGAAATCGGCTGACGGTTCATAACGACAGTGCCTACGTGGTCCGGATGGGGCTGGAGGTACACCTGCTGCCGTCGAGGCACCCGGCGATATTGCCGCGCACCTATATCCTGCCTGGCGAAGTGTTATCGACCCGCATCGAAGAGGCGATGGCCCAGGTCAGCGGTGTCGAGATTCAACCCGCGACGGTCTACGGGTATTCGGCAACCGCCTACGAAGCCTCCGTTGTTGTCGAGGCGGGTTGAGCGGTCTATGAGAAATGCTACCCATGCAAACGATTGGAGCCTCTCTGTACGACCCATTCGAACCTCGGTTTCCCGGACTTGTATCGGCCTGGCAACGCTGTGGAGCCTTCCCGCCTACGCGCTGGAGCTTGGATCGGGTTTTGATCTGGCGGTCTTGTCGGCGAACGGGATCGACCCGAAGGTTGCCCATTATTTTCGCAGTGCTGCGCGATTCCGCGAGGGCGTGCACGTGGTGGGGCTGCAGGTCAACGGCACCTCATTGGGCCTGGTGGAGGCACGCTTCGACTACCAGGGGCAGTTGTGTTTTACCCCGGTCCTGCTGGACAAGGCCGGGTTGCGGTTGCCAGCCGCGATTATTCGGCCAGGTATCGCGCCCGATCAGGCGTGTCATGACTTTCTCGGTGCTTACCCCGCGACCATCGTCAAGTTGCGCCCCGGCAGCGATGAGGTATCGCTGGTGGTGCCTACTCAGTCAATGCGCGAGGCCGAATGGGATGTCGGCAGTTTCTCCCAGGGCGGCACGGCAGCCTTGTTCAATTACGATGTTCAGGGGTTCGACGAGCGCTTCAACAGCGGCTCTTCCCGCTCGGTTTCGGCCTACACCGAGGCGGGATTCAATATCGGCACCTGGATCGTCCGAAGCCGCCAATTCTTTGTCTCCGATAACGGCAAGCGCAGCAGCGAGCATGTGAATGCCTACGCCCAACGCGATTTCGCGCCCCTGAAGTCGACCTTCCAGGTCGGGCAGATTTCCAGCAACAACCCGGTGTTCGGTGGGTTACAGCTGTCGGGTTTCCAGCTCTCGCCGGATGGCCAATCGCGCAGCCCGGGTGGCAGCAGCGTGGCGGTCGAAGGTTTGGCCCAGAGCCCATCCCGGGTCGAGGTGCGCCAGGCCGGGGTGTTGATCCATACCACACTGGTACCGGAAGGCCCGTTCACGTTGACCGGATTACCCATACTCAATGGCACCAGCGATCTTGAGGTCAGTGTCATTGGCACTCGCGGTGGCAGGCATGGGTTCACCGTCCCTGCCGCGTCCTTTGCGGGGGCGGTACCGATAGAGCCCGGTTATTACTTCTCCCTGGGCAAGGTGCGCGGGGCAAATCCGGGTGCCGGGGAGCCTCCGGTCGTGGCGATGGGCAGTGGGACCTGGGGATTGGGGCGCAACTCGTCACTGGGATTCGGCCTGTTGAGTACCGACGAATACCAGGCGGCGGGTGGCGTGTGGAGCAGTGTTTTTTTCCAGCACCTTTCGGTTGGCGTGCGCCAGAACCTGTCTCGCGATGGCCGGGACGAAGTTACCGGGGCTCGCAGCTCAGTCACCGTGGGAAGTCCGCTGTTCGCCGGCATTGAAATGACGTCGAGTGCCACTACCCAGACGCGGGATTATCGCGAAGTACTGGAAGTGGGGCAGTCGACGCGGCGTGACCAGCGGGATGCCCGCTTCAAGGACCAATACACGGTAGGTTTGAGTTGGGTCGCCCCGTCCCTGGGAGGCTTTTCCGTCAGTTATTCCCGCAGCTCGCAATTTGATGATCGCTCCGCCGAACACGTCTTTGCCTCATGGAACCAGCAATTCAATGGCACCCAGGTGGCTTTGATTGCGGATTCCCGGGTGGGCGGCTCTCGACCGCGCAAGGTCAGGAACACCGTTCGAGACGAGCGCAGCGATGTGTCGGATAAGGGGCTTTCGCTTCGGTTGCAGGTCACCGTGCCGTTCGGTGGGGATCGCCGCGTCACCTCGTATGCCAGTCGGCGGGGCGACAGGTTCGATCTTGGGACCGCCTTCAGCGATCGGGTCAACGACTATGTGAACTATGAAGTGGGGGTTGCGCGTGAGCAGGCGAGCCGTACACAGGCTGTTCACGCCCGCGTGAATGCCATGCCGCGTTACACCCAGATAGGGTTGGGTGTGCGACATGATTCATTGAGCACCGGGTATACCGGCCAATTGCAGGGCGGCGTGGTGGTCCACGACAGAGGCATGACGTTCTCGCCCTATGCCGTCCAGGACACCTTTGGAATTGTCTCTGTGGGTAATGTCGGGGCAGCCAAGGTTTCGACGCCGCAGGGGCCGGTCTGGACTGACTACCGCGGGCAGGCGGTGATCGCCAGCCTGCCTGCCTACCGCAGCAGCAATGTCGAGGTGCAAACCCAATCCCTGCCCAAGCGCATCGATCTGAAAAACGGCACCAAGGTCCTTGCGGCCGGACGAGGTTCTTTCAACACGATCGATTTCGAAGTAGTGAAAGTGCGCCGTGTATTGCTTGAGGTCCGTGACGCGCAGGGCCAACCCTTGCCCCAGGGAGCCTCGGTTCTCGACAGCAACAATGCTTTCCTGACCAGCGTCGTGGGCGAGGGCATGGTCTTCCTTAACAGCCTGGATGAGTCGCGAGCGCTGAACATCTCCTTGCCAGATTCAAGCACCTGCTTGTTGCAACTGAACCTTGAGCCAGAATCCAATGACGACAAATTCTATGAAACAGGTTCGGCGGTCTGCCGTACCCTCTGAGCCGGTGGGGCCTTTTGACGGAGGACGCCTGCGTCATGGGCTTATCCTTTACCTGCTGCTGTTTGTCGTGGTGTTGGCCAATGAGGCGCGGGCAGATAACTGCCAGGTGTCCTTGAGCCAGCCCCGGGTTGATTACGGTCTGGTTCGCCAGGCCGAGCGGGGCGACCCACAGATCGCGCTGGGCAAGCGCACGCTTCGCCTGAACATGGCCTGTGAGGTGCCGGTATCCATGGCGCTGCGCTTTACGGGCGTACCCGCAGGCCTGGAGGGCTTTCGGTTTGGGCGCCAGGGGCATTTCACCCTGAGCCTGCAGTTCGCTCAAGTCGATGGAAAATCCGTTGAGCTGGTAATGCCGCACCTGTCTGAAGAGCCGGCGACCGGACGATTGCTGCCGGGCCATAGGCTTGTTGCACACGTAGCGGGTATGCCGGTGCATGGGCGCCGCTTCACCGCCCTGGTCAACGTCGAGACCTTCCTGCCTGCGGCTTTGCTGGCCGTCAGGGATGAAACGACATTTGAGGGGCAGGGCGGTTTTGAGTGGGCGCCCGGGGCCTGATGCCTCAGTCCGTGCGCTCCACCGAACCAATGAAGTTGGCCAGCTCGGCGGTCTGCGGATTGGCAAACAGGATTTTCGGGTCGCCCACTTCATGCACCTTGCCCTGGTGCATGAACACCAGCTTGTCACCCACTTCCCGGGCAAAACGCATCTCATGGGTGACCATGATCAGTGTCATGCCATCCTTGGCCAGTTGGCGCACTACGCTGAGCACTTCGTTGACCAGCTCCGGGTCCAGGGCCGAGGTGATTTCATCGCACAGCAGCACTTTGGGCGACATCGCCAGTGCCCGGGCGATTGCTACCCGCTGCTGCTGGCCGCCGGACAAACGATCGGGGAACGCGTCGAACTTCTCCCCCAGCCCAACGCGCTCGAGCATTTGTCGCGCCAATTGTGCGGCCTTGGCTTTCGGCACTTTCTGCACCACTTGCGGCGCAAGCATGACGTTTTCGCCCACCGTCAGGTGTGGGAACAGGTTGAACTGCTGGAACACCATGCCGACTTTCTGCCGCAGGGTGCGCAGGTCGGCGCGGGCGGCGTCGAGGTATTCGCCGTCGACTTCAATCACGCCGTCGTTGATCGACTCCAGGCCATTGAGGGTGCGCAGCAGGGTGGATTTGCCCGAGCCGCTGCGACCGATGATCGCCACCACCTGGCCTTCTTCGACACTCAGGTCGATGCCCTTGAGGACGTGGTGATCGCCGTAATACTTATGCAGGGCGGAAATTCTAAGCAGAGGCATGCAGTCTCCTTTCCAGGTAGCGCGCACTGAGGGACAAGGGGTAGCAGAGCAGGAAGTAACCCAGCGCCACCAGGCCATAGACCATGAAGGGTTCGAAGGTAGCGTTGGCGAGCATGCCGCCGGTCTTGGTCAGCTCGGTGAAGCCGATGATCGAGGTCACGGCGGTGCCCTTGACCACTTGCACCGAGAAACCCACGGTTGGCGCCACGGCAATGCGCAGGGCCTGGGGCAGGATCACGTAGCGCAATTGCTCCAGCGGGTTCAGGGCCAGGCTCGCGGACGCCTCCCATTGGCCGTGGGCGATGGAGTCGACGCAGCCACGCCAGATTTCGGCCAGGTAGGCGCTGGTGAACAGGGTCAAGGCAATCGCCGCCGCCAGCCAGGGCGAAATGTCCACGCCGAGCAAGGCGATGCCGAAGAACACCAGGAACAGTTGCATCAACAGCGGCGTGCCCTGGAACAGCTCGATATAGGTGCGGGCGACATTGCGCGGGAAAGCCTTGGTGCTGATGCGCATAGTCATCACCAGCAAACCGATCACGCCGCCGCCGATGAACGCCACCAGCGACAGCAGCAAGGTCCACTGCAAACCGGTGAGCAGGTTGCGCACGATGTCCCAGAACGAAAAATCACTCATCGGGCGTTCCTCATGACATAGCGCCGGCCGATCCAGTTCAGCAATTGGCGGATCATCAGCGCCATGCACAGGTAGACCAGGGTCGTCAGCGCATAGGTTTCAAAGGCGCGGAAGTTGCGCGACTGGATAAAGTTGGCGGCAAAGCTCAGTTCCTCGGTGGCGATCTGCGAGCAGACCGCCGAGCCGAGCATCACGATGATGATCTGGCTGCTCAGGGCCGGCCAGACCTTGCCCAGCGCGGGCAGCAACACCACATGGCGGAACGCCTCGAAACGTGTCATCGCCAGCGCGGCCGCCGCTTCCAGTTGCCCGCGGGGGATCGCCTGGATCCCGGCGCGGATGATCTCGGTGGAGTACGCCCCCAGGTTGATCACCATCGCCAGCACTGCCGCCTGCCATTCGGTGATTTTCAGGCCGAGGGACGGCAGGCCGAAGAAGATGAAAAACAACTGCACCAGGAACGGCGTGTTGCGGATCAACTCGACGTACACGCCGAAGATCCAACTGAACGGCTGGATCTTCCACGCCCGCACCACGGCGCCGACGATTCCCAGCGCCACGCCCAGTACTGCACCGATGGCGGTCAGTTCAAGTGTGAACAGCGCGCCGCGCAGCAGCAGATCGGTATTGGCCAGGACCGGCACAAAGTCGAATTGATAGGCCATAGGCTAACCCTCGTTACCGCGCTCAGAGATCAGCCGGCAGCGGCTCTTTGAGCCACTGCAATGCATTCTTTTCCAGGCTGCCGTCGGCCTTGGCCGCGACCAGGATCTGGTTCACCTTGTCCAGCAGCGCCGGCTCGTTCTTGTTCACGCCCACGTACACCGGCGAGTCCTTGAGCTTCACTTTCAGTGCCGGCACGCGCTTGGGGTTGCGTTCGCTGATGGCCACCATCACCACGTTGCCGCTGGCGATCAGGTCCACCTGGCCGGCGAGGTAGGCGGCGATGGTCGAGTTGTTGTCTTCAAAGCGCTTGATCGTCGCCTCTTTAGGCGCCACGGCGGTCAGCTCGATGTCTTCGATGGCGCCACGGGTCACGCTGATGGTTTTGCCCTTGAGGTCGTCAACGGTGCTGATCGGCGCATCGGGAGGGCCGAATACGGCGAGGTAGAAGGGCGCGTAGGCCTTGGAGAAGTCGATGACCTTCTCGCGCTCGGCGTTCTTGCCCAGGCTGGAAATCACCAGGTCGACCTTGCCGGTGGTGAGGAACGGGATGCGGTTGGTGCTGTTGACCGGGGTCAGTTCAAGCTTGACCTTGAGCTGGTCGGCCAAAAGCTTTGCGGTGTCGATGTCCAGGCCGCGGGGCTTCATGTCCGGGCCGACCGAGCCGAACGGCGGGAAATCCTGGGGCACGGCCACCTTGAGGGTGCCACGGGCGACGATATCGTCCAGACCGTTGGCCTGGGCGGGCGCCTGGCTCAGCATCAGGCTGGCAAACAGGGCAGTGAGCAGGGCGCTGCAACGCTTGGTCATGGCGACTCTCCGAAAAGGACGAAAGGATTTTCCGGTTTTTGCCAGTGCACAGCCCATGCCAGCACCGCCGTATTTCGCGCCAGAGCCGGTGGCTGTTGAGTCTTGGCGGTCTTACTGGTCTGAACAGTTACTGGGTTTTCTGCACCCTTTTCGAGCGCCGTCAAAACCGCGCGAGCCCCTTTGGGGCGTGGCTTGCCGGGCGCTGCGAATAGCTTTACAACTAGCCGCTCAGTTGACTAGAAACCTGAGTTTCTTATGAATTTCATCGCCCAAGCCGTACCGGAAGTGGCGCTACAGGCCATCCGCAAATTGATCGCTGACGAGGGCTTCGGGCCGGGTGATGCGTTGCCCTCCCAGCGCGACCTGGCGCTGCAATTGGGCGTGAGCCGGGCCTCTTTGCGTGAAGCCTTGTCGTCACTCAGTGCCTTGGGCGTGGTAAGTGTGCAGCCGGGCAAAGGCGTGTTCGTGCAAGCGGCCGAAGAGCTGCCGGGGTTGGCCTGGCCGTTTACGGCACAGGCGACGCCGCTGGATATCTTTCAACTGCGCTACGCCCTGGAAGGTTTTGCGGCGGGGCTGGCGGCGGTGACGCTGACCACCGGGGAGTTGGACATCCTGGAAGATAACGTCGAGGCGATGCGCAAGGAGCTGAAGGCCGGTGATTTCGAGGCAGCCGCCCGGCTGGACTTCGAATTCCACCGGCGCATCCTGCTGGCCAGCGGCAATCAGGCGATGGTGAGCATCCTCAGCGCCAGTGCCGAGGTGTTCCTGGAGAGCCAGAAACTACCGTTCATCCGGCCGGAGCGGGCCATGGAGACCTGGCAGGAGCACCGCAAGGTCCTCCGTGCCCTGGCCCGACGCGCCAGCGGGGCGGCGCAGAAAAGCATGCAGGAACATGTGCGTAACGCGGCGTTGCGTACAGGGATTGCCTTCATCACTCCCGTAACCCCATGAGTTGGGCTATACCCAAACTCATGCGCCATCATAGGAAGAGTCAATCAGCTGCAGCTTCCTGAACGCGGGAAGGGCGGCTATGATGGGCAACGTTTTTTTTGCTTACAACCCGGAGACATCCATGAGCAACGATCTTATCAAGCACGTCACCGACGCGACCTTCGAGGCCGAAGTACTGAAGGCCCAGGGCCCGGTGCTGGTTGACTACTGGGCTGAGTGGTGCGGTCCTTGCAAAATGATCGCTCCGGTCCTGGACGACATTGCCACCACTTACGAAGGCAAGTTGACCATTGCCAAGCTGAACATCGATGACAACCAGGAAACTCCGGCCAAGCACGGCGTGCGTGGTATCCCGACCCTGATGCTGTTCAAGAACGGCAACGTCGAGGCCACCAAGGTCGGCGCGCTGTCGAAGTCCCAGCTGCAAGCTTTCCTCGACGCCAATATCTAAGCGTCCTCAAAAAGCCCCGCAATTTGCGGGGCTTTTTCGTGAAACAGGGCTAGACGCTCTGAAACTCAGGTGGTACATTCGGCCCCGCACTGGTTTCTCCACTGCCCCCTGCAAGCCGTCGCCGACGCTCTCCTTTTCGATTAGTACGCGATCCTGTCGCCTTCTCTGCGGCGCGGCCTCATTAAGCCAAAAGCTTAATTTCCCCCCCTCCATAAATGATTACGTCATTCCTATATGAATCTGACTGAACTCAAGCAAAAGCCGATTACCGAACTGCTCGAATTGGCCGAACAGATGGGCATAGAAAATATGGCCCGTTCGCGCAAGCAGGACGTGATTTTCTCCCTGCTGAAAAAGCACGCGAAAAGCGGCGAGGAAATCTCCGGTGATGGCGTGCTGGAGATTCTCCAGGACGGCTTCGGCTTCCTCCGCTCTGCAGACGCTTCCTATCTCGCCGGCCCAGACGATATCTACGTCTCGCCGAGCCAGATCCGTCGCTTCAACTTGCGCACCGGTGACACCATCGTTGGCAAGATCCGCCCTCCAAAGGAAGGCGAGCGTTATTTCGCCCTGCTCAAGGTCGACACGATCAACTACGATCGTCCCGAGAACGCGAAAAACAAGATTCTCTTCGAGAACCTGACGCCGCTGTTCCCGACCGTGCGCATGAAGATGGAAGCCGGCAACGGTTCCACCGAAGACTTGACCGGTCGTGTCATCGACCTGTGTGCCCCGATCGGCAAAGGCCAGCGCGGCCTGATCGTGGCCCCGCCGAAAGCCGGCAAGACCATCATGCTGCAGAACATCGCAGCGAACATCGCCCGTAATAACCCTGAAGTTCACCTGATCGTGTTGCTGATCGATGAGCGTCCGGAAGAAGTAACCGAAATGCAGCGCACCGTGCGCGGCGAAGTGGTTGCCTCGACGTTCGATGAGCCGCCAACCCGCCACGTGCAGGTTGCCGAAATGGTGATCGAGAAGGCCAAGCGCCTGGTCGAACACAAGAAAGACGTGGTGATCCTGCTCGACTCCATCACCCGTCTGGCCCGTGCCTACAACACCGTGATCCCGAGCTCCGGCAAGGTGCTCACCGGTGGTGTCGATGCCCACGCCCTGGAGAAACCGAAACGTTTCTTCGGCGCTGCGCGGAACATCGAAGAAGGCGGCTCGCTGACCATCATCGCCACCGCACTGGTTGAAACCGGTTCGAAGATGGATGAAGTGATCTACGAAGAGTTTAAAGGTACCGGCAACATGGAACTGCCTTTGGACCGTCGTATCGCCGAGAAGCGGGTGTTCCCGGCCATCAACATCAACCGTTCCGGCACGCGCCGCGAAGAGTTGCTGACCGCCGATGACGAACTGCAGCGCATGTGGATCCTGCGCAAGCTGCTGCACCCGATGGACGAAGTTGCGGCCATCGAGTTCCTGATCGACAAGCTGAAAACCACCAAGACCAACGACGAGTTCTTCCTGTCGATGAAGCGCAAGTAACACGACGCTTCGGTCAAAAAGGATGGCGCCCCATGGGGCGCCATTTTTTTTGTTTCTGGAAAAGGAGGTTTGGCTTTAGTGTGTGTCTGTTTAGAAACAAACTCGCGTGTGTGACTACACTCGCTGTCCATCCGATCAGGCAAATTACAAGATTTTATGACCATTCTCGCTTATCGCAGGGACATTGACGGCCTGCGTGCCATAGCTGTGCTCGCTGTTGTGCTGTTTCATTTTGGTGTACCGGGCTTTACCGGCGGCTTTGTCGGCGTCGACGTGTTTTTCGTGATCTCCGGCTACTTGATCACCTCGATCATCTGGCGCGAGCGTGAGGCCGGCCGTTTCAGTTTTGTCAGCTTCTGGGCCAGGCGAGCGCGGCGTATCCTGCCGGCACTGTTCGTGATGATGCTCGGCGCGCTGGTGGTGGGCTGGTTCCTGCTGGCGCCCAAGGATTACAGCGAGTTGGGGCGCTCGATACATAACCAGGTGGTGTTTATCTCCAACCTGTTTTTCATGCGTCAGGACGGTTACTTTGATGTGGCCTCCGATATCAAACCGTTGCTGCATACCTGGTCATTGTCGGTTGAAGAACAGTTCTACATCCTCTTCCCACTCCTGCTGACACTGCTGTCGAGCCGGCTCAAATATTGGCGCACGGCGCTGTTCGTGTTGTTGCTGGTGTCATTCGGCATGAGTACATGGGCGGTGGCCCACGCTCCGGAAAGAGCCTTTTTCCTGCT
Organism: Pseudomonas sp. G5001; assembly: GCF_013385475.1. Taxonomy (NCBI): domain Bacteria; kingdom Pseudomonadati; phylum Pseudomonadota; class Gammaproteobacteria; order Pseudomonadales; family Pseudomonadaceae; genus Pseudomonas; species Pseudomonas sp. G5001. Next base: position 388,874 of record NZ_JACAPZ010000005.1, read on the forward strand.
GCAGATGCGTGCCTGGGAGCTGTTGGCGGGCGCAATGCTGGCGGTAATGCCGGTACGCGAGTACCGCGCCAGCCCGGCGTTGGCGCAGGCCGTCAGCCTTGCCGGCCTCGGCCTGATCCTGCTGGCGGTCTTCGCGTATGACCCGAGCACACCGTTTCCCGGCGCCGCAGCGCTGTTGCCGGTGGTGGGCGTGGTCTGCCTGATTTGGGCCAACGGCCAGCAAACTACCCTGACGAGCAAGCTGCTGGGTAGCCGCTTGCTGGTGGGGATTGGCCTGATCTCCTACTCCTGGTACCTGTGGCACTGGCCGGTGTACGTGTTTGGCAAGTACGCCAGTGTCGACGGGCTGGGCCCGTGGGAGCTTGGTGCACTGTTTGTGTTGAGCCTGGTGCTGGGTTATGCGTCCTGGCGGTTTGTCGAGGCGCCGTTCCGTGAACGTCGGCTGTTGGCAGGGCGCAAGCAAATCCTGGTGGCGGCGGGTATCGCGCTGCTTGGGGTGGGACTGCTCGGCAAAGGCCTGGTCATGACGAAGGGCTTGCCTTGGCGCCTGTCGCCCGAGGCGCTGCAATTTGCCCAGGCGCGCGAGTGGAGCCCGGACCTTATGGCCTGCCTGGTGGATGGTGGGAAAAATCGCCACCATGGATTTTGTCATTTCGGGCCTCAGTCCGCGCCGACGCGCGCGCTGGTCTGGGGCGATAGCCATGCCACGGCGCTGGTTCCGGCGTTGCAAGACGGCGCGAGCAAGTACGGTGTCAGCGTCACCCAGGCAGGTTATGCCGGTTGCCTGCCGTTTAATCGCAAGGAAAGCGTTCCGGGCTGCCTGGCCTTTAACCAGCAGGTCACGCAGCTGCTCGGCAAGGAAACCTTTAGCGACGTGGTGCTGGTGGCGCGCTGGAGCCTGTATGTCTATGGGCAGCGCGATGGTGATACCGAGGCTTCGTTGCTGGACCCGGCGACCGGAACCTATGACCGCGCCTTCGCCGAGCGGCGCTTCGCTGAAAGTCTGGGCGCCCTTGTGCAGCAATTGCGCGCCAGCGGTCATCGGGTGTGGCTGGTCAAGGAAGTCCCCCTGCAGGAATTCAGTCCGCCTTACCGCCTGAGTCGCCTGGCGATGCTCGGCCGGCCCACCGACAAAGAAGGCATGCCCCTGGATGAGCACCTCCAGCGCCAGGCCTATATCAGCAGCGTATTCGAGCGCATGGCGGCGGCTGATCCCGGGGTAAAGGTAATGGATCCGGCGCCCAAGTTATGCAGTGCGAATGACTGGTGCCGGGTGGAACTGGACGGTCAGTCGCTGTACACCGACGACAATCACCTCTCGGCGGTTGGTTCGCGGTATGTCGAGGCGTTTCTTGAACCCTTGTTCAAAGCCTTGCGCGATGAAACCCAGGCATCGGCTCTTTGAGTCTGTGTCGTCGGCAATGCTGCTCAATAAGCTGCCAGCGACCGTAAGAGCAGGTAGGATGTACGCCTATTTTACGGGTGGCATGGTTAATGAAATTCAAGGATCTTCGGGATTTCGTGCAGCAACTTGAGCAGCGCGGAGAGTTGAAACGTATCCAGGTGCCGATTTCCCCGGTCCTGGAGATGACTGAGATTTGCGACCGCACCTTGCGCAACAAGGGCCCGGCGCTGCTGTTCGAAAACCCGGTGGGCTTTGATATCCCGGTGCTCGGCAACCTGTTCGGCACCCCCGACCGCGTGGCGTTTGGCATGGGCGCCGAGTCGGTCAGCGAACTGCGCGAGATCGGCAAGCTGCTGGCCTTCCTCAAGGAACCCGAGCCACCCAAGGGGCTCAAGGACGCCTGGTCGAAGCTGCCCATCTTCCGCAAGATCATCGCCATGGCCCCCAAGGTCGTGAAAGACGCGGTCTGCCAGGAAGTGGTGATCGAAGGCGAGGATGTCGACCTCGGCATGCTCCCCGTGCAGACCTGCTGGCCTGGCGACGTCGGCCCGCTGATCACCTGGGGCCTGACCGTCACCAAGGGCCCGAACAAGGACCGCCAGAACCTCGGCATCTACCGTCAGCAAGTGATCGGCCGCAACAAGGTCATCATGCGCTGGCTGAGCCACCGTGGCGGCGCCCTGGATTTCCGTGAGTGGTGCGAAAAGCACCCCGGCCAGCCATTCCCTGTTTCCGTGGCCCTGGGCGCCGACCCGGCGACCATCCTCGGCGCCGTCACGCCGGTGCCCGACAGCCTGTCCGAGTACGCTTTCGCCGGCCTGTTGCGTGGCAATCGCACTGAGCTGGTGAAATGCCGCGGTAACGACCTGCAAGTGCCGGCCACCGCCGAAATCATCCTCGAAGGCGTGATTCACCCGGGCGAGATGGCCGATGAAGGCCCCTACGGCGACCACACCGGCTACTACAACGAAGTCGACAGCTTCCCGGTGTTCACCGTCGAGCGCATCACCCACCGGATCAAGCCGATCTACCACAGCACCTACACCGGCCGCCCGCCGGATGAGCCGGCGATCCTCGGCGTGGCGTTGAACGAAGTGTTTGTGCCGATCCTGCAAAAGCAGTTTCCGGAAATCACTGACTTCTACCTGCCGCCCGAAGGCTGCTCGTATCGCATGGCCATCGTGACGATGAAGAAGTCGTACCCCGGCCACGCCAAGCGGGTAATGCTGGGTGTGTGGTCGTTTTTGCGCCAGTTCATGTACACCAAGTTCGTTATTGTCACCGACGACGACATCAACGCCCGGGACTGGAACGACGTGATCTGGGCCATCACCACGCGTATGGACCCCAAGCGCGACACGGTGATGATCGACAACACGCCGATCGACTACCTCGACTTTGCTTCCCCGGTATCGGGCCTCGGCTCGAAAATGGGCCTGGACGCCACCCATAAATGGCCGGGTGAAACCACCCGCGAATGGGGCCGCGTGATCGTCAAGGACGAAGCGGTCACTGCCCGTGTCGATGCGCTCTGGAAAGAATTAGGAATAGATTGATGCGTGTAACCCTGCAGCCTTCCGGTGCGGTACTTGAACTGACGCCCGGCGAGCGGATCCTCGAGGGCGCGCGCCGCCTGGGCTACGATTGCCCCCAGGCCTGCCGCAATGGCGTGTGCCACGTGTGCGCGGCGCTGCTGGTGGAAGGCCGGGTGCAGCAAGCCGGTGAGGTGCGTGACCATGGCGAGTTCTATACCTGCATTGCCGAACCGCTGGAAGATTGCATTGTGTTGTGGGATGGCGTGCTGGCGCCGGGAGAATTGCCGGTGCGCAAACTGTCTTGCCAACTGAGTGAATGCGTTGAAGTGGGCGGTGACGTCTGGCGCGTGCGCCTGCGGGCTCCGGCCGGCAAGGCGGTGCGCTACCACGCCGGGCAATACCTGATGATCGAGCGGGAAAACGGCGAGAAGTCGGCGTTCTCCCTGGCCTCGGCGCCCCACGCCGGGCGCGAGCTGGAATTGCACGTGCTGGCCCGGGAAGACAGCGCCCGCAGCCTGCTGGAGCAGTTGCAGCGCAACCAGATGGCCCGCATCGAAATGCCGTTTGGCGACACCCACCTGGCGGAACTGCCCGACGGGCCGCTGGTGCTGATCGCCGCCGGCACCGGCATGGCCCAGATGCATAGCCTGATCGAACACTGTCGCGCCAGTGGCTTCAAGCACCCGGTGCATCTGTACTGGGGTGTGCGTCGCCCCGAGGATTTCTACGACATCGAGCACTGGGACCAGTGGCTGCAACTGCCCAACCTGTTCCTGCACAAAGTGGTCAGCGACCTGTGTGGCTGGGAAGGGCGCTGCGGGCTGTTGCATGAAGCGGTGTGCGAAGACATCAGCGACCTCAAGGCCGTGCATGTCTACGCCAGCGGTTCACCGGCGATGATCTACGGCACCCTGGATGCGCTGGTCGAGGCCGGCATGGATGCGCACCAGATGCGTGCTGACGTATTTGCCTACGCACCCCGCCCGTAACCTGTGGCGAGGGAGCTTGCTCCCGCTGGGCTGCGCAGCGGCCCCGAAACAGTCGCTGGGTTCTATCTTTAAGATCGCATGAACTTCAGGGCCGCTTCGCGACCCAGCGGGAGCAAGCTCCCTCGCCACAGAAGCCCTTCAGTGGCTTGATCAGAAACGAACGCCCGTGGTCACCATCGCCGCATTGAACCCGAGCAACACCAGCTCGGCGGCAACCGGCCCGTAGTGGATGCCCACCGAGGGGATGATCACCGGCGCTACCCCCAGTCCATTCAGCGGAATCTTGTCGCGGTACTTGCCGCGATAGCCCTGGATCAAACCCCCTGTCAGCTTCAAGTACACCGGGTAATCGGGCATGTCGTAGCGTTTGCCGGCATAGGCGTAGTACGAACGCTGGCTGAACGAGTTGCGAAACGTCGCCCCGCCATACACCAGGCCTGACGCTTCATTGCGCTCCAGGCCGATCAGGTCCTGGTTGTTGTTGTGGTCCTTGTCCGGCGCAAAATGCCGGGTGTAGACGCTCGTCTGGGTATACCAGAAGCCTTTTTCGTCCTGGGTCGGCACTTCCGCCGCCAGGGCGGTGGTGGCCTGTGCCAGGAACAACAGGCTGGGCAGTCGGTATTTCATGGAGTGACCTCGGTAGTCGATTCGGTTGGCGGCCAGGTGGGTCGTGACAGACGCCTATTTTGAAGGCTCAGCGTGCCCCCAGGCTGAACCTGCGCTGAAACTACAGGGATTGAGGCAGCCAATCCTGATGAGCGGAGCGGCCCGGGCTTATGCATTCGCTTATTCTTTAAAGGTATTTAATTTGTTACATAAATATCATTAAGCTATATGCCAACGGACTACCGACTTTCTGCCAATAACCAATAAATGACCGCCACCGTCCGCCACACGGATCGATCGTACGAGCTCAGAGCATTGACGTTCTGGCTTTTGATTCCAAGGGGAGCGGTATGGGGAGCAACAAGCAGCACCTGCTGTACACGGCGATTTTGTCGGCTAATTTGCTGACCGCTGTGGGATTCAGTCCAGTGGCATCCGCCGAAACGGCCACTGCCGATGTACCCAAACTCGATACAGTCATTGTCACCGGCACCCGCGCCCAAGAGCGCACCGCCAGTGCCTCGCTGTCACCTATCGATGTGATTTCCGGCGACACCTTGCGCAGCACCGGCTCTGATGAGTTGGGCGCGGTGTTGGCGCGATTGATTCCTTCCATCAACTTTCCACGCCCGAGCCTGGTAGACGGTGCCGAACTGGTGCGCCCGGCGCAGCTGCGTGGCCTGTCACCGGACCAGGTGTTGGTGCTGGTCAACGGCAAGCGCCGCCACACCAGTGCCTTCGTCAATCTCGGCGGTGCGGTTGGGCGTGGCTCGGCGCCGGCGGATTTGAATGCGATCCCGTTGTCGGCGGTCGACCATATCGAGGTGCTGCGTGACGGCGCATCGGCCCGCTACGGCTCCGATGCGATTGCCGGGGTGATCAACGTGATCCTCAAGCATGACGACCACGGCGGCTCGATCACCAGCAAGTTTGGTGAGTACAAGAAGGGCGACGGTATCCAGCGCAACCTCAGCGGCAACACCGGTGTGGCGCTGGGCGATAACGGGTTTATCAACATCTCTGCCGAAGGCGCCGACAACGATTACACCAACCGCGCCGGCAAGGACCTGCGTCCGGGCAGCGTTGGTTCGACGACCTACGGCCAGCGGGTGTTCCGCCAGGGCGAGCCGGCCACCGACCAGGGCAAGCTGTTTCTCAACTCGGAATATTCCTTCAGTGATGCGGCCGAGTTCTATGCGTTTGGTGGCTACAGCAAGACCCGCGGCGAGACGGCGGCGTTCTACCGGGCCAGTAACGCGAGCAACAACATTCCTGCGCTCAACCCCAATGGTTACCTGCCGTTGATTCGCGGTGACGTGGAAGACACGTCCCTGGCGGTCGGCCTGCGCGGCTTGTTGGCCTATGACTGGCACTACGATGTGTCGGTCAACTACGGCAAGAACCAGTACCAGATCGGTACCGAAACCATCAACACCTCGCTGGGCCTGGCCACGCCGCGCAAGTTCGACAACGGCACGTTGGTCAATGACCAGAAGCAACTCAGCCTGGACCTGTCGCGGGAATTCAGCCTGGGCTGGTTGCCGTATCCGGTGTCGGTGGCGTTTGGCGGCGAATACCTGGACCAGGGTTACCAGATCAAGGCGGGCGACCCGGCGTCCTACTACCAGACCGGCAGCTCGGGCCTGGGCGGCTTCCGTGATTCCGACGCCGGCACCAGCACGCGCCACAACTGGGCGCAGTACCTGGACCTGGAAACCAACTTCACCGAAAAACTCAGTGCCTCCGCCGCCGTGCGTCACGAGGACTACAGTGATTTTGGCTCCAACGTCAGCGGCTCGCTCTCGGCGCGCTACGACTTCACCCCGCAAGTGGCCTTGCGCGGCAGTGTTTCCAACGGTTTCCGTGCGCCGTCCCTGGCACAGCAAAACTTCGCCTACACCTCGTCGCAACTGATCGGCAACACCATCCAGGAAGCCGGCACCTTCCCGGCCAACAGCCAGGTGGCGCGCCTGCTCGGCGCTGAAGACCTGAAAGCCGAGAAGTCCCGCAACTACAGTCTCGGCCTGGTGCTGGAGCCGACCGACAACCTGACCGTGACCGCCGATGTCTACCGTATCGACATCAGCGACCGCATCAGCCTGTCCTCCAACCTGGACCTGAGCAAGAACCCGGCTGCGCTCGCGTATCTGCAGGCCAATGGCGTCGGCAACATCAACTACACCACGGTGCGCTACTTCACCAACGCCACCGACACCACCACCAATGGCGTCGACCTGGTGGCCAACTATCGCTACCAACTGGACAACGGTGTGCGCTGGAACAGCACCGTGGGCTACAACTACAACCACACCAAGGTCACCGACGTAAAAGCCAACCCGTCCGTACTGGATAGCCTGGGCGCGAGCCTGGTTCGGGTGGACCGTCGCGAGCGCATCGGCTTGCTGGGCGACACCACACCCCAGCACAAGCTGAGCCTGGGCAACGACCTGAGCTTCGGCAATTGGGCGCTGCACAGTAATTTGGTGCGCTATGGTTCATTCACCAGCTACCAGGCCGACCCTGCCAACGACCAGAGCTTCAAGGCCGCCTGGCTGTTGGATCTGTCAGCCGACTACAAGCTGAAAAACTGGACCTTCACCGTTGGCGGCGACAACGTCACCGACAAATACCCGGAAAAACTCAATGCCTACGCCAGCAGTGGTGGCAATTTGGCCTATAGCACTTTTTCGCCGTACGGTTACAGCGGCGCGTTCTATTACGGTAAAGTTGCTTACAACTGGTAACAGCTTCTCGTAACAACAAAGGAGACCTAAGCGATCTGCCATGACCGCCATTGAATCTGATCTTTTGCAATTGGCTTACCCTCCGCGGCTCGATCTGGGGCCGCAACTCACTCACGAACAGTTGATGAGCTCGATGCAAGCCACCATGGCGCTGCACAAGGGTGGGCCGGTCTGGCTATTCGCTTACGGTTCGCTGATCTGGCGGCCTGAATGTTCGTCGACACAGCGGATGCGGGCGCGGGTCCACGGTTATCACCGGGGCTTGTACCTGTGGTCCCATGAGCACCGGGGCACGCCGGAAATACCGGGGCTGGTGTTTGGCCTGGATCGCGGCGGCTCGTGCAGCGGGTTTGCCTACCGCTTGCCGGAAGATCAACTGGAGGCCTCGCTGTATGCCCTGTGGCAGCGCGAGATGCCGTATCCCTCGTACCGGCCGCACTGGCTCAGCTGTCGTCTGGAAGATGGCAGCCAGGTGCAGGCATTGGGATTTGTCCTGGAACGGCACCTGCCCAGTTATGCCGGCAATTTGCCCGACATCGTGCTGAATCACGTGTTGCAAAGCGCTTGCGGGCGTTACGGCACTACGCGCGATTATGTCGAGCAGACCGTCAACGCCCTGCGTAGCCACGCCATGCCAGACAAGAATCTGGAGGCGCGGCTCAAGCGGTGTTCCAAAGGCTGTTCCGACGATTAACGTGCGGCACTGACGCTATTGGTGTGCCACAAGGTGGGGATCAGGAACGCGATGGCCAGCAGGCACGCGCCGATCAGCAGCACGAAACCACCGTCCCAACCGAAATGGTCAACGGTGTAGCCCATGGCCGCACTCGCTGCCACTGAACCACCCAGGTAACCGAACAGGCCCGTAAAGCCCGCTGCGGTACCGGCGGCTTTCTTCGGTGCCAGTTCCAGCGCCTGCAGGCCGATCAGCATCACCGGGCCGTAGATCAGGAAGCCGATGGAGAACAGCGCGATCATGTCGATCATCGGGTTGCCCGGCGGGTTGAGCCAGTAAACCAGGGTCGCCACGGTGACCAGGCCCATGAACACAATGCCGGTCAGGCCACGGTTGCCACGGAAGATCTTGTCCGACATCCAGCCGCACAGCAGCGTGCCCGGAATGCCCGCCCACTCGTAGAAGAAGTACGCCCACGAGGTTTTATCCACGTCGAAGTGCTTGGCTTCCTTGAGGTACGTCGGTGCCCAGTCCAGCACGCCGTAGCGCAGCAGGTAGACGAAGACGTTGGCGAAGGCGATGTACCAGAGCATTTTGTTGCGCAGCACGTACTTGACGAAGATTTCCTTGGCGCTGAATTCGTCCTCGTGGCTGGCGTCGTAGCCTTCCGGGTAATCGTTCTTGTATTGCTCGATGGGCGGCAGGCCCACCGATTGCGGGGTGTCGCGCATGGTGATGAAGGCAAACGCCGCCACCAGCAGGGCCACGGTAGCCGGGACGTAGAACGCCGCGTGCCAGTCGTTGAACCAGGCCATGCCCAGCAGGAACAGCGGGCCGATCAAGCCGCCGCCGACGTTATGCGCCACGTTCCATACGGAAACCACACCGCCGCGTTCCTTCTGCGACCACCAGTGCACCATGGTCCGCCCACTTGGCGGCCAGCCCATGCCCTGGGCCCAGCCGTTGATGAACAGCAGAATGAACATCATGGTCACGCTGGAGGTAGCCCAAGGTGCGAAACCGAAAATGAACATCACCCCGGCGGACACCAACAGGCCGAAGGGCAGGAAGTAGCGCGGGTTGGAGCGGTCGGACACCAGGCCCATGAGGAACTTGGACAGGCCGTAGGCAATTGCGATCGCCGACATTGCCAGGCCCAGCTGGCCACGGGTGTAACCCTCGTCGATCAGGTACGGCATGGCCAGGGAGAAGTTCTTGCGCAGCAGGTAGTACCCGGCGTAACCGAAGAAAATACCGGCGAAGATCTGCCAGCGCAGGCGTCGGTACGTGCTGTCTATTTTTTCTTCAGGCAGGGGCGCCTGATGTGCGGCAGGACGGAAGAAAGCAAACATTCAAGAGCTCCAGATTTCTTGTTTTGACTGCGGATGCGAATGTTACAGTTTCGTTACCGAAAATAGCACCGCCTCTTATCTGCGGGCATAGGAATTGAGTGCAATTGCATGTTCTTTTACGAACATGTCGCTTAGAGGCAAGTGAGGGACGTTTTCAGGAGGGGATGCCAAGAAGCAGTGGTGAGGGAGCAAGCTCCCTCACCACAGGCAGTGATTCGGTTCAGTTGCCGTTGGCGGCTGCGATATCACCTGGAAGCAGGTGTTCCTGGATCTTCTGGCTGCGGGATTCCACCAGTTGACCCTGGTCGTCGAAGCGCAACACGATCAGCCAGTCATACACATTTTCCGGCCATTTCTTCATCCCGGTCAGCGCCGCGCCGTCACCGCCGAAGGCCTCGATCAACTTGTCGATATGCCCGTGATGCCAGGCGATCAACACGGTCTGCGCCTGGTTGGACTTGCGCAGGGACTTCACCAGCTTGCCGACTTGATCGTCTGAGTAGGGTGTTTCAAGCGGGAGCTGCAGGCGCTGGGCCAGGGGTGTCAGGGTCAGGCGCGGGCGAGAGCTTTCCTTGCTGTCGCTGGTAGCGATCAGCCGCTGGGGCACCACGGAGATGCCGTTCAACAGCAGCGGGTCGAAATAGCTGGCGTAGGCCGCCGCCCGCTGTTCGCCCTTGGGGCTCAGCAACGGACCTTCATCGGGTTTTTCCGCATGGCGCACGATCAGCACCGTCACGTTGTTCAGCCCGCGTACATCCTTGCCCTCTTTATGGGCAAAGGCGTGAGCCGACACCATCATCAGCAACCCCAGAAACAGCGCGCGCAGCGGTGTGACCATTATTCATTCCTGCCAGTGAGTGAGTGCCTCGGCCGATCATGGGCCCAGGCACTCCGCGGACAAAATGAAACAATAGTCAGCGTAGCTGCACCACGACCTTGCCCACAGCCTTGCGCTGGCCGAGGTCGTTGATCGCCTGCGCCGCCTGCTCCAGCGGGTACACCTGGGACACCAGCGGCTTCAACTTGCCCTCGGCGAACCAGCCGAACAGTTGCTGGAAGTTGGCGGCATTGTCCTGCGGCTGGCGCTGGGCGAACGACCCCCAGAACACCCCGACCACCGCCGCGCCCTTGAGCAGCGCCAGGTTCACCGGCAGCTCGGGAATGCGCCCGCTGGCAAAGCCCACCACCAGCAGCCGGCCATTCCAGGCGATGCCGCGAATGGCCTGGTCAAACAGGTCGCCGCCCACCGGATCGTAGATCACGTCCACGCCGTTGCCGCCGGTAAGGCGTTTGATCTCGTCCTTGAGGCTGGCTTCGCTGTAGTTGATCAACTCATCGGCACCGGCAGCCTTGGCCACCGCCAGCTTGTCGGCGCTGCTGGCCGCGGCGATCACCCGGGCGCCCATGGCCTTGCCGATTTCCACCGCAGCCAGGCCGACGCCGCCGGAGGCACCGAGCACCAGCAGGGTTTCCCCGGGTTGCAGGTTGGCCCGTTGCTTCAGGGCGTGCATCGACGTGCCGTAGGTCATGCTGAAGGCTGCGGCGGTGTTGAAGTCCATGCTCGGCGGGATCGGCAGCACGTTGTAGCCCGGCACCGCGACCTGCTCGGCGAAGCTGCCCCAGCCGGTCAGGGCCATCACCCGGTCACCGACCTTCAGGTGGCTGACGTTCTCACCGACTTGGCTGATCACGCCTGCCGCTTCACCGCCTGGCGAAAATGGGAAGGGCGGCTTGAACTGGTACTTGCCCTCGATGATCAGGGTGTCCGGGAAATTGACCCCGGCCGCATGCACGTCCAACAGGATTTCGTTCTTCTTGATCGCCGGGCTTTCGACGTCTTCCAGCACCAGGGTTTCGGCGGGGCCGAAGGCTTTGCACAGCACAGCTTTCATCGGACTATTCCTTTTGGCGTGTTGGCCGATAAGTGTAGGTGGGCAGGGCGACGGGTCAACGAGCATGCCCCGGCCTGATAAGTCGCCATAAGCTTGTGCTCAGGGCTGCTAGCGTTATGCTACTGGGCAACCGAATTGAGGAATGAACTGTGAAAGCGTGGATCCTGTTGATGCTGGCCCTGACACTGCCGACGGCAGCCCTGGCCGAAGAAGCCAAAGAAGGCGAAGCGCCGAAGGTCAGCTATATCAGCCTGAGCCCGCCGTTTGTCGGTAACTACGGCCTGGATGGCACCGCGAAGCTGCGGGTGTTCAAGGCGGATATCGCCCTGCGGGTCACCGGTCCCGAGGCAGCCGCTGCCGTGAAAGCCAACGACGCGCTGATTCGCAACCAGTTGGTGGCGCTGTTTACCCAGCAGACCAACGACACCATGAGCAGCGTTGATGGGAAGGAAAAACTGCGCCAGGAAGCCCTGAAGCAGACCCAGCAAGTAATGAACGACGAAACCGGCAAGCCGCAGGTTGAGGATCTGTTGTTCAACAACCTGATCATCCAGTAAGCCGGTCGCTTCGCGCCCTTCGCGAGCAAGCCCGCTCCCACATTTAACCGCATTCTCATGTTAGAACTCGGTCAAGTGTGGGAGCGGGCTTGCTCGCGAAGAGGTCCTGACAGACACCTCAGGAAGCCAGGCTCTTCCTGAACCGCGCCAACGCCACCGCAAAGAACAGCAACCCAATCCCCGCCAGCGCCAGCAAGTCCGGCCACACCACATTCACACCCGCATCCCGGAACAGAATCGCCGCACTCAGGCTCACAAAGTGCGTCGACGGCGAGCCCTGCATCACCCATTGCAACCACTGCGGCATACTGTCCAGCGGCGTGCTGCCGCCGGACAACAGCAGCATCGGGATAATCACCGGGATCGCCAGCAGGCCAAACTGCGGCGTCGAGCGGGCGAGGGTGGCGAGGAAGATGCCGAGGGCAGTACTGGCAAACAGGTACAGCGCTGTTACCAGCAAAAACAATGTCAGCGACCCGGCCAGCGGCACGCCGAGCAAGCCTTTCACCACCACTTCCAGCGACAGCCAGGTGCACAGCACCACCACCAGCATGTTGCTCCAGATTTTCGCCAGCATGATTTCCAGCGCAGTCAGCGGCAGCACCAGCAAATGGTCGAGGGTGCCGTGTTCGCGCTCACGCAGCAGCGCGGTGCCGGTCAGCACGATGGCGAGGATGGTGATGTTGTTGACGATCTGAATCACCGCCAGAAACCAGCCGCCTTCCAGGTTCGTGTTGAACAACGCCCGGGTGGTCAGCAGCGCCGGCACCTTTTGGGCGGCATCGGCCTGGTTGCCATAGGTCAGCAATTCCCGCTGGAAAATCCGTCCGATATACCCGGCACCCATGAATGCCTGGCTCATGGCCGTGGCATCGACGTTGACCTGCACCCCCGGCTGGCGCCCGGCCAACAGGTCGGCCTGGAAATTCGCCGGCACGTTGATCACGAAGGTGTACTGGCCGCTGTCCATCACCTTGTCCAGTTGGTCGTACGGCAACGGCACCGCCGCCTGGAATTCCGGCGGTTGCAGCGCTTCGGCCAGTTGCCGGGAAAGCGCGCTGTGGTCTTCATCCACAAAGGCCACGCTGGCGTTGTGCACGCCGATCACCGAGCCGGCGGCGGGCATATAGATGGCGACGGTAAAGGCGTAGAGCAGGAACAGCAGCAACACGCTGTCGTGGCGCAGGCTGGTCAGTTCCTTGATGCCGAGGCGCAGGATATGGGCGAACTTGTGCATCTCAGGCCTCCTGCTTCTTGAGCATGATCAGGCTAAGCCCGGTGAACCCCAGGAAAAACCCGAACAGCGCCAGGCACTGTGGCCATAGCTGACGCAGGTCCAGGGCCTTGGTAAAGGTGCCCACTGCAATGTCGAGGAAGTAGCCCGCCGGGAACAACATGCCCATCAACGCGGCGGCGCCTTCCAGGGACGAGCGCGGCACGATCAGCCCGGAGAACTGGATGGTCGGCAGGCTGGTGATGATCATGGTGCCCAGGATCGCTGCGATCTGGGTGCGGGTGAACGCGGAAATCAGCAGGCCCATGCTGGTGGTGGCCAGCACATACAGCAGGCCGCCGAAAGCCAGGGTCACGCCGCTGCCCTTGAACGGCACGCCGAACAGCCAGCGGTTCATCGCCACCAGCAGGCCCAGGTTGATCAGGCTCACGGCCAGGTACGGCGCCTGCTTGCCCAACAGGAATTCCAGGCGGGTCAGGGGTGTGGCGTAGAAGTTGGTGATGGAGCCCAGTTCCTTCTCGCGCACGATCCCCAGGGCCGTGAGCATTGCCGGGATGAAGGCGAGGATCAGCGCCATCACGCCGGGACCGATAGCGTTCACGCTGACCACGTCCTGGTTGTAGCGAAAGCGGGTTTCCAGTTTGGCGGCCGCTTGCTGATTCAGTGGTGTGCTGTTCAGTTCGGCCAGTTGTTGGAGGTTGGCCTGGTGCACGGCCTCGACATAATTGCGGCTGGTTTCCGCACGGAACGGCATGCCGCCATCGAGCCAGGCGGCCACGGCGGGTTGGCGGCCGGCGTAGAGATCGCGGCCGAATCCTGGCGGAATCTCCAGCGCCAGTTTGATCTCCGAGCGCTGCAGGCGTTTGTGCAGTTCGTTGGAGTCAGTGATCGGCGACTGTTCGGCGAAATAGCGCGAACTGCGAAAGGCTTCCAAGTAGGCCCGGCTTTGCGGCGTCTGATCCTGGTCGTAGACGGCGAAGGCGAGTTTCTCCACGTCCAGGGAAATGCCGTAGCCGAAGATCACCATCATGAAAATCGCCCCCAACAGGGCGAAGGCCATGCGCACTTTGTCCCGCAGCAGTTCCTTGCCTTCGCGGCTGGCGACGGCCAACAGGCGGGCGACGCTGAACCCGCGTTTGCTGACGGGTGGGGCCATGGGTTCGCTGACGGTTTCGGAGGGCGCGGTGGTCGCTTCGGGCGCGCCTTGGGCCTGTTCGAGGCAGGTGACGAACGCCGCTTCCAGGGTTTCGCCGTGGAACTGCTGTTGCAGCGCGTCCGGCGTGTCGCAGGCCAGCACCTTGCCCGCGTGCATCAGCGAGATGCGGTCGCAGCGCTGGGCTTCGTTCATGAAGTGGGTGGACAGGAAGATCGTCACGCCCTGTTCCCGGGACAGTTCGATCAGCAGCCGCCAGAAGTCATCCCGCGCGGCCGGGTCGACGCCCGAGGTCGGCTCATCGAGGATCAGCACTTCCGGGCGGTGCAGCACCGCCACCGCCAGGGACAAGCGCTGGCGCAGGCCCAGCGGCAACTCGCCGGACGGCTGCTCGGCAACGTCGCCCAGGTCAAAACGCTTGATCAATTCGTCGATGCGCTGGCCGCTCTCGGCCTTGGGCAGGTCGAACAACTGCGCATGCAGCACCAGGTTCTGGCGCACGCTGAGTTCGCCGTACAGCGAGAAGCTTTGCGACATGAAACCCACGCGCTTGCGGGTGGCCAGGTCCTTGGCGTTGACCGGGTTGCCCAGCAGCGTGGCGGTGCCCTCGGTGGCGGGCATCAACCCGGTGAGGACTTTCATGGTGGTGGTCTTGCCGCAGCCGTTGGAGCCGAGGAAACCAAAGATCTCGCCCCGGCCAATCGCGAAGCTGACCTTGTTGACTGCTGTGAAGTCGCCGAATCGCAGGGTCAGGTCGTGGGCTTCGATGGCGATGTCGGTGTTGTCGCTTTGCCGGGGCGGAATCACCAGCGGTTCATTGTTATGGGCACTGTCGCCCTGGAAATGGGTGAAGGCTTCGTCCAGTTTGCCGCTGGGCGTCGCGGCGGCCAGTTCGCTGCTCAGGCCGTCGGCGATCAGCTTGCCGCGGTCGAGCATCAGGCAATGCTCGAACTGCTCGGCTTCTTCCATGTAGGCGGTGGCCACCAGCAGTGTGAGCTGCGGGCGTTCGCTGCGTACGGTTTCCACCAGTTCCCAGAAGCGCCGACGGGACAATGGGTCGACCCCGGTGGTGGGTTCGTCGAGGATCAACAGGTCAGGGTCGTGGATCAGTGCACAGCACAGGCCGAGTTTCTGCTTCATGCCGCCGGAGAGCTTGCCGGCGGGGCGCTCGGCGAAACGCGCGAGGTCAGTGGCCAGCAGCAGGTTGTGCATGCGCTGTTCGCAATCGGCTTTCGACAGGCCGAACAGCGTGGCGAAGAACCGGATGTTTTCGCTGATGGACAGCTCGGGGTACAGGTTGCCGCCCAGGCCCTGGGGCATAAAGGCGATGCGCGGGTACAGGCTGTTGCGGTGGCGGCGGTCTTCGATGGAGCCGCCGAGTACTTGCAGTTCGCCTTGTTGAAGCTTTTTGACCCCGGCGATCAAGCCCAGCAGGCTCGACTTGCCGGCGCCGTCCGGGCCGATCAACCCGCAGCGTGTGCCGGCGGGCAGGCTGAAGGCGATGTCGATCAGCGCCTGTTGCTTGCCGTAGCGATGGTTGATCCCCGTGGCGTGCAGCGCCAGGCCGCTCATTGCAGGTTGGCCGGCCAGTCCAGGTCAGCGGTGCGCACATAGCCGGCGCCGGGCATGCCCGGTTTGGCTTGGGGCACGGCGCTTGGTTGGGTCAGGCGCAGCTTGACCCGGAACACCAGCTTCTGACGTTCGTCGCGGGTTTCCACTTCCTTGGGGGTGAACTGCGACTTGGCGGCGACGAAGCTGATTTTCGCCGGCAGCGGTTGCTTCGGCAGGGCGTCGAGGACGATCCGCGCTTCGCTGCCCACGGTCAAAGCGCCTGTGACTGAAGCGGGCAGATACAGGTTCATGTATTGGTCGTTGGGGTCGATCAGCAGTAACACGCGACCACCCGCGCCGAGCACTTCGCCGGGTTCGGCCAGGCGTAGCTGGATGATGCCGTCGATAGGCGCCCGCAGGCTGCTGTCTTCGATTTCACTGGTGAGCTGGGCGACCTGAGCCTGGGCGGCGCCGATGGCGGCCTTTACCGAATTGACCTGGGCCTGGGCGGCGACCACGGCAGCGTTGCCGGTGTTTTGCCGGGCCTGCTGCTGGTCGATCAGCTGGCCGCTGGCGAAGCCGCGCTTGTACAGCTCCTGGGTGCGCTTGAGTTCCTGGCTGGCCAGCAGTTGTTCGCTCCGGCGCAGTTGCACATTGGCTTCGGCAGCAGCGAAATTCTCCCTGGCCCGCAGCACTTCAGCTTCGGCCTGGGCGCGCTGGGCTTCCAGGGTACGGGTGTCCATGCGCGCCAGCAGTTGGCCCTTGAGCACCTTGTCGCCTTCGTCCACCCGCACTTCGGCGAGGCGCCCGGGGATCTTGGCGGCGATCTGCACTTCAGTCGATTCCAGCCGGCCATTGCCCATGCTCAAGCCTTCGGGCAGGCGGTCCTGGGTGGATTGCCAATAGCCGAAGCCGCCGGCGGCCAGCAGCAAGACAATCAATGGAATGGCGAAAAGATGGGAGGTACGGTGGTTCGTCGACATGGGTGCATCCTGCGGCGTTAGCGTCCTAGTTTGACCGATCCTGCCCGGAGGCCCTTGATGCGGGTCAAATGAAGCGCCAGCCTAACCCGGTTGGCGCGCAGATGCATGCGCCATGGGCGTGACCGCAGGGTTCTGCTGTTTCAGCGCAGGCCGAGTACGGCGGCCCATTGCTCGGCGGTGACCGGCATCACCGAAAGGCGGCTGCCTTTTTGCACCAGGGGCAACTCGGCGAGGGCAGTTTGCTGTTTCAGATAGCCTAGCCCCAGGACCTTCGCAAAGGTCTCGACGTGGGCAACATTGATCGCGCTCCACGGATTTTTTTCAGGGCTGGCCTTGGCGTCGAAATAATGACTGTCGGGCTCCAGCGCGGTCGGGTCCGGGTAGGCTGCCTCGACGATTTTACCGATGCCGGCAATCCCCGGTTCCGGGCAGCTGGAGTGGTAGAAGAAGAACTGGTCACCCACCGCCATCGCCCGCAGGAAGTTCCGCGCCTGGTAGTTGCGCACCCCGTCCCACCGGGCCTCGCCGAGCTTTTCCAGGCCCTTGATGGACAGTTCATCGGGCTCGGATTTCATCAGCCAATAGGCCATGTTTTCGCTCCTCAAAAGTCGATTGGGAAAGTTGTCCTGCAATTTTATGACAAACCGACAGTCGGTTGGCGTCAAGGTTTGCGTGTTGGTTCACGTTAACGCAGAATGCCGGGGTTTTGAGCTTGACGCAGCTGGCACGGACTACTAATGGAACGTTGCTGTCATCGTGTGCAAGATGCCTGAAGGGGGGCAATCGATGAAACGCAAACCGGATTTACTATGGATTTTGGTTATTTTGTTCGGCCTGGGCGTTGTGACCACCGGCTATGCGCAGAGCTTGTGGTCGAACAAGACTGACGCACCGATTGAACTCGCACAGCAACAGCCGCAACCGTTCAAACGCTGACCCGTCTTCAAGGCGCTGCTGATTCCAGTAGCGTCTCTGCTATATACCAATCCTTATCGGTGACTGTGCCCTCAAGCGGTACATCCCAGCTTGCCTGTGCCAATCGTTCGACCTTCTGGCATTCATGGGCCAGGCCCAACAGCGTCGGCTTGCGCCAGGATTTCCGGCGGGCCATGTAGGCCAGGCTGCGGTCATAAAACCCGCCGCCCATGCCCAACCGTCCGCCCACATCATCAAAGCCAACCAGTGGCAGCAGCACCAGGTCCAGCGCCCAGACCTTGCGTTGCCGGCCAGCATTTACCTGGGGCTCGAGGATGCGAAAACGGTTGGGCCTCAGCTTTTCGCCGGGGCGCACTCGCTGGAACACCATCTTGGTTCGCGGCCATGCACTGAGCACCGGCAGGTACGTCGCCTTGCCCTGGCGCTGTGCAGCGCGCAGCAGCAGGCGCGGATCGATTTCACCGTCCGTCGGTAGATATAAGGATAGGTGTTTGGCCCGGCGAAACAGCGGGTGCTGTGCCAGTTGCCGATACAGGCCCAAGGCGGCCTGGCGTTGCTCGCTTGGCGTCAGGGCGCGGCGGGCTTTGCGCAGCATGCGTCGAAGTTGCGGGCGGGAAAGCGGCGCAGGTTCGGTCATGGTTTTCGGCTCATAAAACAATGCCAGTCCTGGGACTGGCATTGGATCTGGGAATCAGGCTCCCCGACAGAACCGCTGTCGACTTAGCCCTTGAACCCGAAAGTTCAAGGTGGAAGAAACAGTAGGCTTTAAGGCTTTCCGTCTAGCGGACATGCACACCAGCCCAACGTGTAACTTCCAGGGTAGTGCGAATCGGCTCAGGGACATCGCCGACTGGCAAGCACGCCAGGGAGTGGGGCGAGTATACCCGAAACCGACGCCGCAATCAGCCCTTGGGTGGCTCTGGATCGGTAGAAAGTACCAGATCGACCCGCTCCAGCAGGTCGCGCACCTGCTCGCGCGTCGAGCCGCTGGCCTGCACGTCAGGCCGTTCCTGCTTATGCAGCAGATCGTGGGTAATGTTCAGTGCGGCCATCACGGCGATGCGATCGGCGCCGATGACTTTGCCGCTGCTGCGGATTTCGCGCATCTTGCCGTCCAGGTAGCGGGCAGCGCTCACCAGGTTGCTGCGTTCTTCCTGGGGGCAGATGATCGAATATTCTTTGTCGAGAATCTGCACGGTGACGCTATTGCTTGAACTCATGAGTCTTGCTCCAGGGCCTTCAGGCGCGAAATCATCGATTCGACCTTACGCCGGGCGATTTCGTTTTTTTCAATGAGGTGAGCGCGTTCCTCGCGCCAGGTCTTTTCCTGAGCTAATAGGAGTCCGTTTTGGCTCTTAAGTTGCTCGACCCGGTTAATTAGCAGCTCGAGTCTGGCCATCAGCGCTTGCAGGTCGGTGTCTTCCATTGGGTTCCACTGGATTTTGTCTGATGAATGGCAACTGCTGGATAAACGATCTGACGCCCTCGATAGTCTTGGTACGTCTGCCGATGCTAGGATACAGCGCTTCATTCTAGACATTGCGCCGTCTGGCGCCTAGCTCACCATGCCCATTCAGAACTCCCCGTACGATGCTTTTTCCAAACTGCTGAGTTCCAGCGGTCATCCTTGCTCGCCTGCCGAACTGCACGGCGTGCTGCTGGGCCGCAGTTGCACCGGTGTCGGCTTTGATGCCGACAACTGGCTGGCCGACGTCGCCGAGCTGCTGGAAACCGAGCCTACCGAAAACGTGCGCAATGCGCTCATCGGCCTGCAAGAGATGGTTAAAGGCGAGCTGACCGGTGATGACGTCACCGTCGTCTTGCTGCTGCCTACCGATGACGCGCCGCTCACCGAGCGCGCCGCCGCGTTGGGCCAATGGTGCCAAGGCTTCCTCCACGGTTTCGGCGTGAACGCCGGCGGCCTCGACCTGAGCACCGATGCCCAGGAAGTGCTGCAGGACCTGGCCGCCATCTCTCAGGTGCAAGACGCCCTGGAAGAGTCCGAAGACGGCGAAAGCGACTACATGGAAGTCATGGAATACCTGCGCGTCGCGCCGCTGCTGCTGTTCACCGAGACCCGTAAATCGGCTGAGCCCGCTGCACCCAAGCCGTCGCTGCACTAAGAAAGGAAGCCCATCTGCCCATGATCCATATCCCCAAAGCGGAATACACCCGGCGCCGCAAGGCGCTCATGGCGCAGATGGAACCCAACAGCATCGCCATCCTGCCGGCGGCTGCGGTGGCCATCCGCAACCGTGACGTCGAGCACGTCTACCGCCAGGACAGCGACTTCCAGTACCTGAGCGGCTTCCCCGAACCGGAAGCGGTGATTGTGCTGATGCCCGGTCGCCAGCACGGCGAGTACGTGCTGTTCTGCCGCGAGCGCAATGCCGAGCGCGAACTGTGGGACGGCCTGCGAGCGGGCACCGAAGGCGCGATCCGCGATTTTGGCGCCGATGACGCCTTCCCGATTACCGATATCGACGACATCCTGCCCGGCCTGATCGAAGGCCGTGACCGGGTGTATTCGGCCATGGGCAGCAATGCCGAATTCGACCGGCACCTGATGGAGTGGATCAACGTGATCCGCTCCAAAGCGCACCTCGGCGCCCAGCCGCCGAACGAATTTGTTGCCCTGGATCATCTGCTTCACGACATGCGCCTGTATAAATCGGCGGCAGAAGTGAAGGTGATGCGCGAGGCGGCACGGATTTCCTGCGCGGCCCATGTACGGGCGATGCAGGCCAGCCGCGCCGGGTTGCATGAGTTCAGCCTGGAAGCGGAGCTCGACTACGAGTTTCGCAAGGGCGGGGCGAAGATGCCGGCCTATGGTTCCATCGTCGCCTCGGGGCGCAACAGCTGCATCCTGCACTACCAGCAGAATGACGCGCTGCTCAAGGATGGCGACCTGGTGCTGATCGACGCCGGCTGCGAGATCGACTGCTACGCCAGCGACATCACCCGCACCTGGCCGGTGAGCGGCAAGTTTTCCGCCGAGCAGAAGGCGATTTATGAAATCGTGCTGGCTTCCCAGGAGGCCGCCTTTGCTGAAATCGCCCCGAACAAGCATTGGAACCAGGCCCACGAGGCGACGGTGCAAGTGATCACTGCCGGGCTGGTGAAGCTGGGATTGTTGCAGGGTGATGTCGACGAACTGATCGCCAGTGAAGCCTATAAAGCCTTCTACATGCACCGCGCCGGCCACTGGCTGGGGATGGATGTGCACGATGTCGGCGAATACAAGGTCGGCGGCGAGTGGCGGGTGCTGGAAGTCGGCATGGCACTGACCGTGGAGCCGGGGATTTACATCTCGCCGGACAACCAGAACGTGGCGAAGAAATGGCGTGGCATTGGCGTACGCATCGAGGACGACGTGGTGGTGACCAAGCAAGGCTGTGAAATTCTGACCGGTGGCGTGCCCAAGTCCGTCGCCGAGATCGAAGCATTGATGGCGAGCGCCCGATGAGCCGGGTCAACCTGGCGATTATCGGCGGCGGCCTGGTGGGTGCCAGCCTCGCATTGGCCTTGCAGGCCGGAGCCAAGGCCCGGGGCTGGAAGATCGTGCTGATCGAGCCGTTTGCCCCCGGCGACAGCTACCAGCCGAGCTATGACGCGCGTTCTTCAGCGCTGTCCTTTGGCGCGCGGCAGATCTATCAACGGTTGGGCGTGTGGCAGGAAATCTCTCGCCGCGCCGAGCCGATCAAACAGATTCATGTGTCGGACCGTGGCCGCTTCTCTACCGCGCGCCTGTCGGCCATGGAAGAGGGTGTGCCGGCGCTTGGCTACGTAGTGGAAAACGCCTGGCTGGGCCAATGCCTGTGGCAAGGGCTGGACAAGGACGTGGTCAGTTGGCGTTGCCCGGCGGAAGTTACGCGCATGGAGCCGCTTGCCGATGGTTACCGCCTGACCCTCAATGACGAAACCGTGCTGGAGTGCGACCTCGCGGTGCTGGCCGATGGCGGTCGCTCAGGTTTGCGCGAGCAACTGGGCATCGGCGTTAAAAAGCGGCCGTACAACCAGAGCGCGCTGATCGCCAACATCACCCCAAGCGAGGCCCACAACGGCGAGGCGTTCGAGCGGTTCACCGACGAAGGCCCGATGGCCTTGCTGCCGTTGCCGGACAACCGCTGCGCGCTGGTCTGGACCCGCGTCGGCATGGACGCCAAGCGCCTGGCCGAGCTGGACGAACGCAGCTTCCTGAGTGAACTGCAGGGCGTGTTCGGCTACCGCCTGGGCACCCTCAAGCAAGTCGGTGCGCGCCACCTGTACCCGCTGACGCTCGTGGAAGCGGAAGAACAAGTGCGCTCTCATCTGGCCGTACTTGGCAATGCCGCCCACAGCCTGCACCCGATTGCCGGTCAGGGCTTCAACCTGTCCCTGCGGGATGCCTACGCGTTGGCCGAGGCGCTGCTGGCCGGGCCGGCGATTCCGGGCGACCTGGCGACACTGCAGGCGTACCGCGAGCGTCAGCGCATGGACCAGAAACTCACCGTCGGCTTCTCCGATCAGGTCACCCGCCTGTTTGGCAGTGCGCAACCGTTGGTCGCGCTGGGCCGCAACATGGGCTTGCTGGGCCTCGACTTGCTGCCGCCGGCCAAGCGCTGGTTCGCGCGCCAGGCCATGGGCCTGGGTACCCGTCCCGATGCGTGAGTGGCTGACCCGACGCCTGGGCAAGGCGCGGCTGTTGCGCTGGATCATGACCCTGTACCCGCCGTACCTCGGGGCCGGAGTTCGGGTGTTGCACATCGGCAGCGATTTCCGCGAGGTCAAGGTGCGCATGGGCCTGGGCTGGTACAACCGCAACTACGTCGGCACGCAGTTTGGCGGCAGCCTGTATTCGATGGTCGACCCGTTCTACATGCTGATGCTGATGGAGAACCTGGGCCGCGACTACATTGTCTGGGACAAGGCTGCCGCTATCGACTTTATCTCGCCGGGCAAAGGCCCAGTGTTCGCCGAATTTTCCATCGACCAAGCGTTGCTGGACGAGATTCGCCAGCACACCGCCAGCGGCGACAAGTATTTACCGCAGCTCAAGGTACAGATTCATGACGGCTTCGGCACCCTGGTGGCGCGGGTCGACAAAACCCTTTACGTGCGGCGCAAGCTGCAATCGAGACAGGCTTAAAGCATGGACATGCGCGCAGATGTGCTGATTGTCGGGGCCGGAATGGTCGGAAGCGCCCTGGCGCTGGCGTTGCAGGGCAGTGGCCTGCAGGTGCTGCTGCTCGACGGCAGCCCGCTGAGCGTCAAGCCGTTCGACCCTCATGCTGCGTTCGAACCGCGGGTGAGCGCCTTGTCGGCCGCCAGCCAGCGTATCCTCGAGCGCCTTGGCGTGTGGGACGGGATTGTCGAGCGACGTGCCAGCCCGTACGGCGAGATGCAGGTGTGGGACGGCAGCGGCACCGGGCAGATCCACTTCTCGGCGGCCAGCGTGCATGCCGAGGTGCTGGGGCATATCGTCGAAAACCGTGTGGTCCAGGACGCCTTGCTCGACCGCCTGCACGACTGCGACCTCGGCCTGCTGGCCAATGCGCGCCTGGAACAGATGCGCCGCTCCGGCGATGACTGGCTGCTGACCCTCGCCGATGGCCGCACCTTGCGCGCGCCGCTGGTGGTCGCGGCGGACGGTGCCAACTCGGCAGTACGTCGCCTGACCGGCACCGCTACCCGTGAGTGGGATTATTTGCACAACGCCATCGTCACCAGTGTGCGCAGCAGCCAGGTGCATCAAAAGACGGCCTGGCAGCGTTTTACCGACAATGGCCCGCTGGCATTCCTGCCGCTGGTGCGGGACGGGCAGGAAGACTGGTGTTCGATTGTCTGGTCGACCACCCCGAGTGAGTCCGAGCGCTTGATGGCGCTGGACGATGAAAGCTTCTGCCGTGAACTGGAAAATGCCTTCGAAGGCCGCCTGGGCAGCGTGATAAGCGCCGATCCACGGCTGTGCGTGCCGTTGCGTCAGCGCCACGCCAAACGCTACGTGGCCGAAGGCCTGGCATTGATTGGCGACGCGGCCCACGTCATTCATCCGCTGGCGGGGCAGGGGGTGAACCTGGGCTTCCTCGATGCGGCGGTGCTCGCCGAGGTCCTGCTGGCGGCCAACGAGCGCGGCGAGCGCCTGGCGGATGTGAAGGTGCTCAGCCGTTACGAGCGTCGGCGCATGCCGCACAACCTGGCGCTGATGGCGGCGATGGAAGGCTTTGAGCGGTTGTTCCAGGCCGATCAACTGCCGTTGCGCTGGCTGCGTAATGCAGGGCTGAAGGTGGTTGAGCAGATGCCGGAGGCCAAGGCGTTGTTTGTGCGTCAGGCATTGGGTTTGACCGGGGATTTGCCGGAGCTGGCCAAGGCCTGAGGGTGCTGTGCAACATCTGGTAACGGCTCCGTTGAGCGTTACCAAATGTGAGTCCTTATCATTTGCGCTCTTTTTGCAAATGAGAGACCGCACCCATGCTGGCACCCAAGCGCCTCCTGACTGCCCTGGCACTCACTCTTATCGGCAGCACCACCGTGCAGGCGGCCGATGAGGTCGTGGTCTACTCCTCGCGCATCGACGAACTGATCAAGCCGGTGTTCGACGCCTACACCAAGAAGACCGGCGTGCAGGTGAAGTTCATCACCGACAAGGAAGCGCCGCTGATGCAGCGCATCAAGGCCGAAGGTGAAAACGCCACCGCCGACCTGCTGCTCACCGTCGACGCCGGCAACCTCTGGCAGGCCGAGCAGATGGGCATCCTGCAGCCGTTCACCTCTGCGGTGATCGACAAGAATATTCCCCTTCAATACCGTTCTTCGGCCCATGCCTGGACTGGCCTGAGCCTGCGAGCGCGGACCATCGCCTACTCCACCGATCGCGTGAAACCGGGCGACCTGACCACCTACGAAGCCCTGGCCGACAAACAGTGGGAAGGCCGCCTGTGCCTGCGCACCGCGAAGAAGGTCTACAACCAGTCGCTGACCGCCACCCTGATCGAAACCCACGGCGCGGCCAAGACCGAAGAAATCGTCAAGGGCTGGGTCAACAACCTGTCCACCGACGTGTTCTCCGATGACATTGCCGTGCTGGAAGCGATCAACGCCGGGCAGTGTGACGTGGGCATCGTGAACACCTACTACTACGGCCGCCTGCACAAGCAGAAGCCGGACCTGGCGGTGAAGTTGTTCTGGCCGAACCAGGGCGACCGCGGGGTGCACGTCAACCTGTCGGGCATCGGCCTGACCAAGCATGCACCGCACCCGGAAGCAGCCAAGGCGCTGGTGGAGTGGATGACCACGCCGGAAGCGCAGAAGATCTTTGCGGATGTGAACCAGGAATTCCCGGCCAACCCGGCGGTGCCGCCGTCGGCGGAAGTGGCGACCTGGGGCAAGTTTGTAGCTGACACATTGCCGGTGGAAGTGGCGGGCAAGCGTCAGGCTGAGGCGATTCGCTTGATGGATCGCGCTGGCTGGAACTAGATACAATTTGCAAGGCGCCGCCGATCTAAATGTGGGGGCGGGCTTGTGTGGGAGCGGGCTCCCACATTGGTTAGCGCTGGCTTCAAGCTATTCATTCTCTGAGAATTAACCTTTGGCCCATCCCGCCCAACGCCGCTGGTACCTGCCGGTCTTCACCGTCGCCGCCCTGGTGCTGCTGCCGTTGAGCGTGCTGTTGCTGTCGTGGCAGACCATCGACCACCAGATCTGGTCCCACCTGTGGGAAACCCAGATGCCACGTCTGCTGGGCAACACCTTGACCCTGGTGCTGGGCGTCGGTGTGGGCGTTACGCTGCTGGGCGTCAGCCTGGCCTGGCTGACCAGCCTCTGCGAATTCCCCGGCCGGCGCTGGCTGGACTGGGCGTTGATGCTGCCCTTCGCGATTCCCGCCTATGTGCTCGCCTTCGTCTTCGTCGGCCTGCTGGACTTCTCCGGCCCGGTGCAAACCCTGCTGCGCGAATGGTTTGGTACAGGCTTGCGCCTGCCGCGTGTGCGCTCGACCAGCGGTGTGATCATCGTGCTGGTGCTGGTGTTCTACCCCTATGTTTATCTGCTGGCACGCACCGCGTTTCTCGCCCAGGGCAAAGGCCTGATGGAAGCGGCGCGTGTCTTGGGGCAGTCGCCGTGGCAAGCGTTCTGGCGGGTGGCCCTGCCCATGGCGCGTCCCGCCATCGGTGCGGGCGTGGCCCTCGCGCTGATGGAAACCCTGGCGGATTTCGGTGCCGTCTCGGTGTTCAACTTCGACACCTTTACCACCGCCATCTACAAGACCTGGTACGGCTTTTTCAGCCTCTCCAGTGCCGCGCAACTGGCCAGCCTGTTGCTGTTGGTGGTGATGCTGGTGCTGTACGGCGAGCGCCGCGCCCGGGGCGCCAGCCGGCCGAGCAACGAGCGACCTCGCGGCAAGGCGCTTTACCATCTGCGCGGGTTCAAGGCGGCGTTGGCCAGCGGTTGGTGCGGATTGGTGTTCGCCTGCGCGTTCGTGATCCCGATGCTGCAACTGGTGGCCTGGTTCTGGCAGCGTGGCCGTTTAGACCTGGACGAGCGCTACGCCGGTTTGATCGTCCATACCCTGTACCTGGGCGGTATGGCTGCCCTGATCACCGTCAGCGTGGCCCTGGTGCTGGCGTTCGCCCATCGCCTGGCGCCCACCCGGGCCATCCGCTCCGGCATCAGCCTGGCCAACGTGGGTTACGCGCTGCCGGGCTCGGTACTGGCGGTGTCGATCATGTTGGCGTTCAGCTACCTGGATCGGGAACTGGTGATTCCGGTGTCAGGCTGGCTGGGGGGCGCCGGCAAACCGCTGTTACTGGGCAGTTTGTCGGCCTTGCTGCTGGCGTATCTGGTGCGCTTCATTGCGGTGGCCTACGGGCCGCTGGAAAACAGCCTGGCGCGAATCCGTCCATCCTTGCCGGAAGCCGCCCGCAGTCTTGGGGTCAGCGGGCCGCGACTGTTTTGCAAAGTGTATCTGCCACTTTTGCTGCCGGGCACCCTGAGCGCGGCGCTGCTGGTGTTTGTCGATGTGCTCAAGGAAATGCCGGCGACCCTGCTGATGCGCCCGTTCGGCTGGGACACGCTGGCGGTGCGGATTTTCGAGATGACCAGCGAAGGGGAGTGGGCGCGGGCTTCGCTGCCGGCCCTGACCCTGGTATTGGTGGGGCTGTTACCGGTCATCGGGTTGATCCGACGTTCGGCGCGACGAATCGGTTAGGTGCCAGTCCTACGGCTTGAGGCTACAATGCGCGGCATTCGGTGCGGTCGATCTTTCAGATCGGGTTGCTGAACGCGGCTACAGGCCTTGTATTTCAAGGCGTGCGGCCCGAACGGCGACCGTCCGCACCTTCGCCACGCCCGGAAGGAGAAACCCATGGGACAGCGCACGCCTCTGTATGACCTGCATCTCGCCCTTGGCGCGAAAATGGTCGATTTTGGCGGTTGGGATATGCCTTTGCACTACGGCTCGCAGGTTGAGGAGCACCATCAGGTGCGACGCGACTGCGGGGTGTTCGATGTATCCCATATGACCGTGATCGATATCACAGGCCCCCAGGCCAAGGAATGGCTCCAGCATTTGCTGGCCAATGATGTTGACCGATTGCACGGCTGCGGCCGCGCGTTATACAGCGCCATGCTCAACGAGCAGGGCGGCGTGGTGGACGACATGATCGTCTACCGTACCGAGGGCGGTTACCGGCTGGTGGTCAACGCCGCCACCCGTGACCAGGACATGGCCTGGATGCAGGCTCGGCTCGGCAGCTATCAGGCCCAGCTCCGCGAGCGGCCCGAATTGGCCATGCTCGCCATTCAAGGCCCCCATGCCCGGCAAAAGATCGCTGAACTGGTGACCCAGTCCCGCGCCACCCTGATCCATCAGCTCAAGCCCTTTGAAGGCCTGGCTGACGGCGACTGGTTTATCGCGCGCACCGGTTACACCGGCGAAGACGGTCTTGAAATTGTCCTGCCGGCCGATCAGGCCCCGGCGTTCTTCAACGACCTGGTAGGCGCAGGCATTTCGCCTATCGGCCTCGGCGCCCGCGACACGCTGCGCCTTGAGGCCGGCATGAACCTCTACGGTCAGGATATTCATCAGGACGTTTCGCCCCTGGCAGCCAACATGGCCTGGAGCATCGCCTGGGAGCCGGCCGAGCGGGATTTCATCGGCCGCGCCGCCCTGGAAGCCGAAAAGGCTGCGGGTGTGAAGTCCAAGCTGGTCGGCCTGGTGCTGGAAGAGCGCGGGGTTTTACGCGCTCACCAGGTGGTTCGTATCGCCAATGTTGGCGAAGGAGAGATCACCAGTGGTAGTTTCTCTCCTACGCTAAGCAAATCCATTGCCCTGGCGCGTGTGCCGTCGGCGACTGCTGACCGGGCCGAGGTGGAAATCCGCGGCAAGTGGTACCCGGTTCGGGTGGTCAAACCGACGTTCGTGCGCCATGGCAAAACATTGATCTAACTTTTCCGGCGGGCCAATGGCCGCTGACATTTTTCCTTGAGGACACAGACTATGAGCGATATCCCTGCCGACCTGCGTTTTGCCGAAAGTCACGAATGGGCCCGTCTGGAAGCTGACGGCACCGTGACCGTCGGGATCTCGGACCATGCCCAGGAAGCATTGGGGGATGTAGTGTTCGTTGAGTTGACCGAAGTCGGCAACGTGTTCAAGGCGGCTGACCAGGCCGGCGTGGTTGAATCGGTGAAGGCCGCTTCGGATATCTACTCGCCAATTGCTGGCGAAGTGATCGCGGTGAACGACGCCTTGAGCGGTGAGCCAGAGCTGTTGAACTCCGACCCTTACGGCGCCTGGATCTTCAAGCTCAAGCCAAGCAACCCGGATGAACTGAAAAAATTGCTGGACGCTGCCGGCTACAAGGCTGCCATCGGCGAGTGATCCCGCTGCGGGAGCCGGCAACCGGCTCCCGCAAAGGTTTTATCCGCGTTTCAATACTGCTTTTACCGCCGCTACCGAACGCTCTACGTCCGCCTTCGTCATCGCCGTGAACATAGGCAACGACACAATCAAACGCCCCACTTTTTCCGCTACCGGGAACATGCCTTCCTTGAATCCCTGCGCCTTGTACAAGCTCAGCAGGTGGATCGGTGGGTAGTGATAGCCAATGCCGACGCCATGGGCCTGCATCTGCTCCATGAACGTGGCGCGTGCGGGCAGGCCGTCCTGACGCTCCGGCAGTACCAGCTGGAACAGGTGCCAGTTGCTGTTTTCGAAGTCTGCCGGTGGCAATTGCGCACCGTACTGCGCTTCAAAATCACTGCCGAAGCATTCGAAATAGTGACGCGCCAGTTCCTGGCGGTGGGCAGTGATCTTCTCGATATGGGCAAACTGGCCCAGGCCGATGGCTGCTGCGATGTCGGTCATGTTGAACTTGCCGCCCAACACATCCACGTCCAGGCCATCGAAGCCGGTGCGGGTCACGCCCTGCAGGCGATATTTTTCCGCCAGGCGTGCTTCTTCAGCGTTGTTCAATACCAGGCAGCCGCCTTCGGACGAGGTGATGTTCTTGTTCGCCTGGAAGCTGAACGATACGAAATCGCCGGTAGCGCCAATGCGTTGGCCATCCCAGCTGGAACCCAGGGCCTGGGCTGCATCTTCGACGATGCGCAGGTTGTACTTGTTGGCCAGCGCGTAGAGCAATGGCATGTCCAACGGCAGGCCCGCCAGGTATACCGGGATGATTGCCTTGGTGCGCGGTGTGATCGCGGCTTCCACCTGGGCCAGGTCGATATTGCGGGTCACCGGGTCGATGTCGGCGAACACCGGCGTGGCACCGACTTCCAGAATCACGTTGGCCGTGGCTACCCACGAAATCGGGGTGGTGATGACTTCGTCACCAGGCCCGATACCGGCGATGCGCAAGGCAATCTCCATGGTGCAGGTGCCCGAGTTGAAGGTACGCACCGGGCGCCCCCCAAAATATTCCGACAACTGCGCCTCGAACGCCTGCACTTTCGGCCCGCTGGTGATCCAGCCGGAGCGCAGTACGTCGCCTACCGCCGAGATGGTGGCTTCATCAATGGTGGGCTTGGAGAACGGCAGAAAGGGCAGTTGGCTCATGACGTTGAAGGCATCCGTTTCAGAAGGCGATGAGAAAAAAGCATATCAATGCCGGGCATGGTTGCACGGCTCGACTGAATATAGCCTGTCGTCTGTGAATGAATCGTCCCGCCTGAAACAAAAAATGCCGCCTCGGGAGCGGCATTTCAGCATCGGTGTCAGAAGGCAACGCGTGCCTCAAGAAACACGTTCTGCTCTTTGAGCTTGCCTTTGAGCTGTTCGTCCCGGGCGTTTATCCGATTGGCGAACGTGTTGTAGCCGGTCTCGATCCCGCCCATGTCCACGTAACGCCAGCCGGTACCCAGGGTCAGGGTTTCGCTGACCTTGGCATCCAGCCCCAGGCCAACGCTGTAGGCGAAGTTGTATTGGCGATTGCTGGCGAAACGGCGGGTGTCGTTGGTCTGGTAACCCTCGGCGTCAACCTGGGCCACGCCGACTCCCGCCATACCGTAGAACGACAGCCATTCATTGATCGGGATGTTTTTATAACCGTTGAGCATCAGGCGCTGGCTGTCGGTGCGCAGGCTGTTGACGTTGGCATTGAACGGTGCCCAATGGGATTTGAAGGTCGAGTGGCTGGGCATCGTGTATTCCCCCTCCAGGCGCCAGCCATCGGCAAAGGCATAGCCCACGGCGAATGAGCCGGTGAACGTCTTGCTGCTGTCGGGGGCTTCTACCCGGTGGGTTACGCGTGGGCTGGTCAGCAGTGAGCTTGAGAGATTCTGCCGGGCGCTGTTGAGCTTTGCCGACCCGTACCAGCTTTCTGCCTGGGCATAAGGCGTGGCAACCGCGGCGAGCAGCAGGGCGTAGGAGAGTTTTTGCATGGTCATCGATTCACTCAGTCTGAAGGGAATCGATAGCTTGTTGCCGGGTGCGCCTGCAACTCGACAGGACTTTTCCTGTTCAGATGCGGAATCGCCAGCGTCTGGCGTAGGAAATCAGGGCAAAAAAATGCCGCTCTCGAGGAACGGCATTTTTTATGCGGCGGTATTACTCGGAAGCAATGGCGTTTTTTGCCAGGATTGCGTTCGCCAGGTCCATATCCGTGGCCTTGAGGCCAGGGTTATCGGCGCGGACTTTCTGCATCGCAGCTTCCAGGTATGGGCCACGGATGTTGCCGTCACTGGCGACGAAGCTACCGGCGTCGTCCTGGGCGGCGACTACCATTTTGTGGTCCTTGAAGGTCAGGTACGTCGAGCCGGTCGTGGCACCCGATGAGATGACATTACGCCAGAAGCTGTCGGCCATGGCTGAACCGACAGGAAGGGAAAGCACAGCGAGGGTTGCGACAGCATATTTTAGACGCATGATGGGTGACTCCGACTGGGTTATCTGAACAGTTTGATTGTAGATAGCCCAGCCGAGTTCCATGGATGACTAAACAGTTTCAACCTGCAAAATCACGCCTTCCTGACCAATGACACGTACGTGTGCCCCAGCCGGCGCGTCCGGCCCGGATGCCATCCACACACCGTCACCCACCTTGATCTTGCCACGGCCCTCGACGATGGCCTGATGCACCACAAAGGTGCGACCGATCAACTCGGAGCCGCGCATGTTCAGCCCCGGCTGGTCGCTGACCTTGGCGCTGCTGCGCTGGCGTCGCCACCAGTACACCGCCGTGAGGATCGACAACACGGCGAACAGCAGCAGTTGCCACTCCAACCCCAGGCTCGGCACCAGGAACTTGATCACGCCCACGGCTGCCGCGGCGATGCCCATCCACAGCAGATAACCACCGGCACCGAACACTTCAAGGATCAACAGCACCGTGCCCAGTGCCAGCCAGTCCCAAAACGACAGGTGCTGCAGGAATTCCCACATGGTGCGTGCCTCAGGCTTTCTTGTTGTCGAAGGTTGCCTTGACGATTTCGCCGATGCCGCCGACTGCGCCAATCACCTGGCTGGCTTCCAGCGGCATCAGGATCACCTTGCTGTTGTTGGCCGAGGCCAGCTTGCCCAGTGCGTCGATGTATTTCTGGGCGACGAAGTAGTTGATGGCCTGCACGTTACCGGTGGCGATGGCTTCCGATACCACTTGAGTGGCGCGGGCTTCGGCCTCGGCCTGACGTTCGCGGGCTTCGGATTCCAGGAAGGCGGCCTGACGACCACCTTCGGCCTCCAGGATCTGCGCCTGCTTCTTGCCTTCGGCGGTCAGGATCGCGGAGGCTCGCAGGCCTTCGGCCTCGAGGATCTGCGCACGCTTGATCCGCTCGGCCTTCATCTGGCCGGACATGGCGGCCATCAGGTCGGCAGGCGGGCTGATGTCCTTGATCTCGATCCGGGTGATCTTGATGCCCCACGGTGCGGTGGCTTCGTCGACGGTGCGCAGCAGTTTTTCGTTGATGCCGTCACGCTGGCTGAGCATCGCATCCAGCTCCATGGAGCCGAGCACGGTACGGATGTTGGTTTGCAACAGGTTGCGGATGGCGTGTTCGAGGTTGTTCACCTCGTAGGCAGCTTGGGCGGTATTGACCACCTGGAAGAAGCACACGGCGTCGATCTGCACCGTGGCGTTGTCAGCGGTGATGACTTCCTGGGGTGGGATATCCAGCACGCTTTCCATCACGTTGATCTTGCGACCGATGCGGTCCATGACCGGAATGATGATGTTCAGGCCGGGCTTGAGGGTGTTGGTGTAGCGGCCGAAGCGCTCGACTGTCCACTGGTAACCCTGCGGGACCACCTTGAAACCCATGAAGAGGATGGCGACGGCCAAGCCTACAAAAAGAAGCAGTACGGTTCCGATCTGCATAACGATTCCTTGTCTGGTGACGGTGAAGCGAGGTTTTTCCGATTGTAACGGTGTTGTCACGGATAAGGACGGATTACCGCGCCATCGATCAAAGGATTTGTTTCTGAATCCCCAGGCGTCACTCGCAGTACCTCTTCAAGTGTTGTCAGTCCTGCCATTACCTTGCGCATACCGGCGGACCGCAAGCTGCACATTCCCTGGTCAAGGGCCGCCAGACGCAGGGCCTGGAGGTCGGTGCCCGGGCTGACCAGGGCCTTGAGGCGATCGTTCATCAGCATGATCTCGTAGACCCCGGCTCGACCCCGATAGCCACTTTCCCGGCACTCGCCGCAACCCACTGCCTGATGGACCTGCCCGGCTTGCCGCTTGCAGTGCGGGCACAACAGCCTGACCAGGCGCTGGGCCATCACCCCCAGCAGCGTGGCATTGATCAGGTAATGGGGAATGCCCAGTTCCAGCAAGCGGCTGATGGCGCCGGGCGCATCGTTGGTGTGCAACGTCGACAGCACCAGATGCCCGGTCAGGGCGGCCTGGATCGCCATTTCTGCGGTTTCCAGGTCGCGAATCTCGCCGATCATGATGATGTCCGGGTCCTGGCGCATCAGGGCGCGGATGCCGCTGGCGAAGGTCAGGTCGATGTTGTGCTGCACCTGCATCTGGTTAAAGGCCGGCTCCACCATCTCGATCGGGTCTTCGACGGTGCACAGGTTGACCTCGCGAGTGGCCAATTGCTTGAGCGTGGTGTACAGCGTGCTGGTCTTGCCGGAACCGGTAGGGCCGGTGACCAGGATGATGCCGTTGGCCTGGCCGGTCATGGATTGCCAGCGTTGCAGGTCGTCGCTGGAAAGTCCCAGTTGCTGGAAATCCTTGTGCAGCACCTGCGGGTCAAAAATTCGCATCACCAGCTTTTCGCCGAAGGCTATGGGCAAGGTCGACAGGCGCAGCTCCACTTCCCCGCCCGTGGGGCTTTTGGTCTTCACCCGGCCGTCCTGGGGTTTGCGTTTTTCCGCCACGTTCATCCGGCCCAGGCTTTTCAGGCGGCTGACCACCGCCATCGTCACCTGGGATGGGAATTGATAGACGTCATGCAGCAGCCCGTCGATGCGAAAACGCACGCGCCCCTGATCGCGTCCGGGTTCGATATGGATATCACTGGCCCGCTGGCCAAAGGCGTACTGCAACAGCCAGTCGACGATGTTGACGATGTGCGCGTCGTTGGCGTCGGGCTCCTGGTCGCTGGCGCCGAGATTGAGCAGTTGTTCGATATTCGGCGCGCCGGAGGTTTTTTGATCAATGGCGCCGTTGACCGATTTCGCCAGTCGGTAAAACTCCACGGTGCAGAGCTGGATCTCCTGGGGATTGGCCAGCACCCGCTTGATGGAGCGCTTCAACACCTGAGCCAGGCCGGCTTCCCAACTGCACACGTAAGGCTGGGCACTGGCGACGGTAACGCTGTGGGCGTCGACCGCAACGGCCAGGATCTTGTGGCGCTGGGCAAAGGCATAGGACATCAGCGGCACCACCGCCGCGACGTCGATTTTCAACGGGTCGATACGCAGGTAGGGCTGGCCGCAGTGGCGGGCGAGCCATTCGGTCAGCATTTCCAGAGACCGCCCCTGGCTGGCAATGCATTCCAGGGGATGCAGCCCACTGTTCGCCGGCAGAGCCAGGTCGGCGGGCACCAGGCCCTGGTCGATCAGGGCAGGCAACAACTGATGGGTTTCCAGCCAGCGATCCTGGGGATTTGGCGCAACGGACATGGTGACGTTCCTGGGCAACGATTAGGCGTAGTCCTCAGGCTAGTCACGCTTTGCGCTTCGGCCTCCGGGGTTTATTGCAGGCTTTTACTGAGCGGCCGCCTGGACCGCCAGAGGCCGCGCAGCATCTGCCGGGCGCAGCTCCAGCGAGCACACACTGATCAGGTTACGAAGTTTTTCGCCGATCACCTGGGCCCGGTGCCAGCTCAGGCCATCCATCACGATATCGATCGCCAGCAGGTCGTCTTCACGCTGCACGCTCACCTGACGTGGCACCAGGAACTGCAGGGCAAAATAGTTGAGCACCCTGCACAACACGTCGGGTTCAGCCTCGGCGAGGATTTGATAGTGCGCCTGGCAGTGGGCATTGCTGACGGCCCAGGCGTCAACGCGTTGGGCGGGGTGGGGGGCTTCGACGACGTGCATGATGATTCTCCGGATTCGACTGGAGAAATTTTTGCATTCGTCGCGGGAGATTTCTTATCTAAAACAGCCTGTATTGGCTTATAAGAGAATCATGTAATTCTTTAAATCATGATTAATGGGTATTTTTATGCACGCTGAATTGGACGTGTACGACCGGCGCATTCTCGCGCTGTTGCAGGAAGACGCTTCGCTCTCCAGCGCGCAGATCGCCGAACAGGTCGGCCTGTCGCAGTCGCCGTGCTGGCGCCGGATTCAGCGGCTGAAAGAGGAGGGTGTGATTCGCGGCCAGGTCACCCTGCTGGATCGCAAGAAAATCGGCCTTAATACGCAGATTTTTGCCGAGGTGAAACTCAACGCCCACGGCCGTTCCAACTTCACTGAATTCACCGAGGCGATTCGCGGTTTTCCGCAAGTGCTGGAATGTTATGTGCTGATGGGGGCGGTGGACTTTTTACTGCGGATCGTCACGTCGGACATCGAGGCGTATGAGCGGTTTTTCTTTGAGAAGCTGTCGATGGTGCCGGGGATTCAGGAGGTCAACTCGATAGTGGCGTTGTCGGAGATCAAGTCCACCACGAGTTTGCCGGTGTTGCGCTGATAGTTGCCATGGCCTGACTTGAGTGGCGAGGGAGCAAGCTCCCTCGCCACAAGGGTTTTACAGGCGCAGCAGGGTTTTCCAGGCGCGATTCTGATACACCGCAATCGCCTGATGCATCCGCGCATCCAGCGACTCATCGGTGATCGGCTGGTTGGCCAGGTGCGCCAGCTTGTTCAGCTCGCCATACAAACGGTCCAGCTCGGCGATATCCAGCACCTGGCGTGCATGGTGCAGCCAGGCCAGGATGCGTTCGATACGCGGCAGTTGCTCGGCCAGGTCTTCCGGCTGTTGCTGGTAGCGCGGCAGTTGCAGGGCAACGGCGTCATCGGCCAGCAGGCGCGGCAGCCAGTTGGCCAGCTGTGCAGCGCCCTGGCGATTGCCACGCACGTTGCGATCCGCGGCCCAGGTGCGGGCCAGCAGCCAGCGGGAAGTGGTCAGGGAGAACAAGCCCCAGCGCACGTCTTCCAGTTCTTCGGCGAACTGCTCCGGCGCGGCCTTGCGGATGTCTTCATCGTCGTCACCGGCCTGGACCAGCGGACGCCAGTCTTCCAGTAAGGCGTCCAGTGCGGCGCGCAATTCGCTGGTGGACTGACGCGGTGCGGCCTGGCCGAGGCTGCCGAGCAGGGCCCGCAGTTCGCCGAGGTTTTCCACCCAGTCCTGCAGCAGACGCCAGTGGCCGTTAAAACGGTATTGCTCGGCCAGGCGCTGGCTGCTGCCCAACAGATGCCACATGACGGCAGCAAATGCGTCGTCCAGCGGCATTTCGGCGTGCAGCAGCGGTGCCGGCAGGCTCAGGGAGTAGCTGTTGGCGTCGAACAGGCGATAGCCACGCTCGGCCTTGCTGATATCGCACGGCATCAGCGCCAGGGTCGCCGCCAGTTCAGCGGCCAGCTCCAGCAGGGCGGCCGGGTCGCCTTCGCGCAGTTCCAGTTCCAGCTCGCAGATTTCTTCTTTCTGCTTGCCGGCAACCACGTGGCCCAGGTCCAGGGCGGCTTCGATCACCACCTTGGCCTTGCCGCGGCCCCAGGCGATTTCAGCGCGTTCGCGGACGAAATCGGTGGTGAAGATCGGCTTGAGGGTCTTTTTGTCCAGCTCGGCCAGTTGCTCGGGCCAGCATTCGCCGTCGAGTTTCTTCACGTCGAGCTTGGCTTTGGCCAGGTCCCAGTTGTACTCATTGCGTTCCGACAAGCCGGCGACGCTCTGGCCACGGGTCTTGAGGGTCTGGATCACTTCGTCGCCGTCTTTGCGCAGGCGCAGGGCCACTTTGGCCTGGGCCAGGTCGCGTTCCGGGGTGTCGAAGTACTGGTTCATCAACTCACGGCGTTCCCAGCCACTTTTGTTGCGTTTTTTCAGTAACGGGTGCTCACGCAGCGCGGCGAGGGTTTCGCGGCTGACACGGAGCTTGATTTCGGTTTCTTTCTGCATGGCCGGAAAATCCAGGATCGGGAGCGCAGCCGGGGAAAAGAGTGGCTGCCAAGGTCGTGCAGTGTACAGGACTGAGCCCGGCAACGTGCCGCAACGGTTTATTGTGTCACTCAGATAGCTCTATGATGGGGTTCGTCCGGGAAGTTGAGAGACAGCGCATGCCTTTACCGTCCATGAAAGAACAATTCGCCGCGCTGATTGCCGCGCCTTCGGTCAGTTGTACCCAGGCCTCTCTCGACCAATCCAACCGCCCGGTCATCGATTTGCTCGCCACCTGGCTGGCAGACCTGGGCTTTGCCTGCGACATCCAGCAGGTCAGCCCCGGTAAATTCAACCTGTTGGCCAGTTTCGGCACCGGCCCTGGCGGCCTGGTGCTGGCGGGCCACAGTGACACCGTGCCGTACGACGGCGCCCTATGGCAGACCGATCCGCTCAAGTTGACGGAAGTCGACGGCCGCTGGGTAGGACTGGGCAGCTGTGACATGAAGGGCTTTTTCGCCCTGGTGATCGAAGCCGTCCAGCCGTTGCTCGACCAGCCTTTCAAGCAGCCGCTGCTGATTCTTGCTACCTGCGATGAAGAAAGCTCCATGGCCGGTGCTCGTGCACTGGCCGAGGCGGGTCGTCCCTTGGGCCGTGCGGCGGTGATCGGTGAACCCACCGGCCTCAAACCCATCCGCCTGCACAAGGGCGTAATGATGGAGCGCATCGATATCCTCGGGCGCAGCGGCCATTCGTCGGACCCAAGCCTGGGCCACAGCGCCCTCGAAGCCATGCACGACGCCATTGGCGAACTGCGTGGCCTGCGCCTGGCCTGGCAGCGCGAATACCGCAATCCGCAGTTCAGCGTGCCGCAGCCGACCATGAACTTCGGCTGCATCCACGGTGGCGACAACCCCAACCGCATCTGCGGCCAATGCTCCCTGGAATTCGACCTGCGGCCCCTGCCGGGCATGGATCCCCAGGTGCTGCGCGCTGCCATCCGGCAGAAGCTCGAACCCTTGGCCGAGCGCCATCAGGTGAAGATCGACTATGCGCCGCTGTTCCCCGAAGTGCCGCCGTTCGAGCAGGCCGAGGATGCAGAGTTGGTGCGAGTAGCTGAACGACTTACCGGTCATCGCGCCGAAGCAGTGGCGTTCGGCACCGAAGCGCCTTATCTTCAGCGCCTTGGTTGCGAGACCCTGGTGCTTGGCCCTGGCGATATCGCCTGCGCCCACCAGCCAGGCGAGTACCTTGAAATGTCACGCTTGACGCCTACAGTGCGTCTATTGCGTGAACTGATTCAACATTACTGCCTGACACCTGCATAAATTAACCCCTGCCCATCCGTACATAGAAGGAGAGCGAGCGTGTCGCCAAGCCTGTTCCGACGATAACCAACAGCCCGCTGTGCGTTTTTGCAATTCATCCTTTTTTGGCTGCTTTTTATTACAGGCCCAGGTTTTTATGCCCGAATACGTCAATTGGCTTCGTCACGCTTCGCCTTACATCAATGCCCACCGGGATTGCACCTTTGTCGTCATGCTGCCGGGCGATGGTGTAGAGCACCCGAACTTCGGCAATATCGTCCACGACCTGGTGCTGCTCCACAGCCTGGGCGTGCGACTGGTGCTGGTCCACGGTTCGCGCCCGCAAATTGAAACCCGCCTCGCCGCCCGCGGCCTGACCCCGGCTTACCATGAAGGCTTGCGCATCACCGATGCCGCAACCCTGGAGTGTGTGATCGACGCGGTCGGCCATCTGCGTATCGCCATCGAAGCGCGGTTGTCGATGGACATGGCCTCTTCGCCGATGCAGGGCTCGCGCCTGCGGGTGGCCAGCGGCAACCTGGTGACGGCGCGCCCGATCGGTGTGCTTGAAGGCGTCGACTATCACCACACCGGCGAAGTGCGCCGGGTCGACCGCAAGGGCATCAACCGCCTGCTGGACGAGCGCTCCATCGTGCTGCTGTCGCCGCTGGGCTACTCGCCTACCGGCGAAATCTTCAATCTCGCCTGTGAAGACGTCGCCACCCGCGCGGCCATCGACCTGGGCGCGGACAAGTTGCTGCTGTTCGGTGCCGATCTCGGCCTGATCGACGAGCACGGCCGCCTGGTGCGTGAATTGCGGCCGCAACAGGTGCCCGCGCACCTGCAACGCCTGGGCAACAACTACCAGGCCGAATTGCTGGACGCGGCCGCCGAGGCTTGCCGGGGCGGCGTAGGCCGCAGCCACATTGTCAGTTATGCCGAAGACGGCGCCTTGCTGACCGAGCTGTTCACCCGGGATGGCGGCGGTACGCTGGTGGCCCAGGAGCAGTTTGAACTGGTGCGCGAAGCGGCGATTGAAGACGTCGGCGGGTTGCTGGACCTGATCAGCCCGCTGGAAGAGCAGGGGATTCTGGTGCGTCGTTCCCGGGAAGTGCTGGAGCGGGAAATCGAGCAGTTCAGCGTGGTGGAACGTGAAGGCATGATCATCGCCTGTGCGGCGCTGTATCAGATCGCCGACTCCGACGCAGGGGAGCTGGCGTGCCTGGCCGTGAACCCGGAGTACCGCCATGGCGGTCGCGGTGACGAACTGCTGGAGCGCATCGAGACCCGTGCCCGGGCCCAGGGTTTGAAGACGCTCTTCGTGCTGACGACCCGTACCGCCCACTGGTTCCGCGAACGTGGTTTTGTGCCGAGCACGGTGGATCGCCTGCCGTCGGCGCGGGCGTCGTTATACAACTATCAGCGTAATTCGAAGATTTTCGAAAAGGCGTTGTAAGCCTGAAGGGGCGAGGGGGCAATCCTCTCGCCTGTCACTTCGGCGAGTCATGCTCCTCGGCGGATGCATCGGCCCTGAACACAGGGTTTGCCGATTTATACACATAACTGACATCAAAGTGACATTATCACCGGGTACGGTGAGGTGGATTGTTGGGACGGCAGAAAAGTTTCATCGATACAAAAACTGTAACAAATTGACGGAATGATGTGCGTTTGGCCATGATGGCGTCGCGTTTTTGATCGTGAGTGACGTATGACCCCGTTTGGTCAACACAAAACGATCTAAAAAAGCGCAAAGACATACTCTTTCGGAAAACGCTTATGGAGCGGCATCGCCTGTCGGCTTGACCGTCCCATGGAAAGCGTTATTCCTGAATGGTATGAAAAAGGACGAAACAATTCTTTTTGGGTGTATGAAAAACTCATTACCCTGCAAGGACCAAATTAACTGCGGTTAGACGAAAGTAGTAGACACACAAGGTTACGATTGACTTGTCAGTCACTATCCGGTGCTAATCGCGCATCTGTGGATCGAGGGCGTCAGACCCGAGACCTAAGAAATACAAAAATTAGAAATGAGAGGAGCGGTACATGAAGAAGTCGACATTGGCGTTGGCTGTGACCCTGGGTGCAATCGCCCAGCAAGCAGGCGCCGCAGGTTTTATCGAAGACAGCAAGGCAACACTGGGTCTGCGTAACTTCTACATCAACACGGATAACCGTGATGGTGCTCCAACATCCAGCAGCCGCAGCAAAAACGCCGAATGGGGCCAAGGCTTCGATCTGCGTTTCATCTCGGGTTTCACCCAAGGCACTGTTCAGTTCGGTGTTGACGCTATTGGCCTGTATGGCCTGCGTCTGGACTCCAGCCGCGCAAATCACGGTAACTACAGCGGCACCGCTTCGGGCGGCACTGTGTTCCCGAGCGACGGCAATAAGGCAGTCAATGATTTCGCCAGCCTGGGTGTGACCGGCAAGGTCAAAATCTCCCAGACCGTGGCAAAATTGGGCACCCTGCAGCCAAACAACCCGGTGATCAAGACCAACGACGGTCGCCTGTTGCCTCAGACCTTCCAGGGCGGCGAGATCGTTTCTAACGAAATCAAAGACCTGACTCTGACTGCTGGCCAAATCGAGTCCGCCAAGGGCCGTAACTCCAGCAACAACGAAAACCTGTCGATTGCTGGCGCGAACAAAAGCTCCAACTATGACACCGGCAAATTCAGCAACAAGTTCTACTACGCCGGTGCTGACTACAAGATCACCAAGGATCTGACCGCTTCGTACTACTTTGGCGAGCTGAAAGACTTCTACTCCCAGAACTTCCTGGGTCTGGTACACAACTGGGCAATCGGCCCGGGCGTGCTGAAAAGCGACCTGCGTTACTACCGCAGCCGCGATAATGGCGCGAATGCCAATACCGCTGGCTACTACACCTCGGGTTACTACACCGACGGTGCCCGCCCTGCGACCAGCGGCAAGGTTGACAACGACCTGTACAGCTACCTGGCGCTGTATTCGGTTAACGGCCACACTTTTGGTGGCGGTTACCAGTACACCAAGGGCGACAGTGACTTCCCTTGGCTGAACCAAGGTGACGGTTCGTCGAACAGCACCACTACCGACATGCAAATCCAGAAATTTGCCCGTGCTGGCGAACGCACCTGGCAAGCTCGTTACGCGTATGACTTCGCCAAGGTCGGCCTGCCAGGCCTGACCGCTGGTGTTGTCTACCTCAAGGGCAGCAACATCCAGACTACCACCGGTGACAAAACCGAGTGGGAGCGCGACTTGACTCTGGCTTACGTTGTTCCAGAAGGCCCGCTGAAAAACCTCGGCGTTGCGTGGAAAAACGCAATGTGGCGCACCGATGTTGCGACTCGTGACCAGGACGAAAACCGCCTGATCGTCAGCTACTCGATCCCGCTGTTGTAAGAGCGTAAAACCTTGCCCGGCGCAATGCCGGGCAGGGTGCTTTACTTTTCAAGCCGGGCTCAACCCCCGCAAGCCCGTCCTGAACCCCTCTTTGTACAGCGTCTCAAGGCCTTCTCGAACCTTGAAGCGGATGTTGATCCACGCCCGTTGCCAAGTCCAATGAACAGATTTTTAATATTCCTTTATCGTCTAGATAAATCGATATTTATTCTTTTTAAATAATCCGCGACACAGGCACAGTGGGCTCCATAAGCACTCATCAGGAGCCACACCATGAGCCTCAGACTGGGCGACATCGCCCCCGACTTTGAACAGGATTCCAGCGCCGGCAAGATTCGCTTCCACGAGTGGCTGGGCGATAGCTGGGGCGTGCTGTTTTCCCACCCGGCGGACTTTACCCCGGTGTGCACCACCGAGCTGGGTTTCACCGCCAAGCTCAAGGATGAATTCGCCAAGCGGGGCGTCAAGGCCATTGCGCTGTCGGTGGACCCGGTGGACTCCCACCACAAGTGGATCGAAGACATCAACGAAACCCAGAACACCGTCGTCAACTTCCCGATCCTGGCCGACGCTGACCGCAAGGTCTCCGACCTGTACGACCTGATCCACCCGAATGCCAGTGACACCCTCACTGTGCGTTCGCTGTTCGTGATTGATCCGAACAAAAAGATTCGCCTGACCATCACCTACCCGGCCAGTACCGGTCGCAACTTCCACGAAATCCTGCGGGTGATCGACTCGCTGCAACTGACTGACAACCACAAAGTCGCGACCCCGGCCAACTGGCAGGACGGTGACGAGGTGGTGATCGTGCCGTCGCTCAAGGACGAGGAAGAGATCAAGAAACGCTTTCCGAAGGGTTACCGGGCGGTGAAGCCGTACCTGCGGCTCACGCCTCAACCGAATCGCTGACACACAACCACATGTGGGAGCGGGCTTGCTCGCGAATGCGCACTGTCAGTTGATGCATCTTTGAATGACACACCGCTTTCGCGAGCAAGCCCGCTCCCACACTTGCGCGCATTTCAAGTCTCACATAGCAGGGGTTTTAAGGCCGTTTCGACGGCCTTTTTTTATGCCTGCGATTTAGTCGGCAGCATATGCATTTAAAGAATAAACAAATGAAAAAATAAGATTTATAGATATATAAATTGGCTGATATGGTCTGTCCCATCTTGGCGCCATCGCCACATAGCGAACCGCC
Source organism: Pseudomonas sp. G5001 (assembly GCF_013385475.1). Lineage (NCBI taxonomy): Bacteria > Pseudomonadati > Pseudomonadota > Gammaproteobacteria > Pseudomonadales > Pseudomonadaceae > Pseudomonas > Pseudomonas sp. G5001. The sequence goes on from NZ_JACAPZ010000005.1 coordinate 431,371, forward strand.
GACACTTTCCAAAGGAATTTCCTACATGCTGGTCGTAACACTTGGTGGTAGCCCCAGCCAACGTTCCCGGTCCGGGGTCTTGCTGGATCACACCCGCAACTGGTTGCAGCAACAAGGCGTGGAAGTGGTGAGTTATCAGATACGGGACTTCCCGGCCGAAGACTTGCTGCACGCGCGGTTCGATAGCCCGAAAATCATCGACCTGTTGCAGCAAGTGGCGAACGCCGATGGCCTGGTGATCGCCACGCCGGTGTACAAGGCTTCGTTTTCCGGCGCGCTGAAAACCATCCTCGACCTGCTGCCTGAACGCGCCCTGGCCCACAAAATAGTGTTGCCGATGGCCACCGGCGGCAGCATCGCCCACATGCTCGCGGTGGACTACGCGCTGAAGCCGGTGCTGTCGGCATTGAAAGCCCAGGAATTGCTCCACGGGATTTTCGCCGAAGACAGCCAGATCGCCTACGGCGAAGGCAGCGCCCAGGCGCAACTGGTGCCGGTGCTGGAACAACGCTTGAGCGAGGCTTTGGAGACGTTCTACAGCGCCATGGCCCGCCGCCCGAAACCCCTTGACCCCAATGTGTTGAATGAACGTTTGTTGAGTGCTCGCTGGAGCATTTAAGCCTTACCCAGCTTTACCTGAATTCGACAAGTACTACTCACCTTACTCAGCCGCCAACGGCCAAGCAGGTGCAGCCAACCCCCTAATCGTATATTTGGAGAGAGCGCCATGCGCACTGTCATCTTGCGTCGTGGTCTGGTCGCACTGTTTGCTGCGGCTGTGTCCTTCGGTGCCATTGTTCAAGCCCAGGCCGCCGAAACCTTGCGGATCGGCTATCAGAAATACGGCACCCTGGTGCTGCTCAAGGCCAAGGGTTCGCTGGAAAAGCGCCTGGCCGAGCAGGGCGTGCAAGTGCAATGGACCGAGTTTCCCGGCGGCCCGCAGCTGCTGGAAGGATTGAACGTAGGCTCCATCGACTTCGGCGTGACGGGTGAAACCCCGCCAGTGTTCGCCCAGGCTGCCGGTGCCGATCTGCTCTACGTCGCCTATGAACCGCCGGCGCCTACCAGCGAAGCGATCCTGGTACCGAAAGACTCGCCGATCAAATCGGTGCAAGACCTCAAGGGCAAGAAAGTCGTCCTCAATAAAGGCTCCAACGTGCATTACCTGCTGGTACGTGCCCTGGAAGATGCCGGCCTGAAATACACCGACGTGCAGACCGTGTTCCTGCCGCCCGCCGATGCCCGCGCCGCGTTCGAGCGTGGCAGCGTCGATGCCTGGGTGATCTGGGACCCGTACCAGGCAGCCGCCGAGAAGCAACTGCAAGCCCGCACCCTGCGTGACGGCACCGGCATTGCCGACAACCATCAGTTCTACCTGGCCACCAAGCCGTACGCCGAAAAACACCCTGAAGTGATCAAGACGCTGGTGGAAGAAGTCCGCGCCGTGGGCGAATGGTCCAAGGCCAACCCGGAACAAGTCACCGAACAAGTTGCTCCGCTGCTGGGCCTGCCGGCCGACATCACCCTGACCTCGGTAAAACGCCAGGGCTACGGTGCGCAGTTCCTGACGCCAGAAGTGATCGCGGCGCAGCAGAAAATCGCCGACAGCTTCTACCAACTCAAATTGATCCCCAAACCCTTGAGCATCAAGGACGTGATCTGGACACCACCTGCCGCCGTTGCCAAAGCGCCGTAATCCGACTTCTTCAGGAGACAACTCCATGAGCCTCAATATTTTCTGGTTTCTGCCTACCCACGGCGACGGCCATTACCTTGGCACCGCCGAAGGCGCTCGCGCCGTAGACCACGGTTATCTGCAGCAAGTGGCCCAGGCGGCCGACCGCCTTGGCTTCGGCGGGGTACTGATCCCCACCGGCCGCTCCTGCGAGGATTCGTGGCTGGTGGCGGCGTCGCTGATCCCGGTGACCCAACGCTTGAAATTCCTTGTCGCGCTGCGCCCCGGGATCATTTCCCCGACGGTGGCTGCGCGTCAGGCCGCGACCCTGGATCGTCTGTCCGGCGGCCGGGCGTTGTTCAACCTGGTGACCGGTGGAGACCCGGATGAATTGGCCGGCGACGGTTTGTTCCTGAGCCATGAAGAGCGTTACCAGGCGTCGGTGGAGTTCACCCGCATCTGGCGCCGCGTACTGGAAGGCGAGACCGTCGATTACGACGGCCAGCACATCAGCGTCAAAGGCGCCAAGTTGCTCTATCCGCCGATCCAGCAACCGCGTCCGCCGCTGTATTTCGGTGGCTCTTCCGAAGCGGCCCAGGACCTGGCAGCCGAACAAGTGGAAATGGTCCTGACCTGGGGCGAGCCTCCGGCTGCGGTGGCGGAAAAGATTGCACAGGTTCGCGCCAAGGCCGCCAAGCTCGGACGTACCCTGCGCTTCGGCATTCGCCTGCATGTGATCGTGCGTGAAACCAACGCCGAAGCCTGGCAGGCCGCCGACAAACTGATCTCCCACGTGGACGATGAAACCATCGCCCGCGCCCAGGCGTCGTTGTCGCGCTTTGATTCCGTAGGCCAGCAACGCATGGCCGCCTTGCACGGCGGCAGTCGCGACAACCTGGAAGTCAGCCCCAACCTGTGGGCGGGCGTAGGCCTGGTACGCGGTGGCGCCGGCACGGCACTGGTGGGCGATGGCCCGACCGTGGCCGCGCGGGTGAAGGAATACGCGGACCTCGGTATCGATACCTTTATCTTCTCCGGCTATCCACACCTGGAAGAGTCGTATCGCGTAGCGGAGTTGCTGTTCCCGCATCTGGACATCGAGCGTCCCGAGTTGCCGAAAGGCGCCGGCTACGTCAGCCCGTTCGGCGAAATGGTCGCCAACGACATTCTTCCCAAAGCTGCGTCCCAGAGCTGAGGCGCCGCCATGAACCTTGAAAAGTTAAGTCATCGATTGGCGCCCTGGGCGCTGCCGATCCTGTTACTGGCGGTATGGCAGCTGTCCGTCTCGGCCGGCTGGTTGTCGACGCGCATTCTGCCGGCACCCAGCGCGGTGATCGAAGCGGGTGTCAGCCTGGTGCGCAGCGGCGAAATCTGGACCCACCTGGCCATCAGCGGCTGGCGTGCGGGCCTGGGCTTTGTGATCGGCGGCAGCATCGGCCTGACCCTGGGGTTTATCACCGGCCTGTCGACCTGGGGTGAACGCCTGCTGGACAGCTCGGTGCAGATGATCCGCAACGTGCCGCACCTGGCGCTGATCCCGCTGGTGATCCTGTGGTTCGGCATCGACGAGACGGCGAAGATATTCCTGGTCGCCCTCGGCACACTGTTCCCGATCTATCTCAATACTTACCACGGCATCCGCAACGTCGACCCGGCGCTGGTGGAAATGGCCCGCAGTTATGGCCTGTCCGGTTTCAGCCTGTTTCGCCAAGTGATTTTGCCGGGCGCCTTGCCTTCGATTCTGGTGGGCGTGCGCTTCGCGCTGGGCTTTATGTGGCTGACGTTGATCGTCGCGGAAACCATCTCCGCCAGTTCCGGTATCGGCTACCTGGCGATGAACGCCCGGGAATTCCTGCAGACCGACGTGGTGGTTCTGGCGATCGTGCTTTACGCGGTCCTCGGCAAGCTGGCAGACCTGGCGGCGCGAGGCCTGGAGCGAGTCTGGCTGCGCTGGCACCCGGCTTATCAAGTGAATAAAGGAGGTGCGGCATGACCGCTCAACAACCTCCACGCCTGCTGCGGGGCATTCCCCTGGCAGTGCGCAAGTTGCGCAAGGCTTTCGGCGCGCGGGAAGTGCTGAAGGAAATCGACCTGCATATTCCCGCCGGTCAATTCGTGGCGGTCGTGGGCCGCAGTGGCTGCGGCAAAAGTACCTTGCTGCGCCTGCTGGCCGGGCTGGACAAAGCCAGCGGCGGCGAACTGCTCGCCGGCTCCGCGCCGCTGAGCGAAGCGATTGAAGACACGCGGTTGATGTTCCAGGAAGCGCGCCTGCTGCCGTGGAAAAAGATCATCGACAACGTGGGCCTTGGCCTCAAGGGCAACTGGCGCCCGCAGGCACTGGAAGCGCTGGAAGCGGTCGGCCTGGCCGAGCGCGCCAATGAGTGGCCGGCGGCGTTGTCCGGTGGCCAGAAGCAGCGCGTGGCCCTGGCCCGCGCCCTGATCCACCAACCGCGCCTGTTGCTGTTGGACGAACCGCTGGGGGCGCTGGATGCCCTGACCCGGATCGAGATGCAGCAACTGATCGAGAACCTCTGGCAGAAGCACGGCTTCACCGTGTTGCTGGTGACCCACGACGTCAGCGAAGCCGTGGCCATTGCCGATCGGGTGATTTTGATCGAAGACGGCGAAATCGGCCTCGACCTGCACGTGGAACTCCCACGTCCGCGGGTGCGTGGCTCCCACCGCCTGGCGGCGCTGGAAACCGAAGTGCTTAACCGTGTGTTGTCGCTGCCCGGCACCCCGCCGGAACCCGAACCTGTTTCACCGCTGCCTACGCAATTGCGTTGGGCTCAATAACTCACTTGTCTTACACAGGAAGAACGACCATGACTATCAAAGCCATCAACGTGCGTAACCAGTTCAAAGGCACCATCAAGGAAATCGTCGAAGGCGACGTGCTGTCGGAAATCGACGTACAGACCGCGTCCGGCATCGTCACTTCCGTGATCACCACCCGCTCGGTGAAAGAGCTGGAACTGGTGATCGGCAGTGAAGTGATTGCCTTCGTGAAATCCACCGAGGTGTCGATCGCCAAGTTGTGATCAATGGTTCGCACAAACCCCGAAGGTGAAAGCCTGTCGGGGTTTTTGTCGTTCTCAAGATTGCTTTCGCGAGCAAGCCCGCTCCCACATTTGACCGAGTTCTACCTTTGGAATACGGTCGAATGTGGGAGCGGGCTTGCTCGCGAAGAGGCCCGGACAGGCAACAAAAAATCAGAGCGCAGCCACCCGCTTGGGCAAGAACGCCGGCAGATAAAGCCCCACATACGCATCAAACACCCGCATGCCTTCCTCGGCCATGCGCGGGGTGATTTGCCCATGCTGATGCACCGAGCGCGCGTAGACGCGGTCGCTCAGTTCCAGGGCCAGGGCAAACACGTCGACATCGGCGGGCAGGCTCGGCACCTCAAAGTGCCGGTTGAACACCTCAAACATCAGGTTTCCCAGCTCCAGGTCGTGCTGGCGGTCGGCCTGTGTCACTTCGGTCAACCCGTGCTGGGCCAGGATCAATTGGCGGGCGGCGGCGTCGTTGCTGTAGATGCTGAGCATGCGCTGCTCCACCACGCAGGATAGGTCGCGCCAGTGCTTGAGTGAATCATGATCGATGGGCGCCTGAATGGCCCCGCGAAAGGCCGCATGAACGTCAGCGGTCAGCGCCTCCAGCAACGCCGGCACGCTGGCGAAGAAGTGATACACCGATGACGGTGGAATCTGCGCCCGCTCGGCCACGCTGTAGATCGACAGGCTGGCCACGCCTTCGGCGGCCAGCAAGGTGCGGGCGGCGTCGAGGATCGCGTCGATCCGGGCCTGGCTGCGGGCGCGGGGTTTGCGAAGAGTGGCAGGGCGATTCATTGAAGTCTCCTACAGGGCAGCGGGCATTGTACGCAGAGCCACTGGATGATCCATACCCTGTGGCGAGGGAGCTTGCTCCCGCTGGACTGCGCAGCAGGCCCAAGACCTGCACCTCGGTTCCGCCTGAAAGAACCCGGTGTTCTTATTGGGGCCGCTTCGCAGCCCGGCGGGAGCAAGCTCCCTCGCCACAACAGCCATAAAAAAACGCCGTAGGCCAAAGGCCTGCGGCGTTTTTTTAGCTCGGCAACCGCTTACACGGTATGCAGGTACCAGTTGTACTCAAGGTCGGAGATGGAGTGTTCGAACTCCTCCAGCTCACTTTCCTTACAGGCGACGAAGATATCGATGTATTTAGGATCGATGTACTTGGCCATCACCTCGCTGTCGTCCAACTCGCGCAGGGCATCACGCAGGTTGTTCGGCAGGCTCTGTTCGTTCTGCTCGTAGCTGTTGCCTTCCACCGGTGCGCCAGGCTCGATCTTGTTGGTCAGGCCGTGATGCACGCCCGCCAATACCGAAGCCATCAGCAGGTAAGGGTTGGCATCAGCCCCGGCCACACGGTGTTCGATACGTACGGCGTCGGACGAGCCGGTCGGTACGCGAATCGCCACGGTGCGGTTATCCAGGCCCCAGCACGGCGAGTTCGGCACGTAGAACTGTGCGCCGAAACGACGGTAGGAGTTGACGTTAGGGCACAGGAACGCCATTTGGGCGGGTAGGGTCTCCAGCACACCGCCGATCGCGTGACGCAATGCGGCGTTCTGCTCGGGATCCTCGCTGGCAAAGATGTTCTTGCCGTCCTTGTCCAGGATCGAAATGTGCACGTGTAGGCCGTTGCCTGCCTGGCCCGGGTAAGGCTTGGCCATGAAGGTGGTGTCCATTTCATGGTCGTAGGCGATGTTCTTGATCAAGCGCTTGAGCAGTACCGCGTAGTCGCAGGCCTTTATAGGGTCGGCAACGTGGTGCAGGTTCACTTCGAACTGCGCCGGGGCACTTTCCTTGACGATGGCGTCGGCAGGGATGCCTTGCTCTTTTGCACCTTCCAGAATGTCCTGGAGGCAGTCGACGTATTCGTCGAGGTCGTCGATCAGGTAGACCTGTGTCGAGTGCGGGCGTTTGCCGGAGATCGGCGAGCGGGGCGGTTGTGGCCGGCCATTCACGTTCTCCTGGTCAATCAGGTAGAACTCCAGCTCGAATGCGGCGCAGATGGTCAGACCGAGGTCGTCAAATTTGCTTACAACTTGGCGGAGTACTTCGCGAGGATCGGCGAAGAAAGGTTCACCTTCGAGTTCGTGCATGGTCATCAGCAGTTGCGCGGTTGGGCGCTTTTGCCAGGGTTCATTGCACAGGGTGTCGGGGATTGGATAACAGATTCGGTCAGCATCACCGATGTCCAGACCCAGGCCGGTGCTTTCCACCGTTGAGCCGTTGATATCCAGGGCAAATAGAGAGGCAGGCAGGTTAATGCCCTTCTCGTAAACCTTGTGGAGGCTGGTGCGTTCGATGCGCTTGCCGCGCACCACACCATTCATATCCGCAATTAGAAGGTCTACGTACAGAACCTCAGGATGATCCTTAAGGAACGCGTTCGCTTCGTTAAGCTGAACGGCACGCGGGGGTACCGACATGATGCAACACCTTTGTTGTTAAAAATATCAATCATTGATCTCTTCGGGTTTCAGTCAACCCGAACGGCATGCCGAAGTCAAGCGAGGCCTTTTTTGCCCTAAAAAAGCGCCGTGAGGGCTTTTTTGGGGCTTTTTGGGGCAATTTTTTGGGATTGGGGCTCTTGGAACCAGCACGTTTGAGCGGGCCGTGTTGTATTTTTTACGGGGGTGTTGTGTAAAAAAATGAACAAGGCTAAGCTCGATTCAAACCCATAACAGCAATAATACCGGGGTGCTTCATGTCTCGCCTGCCGTTAATCGGCGTCACCGCCTGCTCCAAACAGGTCGGTCTGCATGCTTATCACATCAGTGGCGACAAATACGTCCGTGCAGTGGCCACCGCTGCCAAGGGCTTGCCGTTGATTATTCCGTCCCTGGCGGATCTGCTCGACCCGGCCAATATTCTTGACGGCCTGGACGGCATTCTATTTACCGGCTCACCTTCCAATATCGAACCCTTTCACTACGACGGTCCGGCCAGCGCGCCCGGGACTGCTCATGATTCTGCACGGGACCAAACCACTCTGCCGCTGCTGCGTGCAGCCATAGCGGCCGGTGTTCCGGTGCTGGGGGTTTGCCGTGGCTTCCAGGAAATGAACGTGGCGTTTGGCGGCAGCCTGCACCAGAAGGTTCATGAAGTGCCGGGCATGATGGATCACCGCGAAGACGACACCCAGCCGCTGGACATCCAGTATGGCCCGGCACATCCGGTAACCATCTCCCCGAATGGGGTATTGGCAAGCCTGGGCTTGCCGTCGACGATCCAGGTCAACTCGATTCATTCACAGGGCATTGATCGCCTGGCGGCCGGTTTCCAGGTCGAGGCCACCGCGCCGGATGGCCTGATCGAAGGCTTTTCAGTGCCCGCGGGCAAGGCTTTTGCTTTAGGAGTGCAATGGCACCCCGAATGGCAGGTAAGCTCTAACCCGCACTACCTCGCAATCTTCCAGGCATTTGGCAATGCCTGTCGAAAGCGGGTGATGCAACGCGACGCGGATGCTGCGTCAACTTACGCCTGACCTTTAATGGATGTCAGGAAACACAGCCCAGAGGCATTTATGAGTAACAACCTCGACCAGCTCACCGATTGGTTGAAAGACCACAAGATCACAGAAGTCGAATGCATGATTGGCGACCTCACCGGCATCACCCGGGGCAAGATCTCGCCGACCAACAAGTTCATCGCCGAAAAAGGCATGCGCCTGCCCGAAAGCGTTCTGTTGCAGACCGTGACCGGCGACTATGTCGAAGACGACATCTATTACGAATTGCTCGACCCGGCCGACATCGACATGATCTGCCGCCCGGACGAGAACGCGGTGTACCTCGTGCCCTGGGCCATAGAGCCTACGGCCCAGGTGATCCACGACACCTACGACAAGCAAGGCAACCCGATCGAGCTGTCGCCGCGCAACGTGCTCAAGAAAGTCCTCAAGCTCTACGCCGACAAGGGCTGGCAGCCCATCGTGGCGCCGGAGATGGAGTTCTACCTGACCAAGCGCTGCGAAGACCCGGACTTCCCGCTGCAACCGCCGATTGGCCGTTCCGGTCGCCCGGAGACCGGCCGCCAGTCCTTCTCTATAGAAGCGGCCAACGAATTCGACCCGTTGTTCGAAGACGTCTACGACTGGTGCGAATTGCAGGAACTGGACCTCGACACGTTGATCCACGAAGACGGCACGGCGCAGATGGAAATCAACTTCCGTCACGGCGACGCACTGTCCCTGGCCGACCAGATCCTGGTGTTCAAGCGCACCATGCGCGAAGCGGCGCTCAAGCACGACGTGGCAGCCACCTTCATGGCCAAGCCCATGACCGGCGAGCCCGGCAGCGCAATGCACCTGCACCAGAGCATCATCGATATCGCCACCGGCAAGAACGTGTTCTCCAATGAAGACGGGACCAAGAGCGAGCTGTTTCTGCACCACATTGGCGGCCTGCAGAAATTCATCCCCGAGCTGTTGCCGCTGTTCGCCCCTAACGTCAACTCGTTCCGCCGCTTCCTGCCCGACACCTCGGCGCCGGTCAACGTGGAGTGGGGCGAAGAGAACCGCACCGTTGGCCTGCGGGTTCCGGACGCCGGCCCACAAAACCGTCGGGTGGAAAACCGCCTGCCCGGTGCCGACGCCAACCCGTACCTGGCGATCGCCGCCAGCTTGCTGTGTGGCTACATCGGCATGGTCGAAGGCATCAGCCCAAGCGCACCGGTGGTGGGCCGTGGTTACGAGCGCCGCAACCTGCGCCTGCCGCTGACCATCGAAGACGCCCTGGAACGCATGGAAAACAGCAAGACCATCGAGAAATACCTGGGTCACAAATTCATCACAGGCTACGTCGCGGTCAAGCGGGCCGAGCATGAAAACTTCAAGCGCGTGATCAGTTCGTGGGAGCGGGAATTCCTGCTCTTCGCCGTCTGATGCGCCGGGCGCGCCCTTCAAACGGCGCGTCCTCACCTGAAACATCTAGGAGATTGGTATGTCCAGCAACAACCCGCAAACCCGTGAATGGCAAGCCTTGAGCAGCGATCACCACCTGGCGCCGTTCAGCGACTTCAAGCAATTGAAAGAGAAAGGCCCACGGATCATCACCAAAGCCCACGGCGTTTACCTGTGGGACAGCGAAGGCAACAAGATTCTCGACGGCATGGCCGGCCTGTGGTGCGTGGCGATCGGTTACGGTCGCGATGAACTGGCTGATGCGGCCGCCAAGCAGATGAAAGAACTGCCTTACTACAACCTGTTCTTCCAGACCGCCCACCCGCCGGTGCTGGAACTGGCCAAAGCCATCTCCGATATCGCCCCGCAAGGCATGAACCACGTGTTCTTCACCGGCTCCGGCTCCGAAGGCAACGACACCATGCTGCGTATGGTCCGCCACTACTGGGCGATCAAAGGCCAGCCGAACAAGAAAACCATCATCAGCCGCAAGAATGGCTACCACGGTTCAACCGTGGCCGGCGCCAGCCTGGGCGGCATGACTTATATGCATGAACAAGGCGACTTGCCGATCCCGGGCATCGTCCACATCGCCCAGCCTTACTGGTTCGGCGAAGGCGGCGACATGAGCCCGGAAGAATTCGGCGTGTGGGCGGCCAACCAGCTGGAAGAGAAGATCCTGGAACTGGGCGTGGACAACGTCGGTGCCTTTATTGCCGAGCCGATCCAGGGTGCCGGTGGCGTGATCGTGCCGCCAGACAGCTACTGGCCGCGCATCAAGGAAATCCTCGCCAAGTACGACATCCTGTTCGTGGCTGACGAAGTGATCTGTGGGTTTGGCCGCACCGGTGAGTGGTTCGGTAGCGATTTCTACGGCCTCAAGCCCGACATGATGACCATCGCCAAGGGCCTGACCTCCGGCTACATCCCGATGGGCGGCCTGATCGTGCGCGACGAAGTGGTCGCCGTGCTGAACGAAGGCGGTGATTTCAACCACGGCTTCACCTATTCCGGTCACCCGGTGGCGGCAGCGGTAGCCCTGGAAAACATCCGCATCATGCGCGATGAACAAATTGTTAAGCACGTGCACGACGAAACGGCACCCTATTTGCAAAAGCGTTTGAGGGAACTGGCTGATCACCCGCTGGTGGGGGAAGTTCGCGGTGTGGGCATGCTCGGTGCCATCGAACTGGTTCAGGACAAGGCAACGCGCAAGCGTTATGAAGGCCGTGGTGTTGGCATGATCTGCCGCACGTTCTGCTTCGAGAATGGCCTGATCATGCGCGCCGTCGGCGACACCATGATCATTTCGCCACCGTTGGTGATCAGCAAGGCCGAGATAGACGAGTTGGTGACCAAGGCGCGGCACTGCCTGGACCTGACTTTGGCGGCATTGCAGGGCTAAATGCTAGGCTCAGAACGCAGCGCCTGTCGGGCGCTGCTTCTGGGGTGTTAGAAAAGCGGGGCATTGGTTGAAAGCCGGCCCCTGAACTTGCCAGACTGTCGCCCTGTTTTGTCGCCCTTAGACGGGCTGCGAAACACGTTGTAATTAAAGAACGAACGTGGCCCAAAAAAGAAAAAATTGGAGCATGACCGAATGAAGGCATTAGGTTTGAAGAACGCTGGCAAGACCCTCCTGGCCTTGTCCCTGATGGGGGCCATGGCAGGCGCGGCAAACGCCGACGATAAAGTGCTGCACGTTTATAACTGGTCCGACTACATCGCACCGGACACCATCGCGAACTTTGAAAAAGAGTCGGGGATCAAGGTGGTCTATGACGTGTTCGACTCCAACGAAACCCTGGAAGCCAAGTTGCTGGCAGGCAAGTCCGGCTACGACATTGTCGTGCCGTCGAACAACTTCCTCGCCAAGCAGATCAAGGCCGGTGTTTACCAGGAACTGGACAAGTCCAAGCTGTCGAACTACGACAACCTGAACAAGTCCCTGCTTAAAGCCGTGTCCATCAGCGACCCGGACAACAAGCACGCCTTCCCGTACATGTGGGGCTCGATCGGCATCGGCTACAACCCGGAGAAGGTCAAGGCCGCGCTGGGCATCGACAAGATCGACTCGTGGGACACCATCCTCAAGCCGGAAAACCTCGCCAAGCTCAAAGGCTGCGGTGTGAGCTTCCTCGATTCGCCAACCGAAATGCTGCCAGTGGCACTGCATTACCTGGGCCTGCCGACCGACACCCAGAAGAAGGAAGACCTCAAGCAAGCCGAGGCCCTGTTCCTCAAGCTGCGTCCTTCGATCGGCTACTTCCACTCGTCCAAGTACATTTCCGACCTGGCCAACGGCAACATCTGCGTAGCCGTGGGTTATTCGGGTGACGTGCAACAGGCCAAGTCCCGCGCGGCTGAAGCCGGTGGCAAGGTCAAGGTTGCCTATGACATTCCGAAAGAAGGTGCCGGCAGCTTCTATGACATGGTCGCTATCCCTAAAGATGCCGAGAATGTCGACGCTGCCTACAAGTTCATGAACTACCTGCTGAAGCCGGAAGTCATGGCGGGCATTACCAACAGCGTACGTTTCCCGAACGGTAACGAGAAAGCTACCGCGTTGGTCGACAAAGACATCACCAGCGACCCAGGCATTTATCCGCCAGCGGACGTGCAAGCCAAGCTGTATGCCATTGCTGACTTGCCGGCTGCTACTCAGCGGGAAATGACCCGCAGCTGGACCAAAATCAAATCGGGCAAGTAAGCCTTAAAACCTGTGGGAGCGGGCTGGTGTGGGAGCGGGCTTGCTCGCGAAGACGGTGTGTCAGCTAGCGTATGTATCAACTGATACGCCGCTTTCGCGAGCAAGCCCGCTCCCACATAGCCCGCTCCCACCAATTAAATGACAGAAAGTTTTGCCGGATCGGTTTATCGAGGGTAAGTTGCGCGCCGGTTTTGTTGCCGGGCAACAACTTCGGGCCCAACTATTTAAGAGGACCTCCACTTGCCAATTTCTTTATTTCGCAAAGCCTTGCTGGTGGGTGCAGGTATCACGCTGGCTGTCAGCGTGCAGGCCGCCCCGACTGTGCATATTTATAACTGGTCGGACTACATCGGCCCGGACACCCTGGCCAACTTTGAAAAGGCCACCGGCATCAAGCCGGTCTACGACGTGTTTGATTCCAACGAAACCCTGGAAGGCAAGTTGCTCGCCGGGCGTACCGGGTATGACGTGGTCGTGCCGTCGAACCACTTCCTCGGCAAGCAGATCAAGGCCGGCGCGTTCCAGAAGCTCGACAAGTCGCAACTGACCCACTACGCCAACCTCGACCCGGCGCTGCTCAAGCGCCTGGAAAAGAACGACCCGGGCAACCAGTACGCCGTGCCGTATCTGTGGGGCACCAACGGCATTGGCTACAACGTCGACAAGGTCAAGGAAGTATTGGGCGTCGACCATATCGACTCCTGGGCCGTGCTGTTCGAGCCGGAAAACATGAAGAAGCTGGCCACTTGCGGTGTGTCGTTCATGGACTCGGCGGATGAAATGCTGCCGGCGGTGCTCAACTACATGGGCCTCAACCCCAACAGCACCAACCCTGAAGACTACAAGAAGGCTGAAGAGAAACTCCTGAAAGTGCGTCCCTACGTGACCTACTTCCATTCTTCCAAATACATCTCGGACCTGGCCAACGGCAACATCTGCGTGGCGGCCGGTTTCTCCGGTGATGTGTTCCAGGCCAAGGCTCGTGCAGCCGAGGCGGGCAAGGGCGTGAACATCGCCTATGTGATTCCGAAAGAAGGCGGCAACCTGTGGTTCGACGTGCTGGCCATCCCCAAGGATGCCACCAACGTCAAAGAGGCCCTCGCCTTCATCAACTATTTGCTGAAACCTGAAGTGATCGCTCAGGTCAGTGATTACGTCGGTTACGCCAACCCTAACCCAGGGGCGGACAAACTGATGGAGCAATCGATACGCACCGACGAAGCGGTTTACCCACCGCAGGCGGTTCTCGACCGGACTTTTGTCAACTTCGAGCTACCCCCGAAAGTGCAACGTTTGATGACCCGTAGCTGGACCAAGGTCAAGACGGGCAAGTAAGGCTTAACGCTCAAACTATCCAAGGCTGGCCCGTATTGGGCGAGCTGCACTCTTTTTATTCTGGGAGTTTCGTAAATGGCAGTTGCCTCCGGCGCCTATAAGAAAGCCCTCGAGGGCGACCAGACACCGAAAAAGGTGCTGGTCAAAATCGACCGGGTCACGAAGAAGTTCGACGAGACGATTGCGGTGGACGATGTGTCCCTGGAAATCAAGAAAGGCGAAATCTTCGCCTTGCTCGGCGGATCGGGTTCGGGCAAATCCACCTTGCTGCGCATGCTCGCAGGCTTCGAGCGCCCAACGGAAGGACGCATTTACCTCGACGGTGTGGACATCACCGACATGCCGCCGTACGAGCGGCCGATCAACATGATGTTCCAGTCCTACGCCTTGTTCCCCCACATGACCGTGGCCCAGAACATCGCGTTTGGCCTGCAGCAGGACAAGATCCCCAAGGCCGAGGTCGACGCCCGTGTGGCCGAGATGCTCAAGCTGGTGCAGATGAGCCAGTACGCCAAGCGCAAGCCTCACCAGCTGTCTGGCGGCCAGCGTCAGCGGGTGGCGCTGGCGCGTTCCCTGGCCAAGCGTCCGAAACTGCTGCTGCTCGATGAGCCGATGGGCGCACTCGACAAGAAGCTGCGTTCGCAGATGCAACTGGAACTGGTGGAGATCATCGAGCGCGTGGGCGTGACCTGCGTGATGGTGACCCACGACCAGGAAGAGGCCATGACCATGGCCGAGCGCATCGCGATCATGCACCTGGGCTGGATCGCCCAGATCGGCAGCCCGATCGACATCTATGAAACGCCGACCAGCCGCCTGGTGTGCGAGTTCATCGGCAACGTCAACATCTTCGACACCCAGGTGGTGGATGACGCCGAAGGCCACGCGGTACTCAAGTGCCCGGACCTGGACCGCGATATCTACGTCGGCTACGGCATCGCCACTTCGGTGGAAGACAAGTCGGTGACCTACGCCATCCGCCCTGAAAAGCTGCTGGTGACCACCGAAATGCCGACCTGCGAGCACAACTGGTCCAGCGGCAAGGTGCACGACATCGCCTACCTCGGCGGCCATTCGGTGTTCTACGTCGAATTGCCGAGCGGCAAGCTGGTGCAATCCTTCGTGGCCAACGCCGAACGCCGTGGCCAGCGCCCTACCTGGGGCGACCAGGTGTACGTGTGGTGGGAAGACGACAGCGGCGTGGTACTTCGCTCATGAACATGAAGAAGTTCAAACGCCAGCTGCAACGAATAACCCCCGGTGGCCGGCATGTGGTCATCGGGATCCCTTTCCTCTGGTTGTTCCTGTTCTTCATGCTGCCGTTCTTCATCGTCTTGAAGATCAGCTTTGCCGAAGCCGACGTAGCGATCCCGCCTTACACCGAGATCTACACCTTCGTTGAACAGAAACTGCAGTTGGTGCTGAACCTGGCCAACTACGGGATGCTGGGCGATGACGAGTTGTACATCGCGGCGTACCTGGGCTCGCTGAAGATGGCGTTTTTCAGCACCATCCTCTGCCTGCTGATCGGCTACCCGATGGCCTACGCCATTGCCAGCGCACGCAAGGAAATCCAGACCGTGCTGGTGCTGCTGATCATGATGCCGACCTGGACTGCGATCCTGATCCGGGTCTATGCGTGGATGGGCATCCTCAGCAACAACGGGTTGCTCAACGGCTTCCTGATGTCCATCGGGTTGATCAACGAACCGCTGCAGATTCTCAACACCAACATTGCGGTGTATATCGGCGTGGTCTATTCGTACCTGCCGTTCATGATCCTGCCGCTGTACGCCAACCTGGTGAAGCACGACCAGAGCCTGCTGGAAGCCGCGTCGGACCTGGGTTCGAGCACCTTCAACAGCTTCTGGAAAATCACCGTGCCGCTGTCCAAGAACGGCATCATCGCCGGCTGCATGCTGGTGTTTATCCCGGTGGTGGGCGAGTTCGTGATCCCGGAACTGCTGGGCGGTCCGGAAACCCTGATGATCGGTAAAGTGTTGTGGCAAGAATTCTTCAACAACCGTGACTGGCCGGTGGCGTCTGCCCTGGCGGTGGTGATGCTGGCGATCCTGATCGTGCCGATCATCCTGTTCAACCGCAGCCAAGCCAAAGAGATGGAGGGCAAGATATGAAGCGCGTCAGTTTCTCAAGCTTCATGCTGGTGGCGGGGTTGCTGTTCATCTACCTGCCGATGCTGATCCTGGTGATCTACTCGTTCAACGAATCCAAACTGGTGACGGTGTGGGGCGGTTGGTCGATCAAGTGGTACGTCGGCCTGTTGGACAACACCCAGTTGATGGGCTCGGTCGGTCGTTCCCTGGAAATCGCCTGCTACACCGCGATTGCGGCGGTGGCACTCGGTACATTGGCGGCGTTCGTGCTGACGCGCATCAGCCAGTTCAAGGGCCGCACGCTGTTCGGCGGCCTGGTGACGGCGCCGCTGGTGATGCCGGAAGTGATCACCGGCCTGTCGCTGTTGCTGCTGTTCGTGGCCATGGCGCAGATGATCGGCTGGCCGCAGGAACGTGGCCTGGTGACCATCTGGATCGCCCACACCACGTTCTGTTCGGCGTATGTGGCGGTGGTGGTGTCGGCGCGCTTGCGTGAGCTGGACCTGTCGATTGAAGAGGCAGCCATGGACCTGGGTGCGCGGCCGTGGAAGGTGTTCTTCCTGATCACCATCCCGATGATCGCGCCGTCGCTGGCGGCGGGCGGCATGATGTCGTTCGCGCTGTCGCTGGATGACCTGGTGTTGGCCAGCTTCGTGTCGGGGCCGGGTTCGACCACGTTGCCGATGGAAGTATTCTCGGCGGTTCGCCTGGGGGTTAAACCCGAGATCAACGCCGTGGCCAGCCTGATTCTGTTGGCGGTGTCGATCGTGACCTTCCTGGTGTGGTTCTTCAGCCGTCGTGCGGAAGAGCACCGCAAGAAAGCGATCCAGCAGGCGATTGAGGAAGCGGCTGCGGATGGTTGGGAGAAGCCGGCGGATTCGCGTCGGGCTCCAGCACCGGTCTAATCAGGTAGCCCTGAAGAAACCGGATCAAAAATGTGGGAGCGGGCTTGCTCGCGAAAGCGCAGTGTCAGTCACCGGATGTATTGACTGATCCACTGCCTTCGCGAGCAAGCCCGCTCCCACATTTTGATTGCATTCCAATTCGGGTTAAGCAGTCCAAGGCGACTTGCGAATCACCTCGACGAAATTCATCGGCTTGAACCCCGGCTCCTGGTCCACCAGCACATCGGTCTTCACGTTGCCAAACGTAGTCTGCGGACGATGGCGCAGGCCGTCGGCAAACGCGCAGATGATGCACTCCTTGAACCCTTCACCCCGTGGATGCGCATGCACCACCGCTTCGCGCTGCACGCTGGTAAACGCCGCGTACTCCATTCCCAGCACATCCATTTCCACGCCCGCCGTCACCAACGCCACGGTTGGACGCAAGTGCTTGGGCACCCCCGGTGTGGTGTGCAGGGCGATGGACAACCACACCTGTTCGATGTCGTCATCGCTCAACCCGTAAGGCTTGAGAAAGTCCGCCGCCGCGTTGGCGCCGTCCACTTCAAAGCGTTCGTCGTCACTGCGGTGACCTTCCACCAGGCCCAGGTCGTGGAACATCGCGCCGACGTACAGCAACTCCGGGTTATAGGCCAACTGCTGGCGCTCGCCGCTCAATGCGCCGAACAGGAACACCCGGCGGGAGTGGTGGTAGAGCAGGTCGGATTCGATGTCGCGGATGTATTCGGTGGTGGCCTTGGCCAGGGCGCTGTCCGGGATCTTGATGCCGGCGATGGTGGTGCTCATGGTCGTTCTCCTCAAGAAAGCGCCGGGGTTGGCGCCGATGAGTCCAGTCTGGTCGCGCGCCCGCGAAGGGGCCATCGCGGCGAGGATGCGATCCCGGCCAATCTGCCGCGATATCGCGCCAAGGCTATGCGCGATCAAATGTAGGAGCTGGCTTGCCTGCGATAGCATCACCTCGGTATACCTGCTACACCGAGGTGTCTGCATCGCCGGCAAGCCAGCTCCTACAAGGGTTGTGTTTATTCAGTTAGAAAAAGGTGTTCCTGCTCATGGGCAAAACCGTCGCCATCCTGATCTTCCCCGGCGTCCAGTCACTGGACGTGACCGGGCCCCTGGATGTGTTCTGCGAGGCCAACCGTTTTCTGCCGCCCGAGGCGCATTACCAGCTGGAGGTGATTGGCCTGGGGCACGGCAACATGGCCTGTTCCAACGGCTTGTCCTTGCAGGCACACCGGCATTTCAGCGAGGCCGTCGAGCCCTACGATTTACTATTGATGGCCGGCGGGCCGCAGTTGCCCTTCGAGGATTTCGGCCCGGTGTTCAATCAATGGCTGCGTGACGCCAGCGCGCGAGCGAAACGTTTCGGCTCCATCTGTAACGGCGCCTTCATGCTCGCCCGCGCCGGGTTGCTGGACGGGCGCACCGTCACCACCCACTGGGGCGACGCTGCCGATCTGGCCGCCTTATGCCCATCGGCCCAGGTCGAAGCCGACCGCCTCTATGTGCAGGACGGCAACCTCTACACCTCGGCCGGGGTGACGGCGGGCATCGACCTGTCGCTGTACCTGCTGGCCCAGGACCACGGCCCGGAAGTCGCCCTCAGCGTGGCCAAGCGCCTGGTGGTGTTCACCCAGCGTTCCGGCGGGCAGTCGCAGTTCAGCCCGTTCCTGACACCCCACGCGCAAGCCACCTCGGCGGTGGCGCTGGTGCAGCTGTATGTATTGGCCAACCTGACGGGCGACCTGACCATCGCCGACCTGGCCAAAGCCGCCAACATGAGCGCGCGCAACTTCTCGCGGGTATTTGCCCGGGAGGCGCAGATCACTCCGGCGGAGTTCGTCGAGCGGGCGCGGGTGGATGCGGCGCGGGTGATGCTCGAAAGCACCCACGCACCGCTCAAGACCGTGGCGTATCAATGCGGCTTTCGCGATGCCCAGCACATGCGCAGTGTGTTCAATCGCCGGCTGGGCGTGACGCCGCAACAATTCCGGCTTAACTTTGCGGCGCCGGTTTGAGCGTGTCATAGGCTTCCAGGGCGCGCAGCGAGTAGATATACGCCGCGCCGGCATTCAGCGAGATCGCGGTGGCCAGGGTCGCGGCCACTTCTTCGCGGGTGGCGCCGGCCTTGATCGCCGCGTCGGAATGCACGCCGATGCAGCCGTCGCAGCGAGTGGTGATGGCCACGGCGATGGAAATCAGCTCGCGGGTCTTGGCATCCAGAACGTTATTTTCCTCGGCTGCTTCCCCCAGCGCCATGTAGGCTTTGACCATCTTCGGGTTGCTCTTGCCCAGCGCGCCAAAGGCTTTCTTCACGGTAGGCAGCAAGTCGGACCAGTTATTGAACATCGTGTTAACTCCTGAACGGGTTGGGTGTGAAGCCAGTGTGCGCGGTTCAGGTTTGGCGCTTTTGTTCGATCCACTCACCTTTTTGACCGATGCTCGCAAATGAACTCCATTGACACCCTCATCGCGTTGGCCAACCTGCGAGGCAGCCTGGACCTGCGTTGCCAGTTCCAGGGCGCCTGGGCCATGGACCACGAGCCCGAGCCGCTGGGCGTGGCGCCGTATCACATTGTGCTGGCGGGCACCTGCCGCGCCGAATTGTCCGGCGGGCAGCAGGTGACGTTGGAGGAGGGCGACATCCTGTTGATGCCCGGTGGCGCGACGCACCTGGTGCGCAGCCAGGGCGCGCGGGTAAAGCCGGTGGCGCAGACCGTGATCGAAGGCGGCTTGCTGCCGATCCATCGCCTGGGCGGTGAGCAGCCGGACGTGGACATGCTCTGCGGCAGCTTTCGCTACAACCGCCAGTCGTTGCTGTTCAGTGCGTTGCCGGACTACCTGGTGGTGTCCAGCCGGCAATGGCAGGCCGATGGGCAGCTGGCGGCATTGATCGCACTGTTGCGCAGCGAGGCGGACGGGCAGCGGCTGGGGGCGCGGTTTTTCATTGATGCGCTGTCGTCGGCGTTGTTCACCCTGATCCTGCGGGCATGGCTGACGCAGCAAGCGCCGGTGGCGGGCACCTTTGCCTTGTTGACCGACAAACGCCTGGGCAAGGCCTGGCAGGCGATGCTGGCGGATCCCGGGCATGAGTGGACCATCGACAGCCTGGCCAGCGCCGCGTCGATGTCCCGGGCGACGTTCATGCGTGGGTTTGTCAAAGTGGCGGGCGTGTCGCCGTGGGTGTTGCTGACGCAGTTGCGCATGGAGCTGGCGTTCAACCTGCTGCATCAGTCGCGGCTGAGCCTGACGGATATTGCCGCTCGGGCGGGGTATCAATCCCAGGCGGCGTTCAGCAAGAAATTCAAGGAAACCTACGGTGAGGCGCCGGGGCGGCTGCGAGCACGGTAGACGCAACAACGCAGATCAAAATGTGGGAGCGGGCTTGCTCGCGAATGCGGAGTGTCAGTCACCAGATGTATTGACTGATCCACCGCATTCGCGAGCAAGCCCGCTCCCACATTGGTTTTTTGTTTCTTCAGTTATTGCGGTGTCCGGGCCGGCAACAGCTTGAGCGTACTGCGGGTATTCGCCGTCACTTCCTCATCATTGAAATGCGCCTGCTCATACCCGCCTTCGATGTACGTTTCCGCCTGATCGGAATAGTGCTTGTCGAACGGCACACCACTCTGCCCGACCGGGTTGATGGTCAGCCCATGGGCGGCATCGGCGAAATCAATCAGGCGTCGGGTCGACGGCCCGTACGTCACCGGCCACGGCGCCGGGCCGATCTGTGCGGATTGGTTGTTGGGCACTTCATGGGTGCCGGGAGCGGCAAACGGGCCTACGTTGACGATCTTGTCCAACGGCTTCTGCGAGCCCAGTGGATGGCCGTGGGTCAGGGTGTGGGCCTTGCCCCATTGCCACTGCGATGGGTCGTCACCAAAGGTCGCCTTGAGGTGTTGCAGGCTGTTGTCCCAGGCAAGCTTGACGGTCTCGGCGCGGTGGCCATCCCACCACGGCGAATCCGCTGAAGCGGCCAGGCGCGGCAAGGCTGCGTCCACTACCCGAGTGGTGAGCAAGGTCTTGAACATCCCATCGCCCAGTTTCGGGTGGAACGCTGCGTCAGTGAGGTTGAACAGGAACTGGTTGAACAGCGTGGCACTGGTGGAGTCCAGCGGGTAATCGCCTTTCCAGGCTGCCAGTTGCTCCACCAGCTTCAACTGCGCCGGGTCCTTGACCACCTCACGCAGCACCGGCAGCAGCGGTGCCAGCAGCCGTGGGCCGTAGGCGGTGGTGGTGCCGAGCTGCAAGGCCTGGCTGTTGTCCACGTCCCATTTCACGCTGTTGTCGCTCAGTTGCGCGTTCAACTGCTGGCCACGGTCTGCCAGGTTGTAATACCCGGGGATCGGCATGCCGGTGGGTGACGCCGGCTGGGCATTGGCGGACACCACATATCCGCGGGCCGGGTTTTCTTCCTGGGGGTTGGCGCTGAATGGGTAGAAACCGAGCTTGTCCGCCTGGGCGGTACTGCCGTCGAGGATAAAGCCCGGGTTGACCCCGGCCGGGCGGATCGGCAATTGCGCCGCCGCCCACCAGCCGATATCGCCCTTGGCATTGGCCCATACGATGTTCAAGCCAGGCGCCTGGACCTTGGCCGCCGCCGCACGCGCTTTGGCGAGGGTATCGGCACGGTTGAGCTGATAGAAACCGTCGAGGATCGGATTTTCGGTATCCAGGAATGCCCACCACATGGCAATCGGCGTCTTGCCGGCATTCTCGCCGAGCACGTCGTTGATGATCGGACCGTGGGGCGAGGTGCGCAGGGTCAGGGTTACCGGGTCCTGGCCCTTGACCGCGATCTGTTGCTCGCTGCTGGTCATGTCCACCCACTTGTCGTGGTACCAGACCTGGTTGGGGTTGTCCGGGTTGACCTTCTCGGCGATCAGGTCGAGGTCATCGTTCTGGAACATGGTCAGGCTCCAGCCGAAATCCTTGTTGTGGCCCAGGAACGCCACCGGCACCAGCGCGTTGTGATAGCCGTAAAGCTCGAAGCCCGGCGCCGACAGCTGCGCCTCGTACCACACCGACGGCACCGAGAAACGGATATGCGGGTCACCCGCCAGCAACGGCTTGCCGCTCTTGGTGCGGCTGCCGCTGATGGCCCAGGCGTTGCTGCCTTCGAACTGCGGCAGGCCGTTGTCGGCCATGGCCTGTTCGCTCAACTGGGCAATGGCGCCGAGGTCTTTCCAGTCACCGGCCGCCAGGTTCAGCGCGCCCTTGGGCTGCCAGTCGAGGTCGAAGACCTTCAGGTAGTCGTTGCCCAACTGATCGCGTACGTAGGTCAGCAAGGGTTCGGTGCGAAAGGCTGCGGCAAAGCTGTAGGCCAGGTAGCCGGCGACGCTGATGGTGTCCTCGGCGGTGAACGGGCGCTTGGGGATGCCCAGTACGTCGAACTCCATGGGTTTGGCGTGGCTGTCCTGATACTGGTTGACCCCGTCCAGGTAGGCTTGCAGGGCCTTCCAGGACGCAGACTCATGGTCCATGTGTTCGACGTAGCTCAAGGCGCGCTCGCGAATGCGCAGGCTGCGGAACAGTTTGTCGGTTTCCAGCAACTTGGGTCCCAGCACCTCGGCCAGCTCGCCACGGGACAGGCGCCGCATGATTTCCATCTGGAACAGCCGGTCCTGGGCATGTACGTAGCCGAGGGCACGGTACAGGTCAGTCTCGTTCTCGGCGCGGATATGCGGCACGCCTCGGTCGTCGTAGCGCACCGTGACCGAACCTTGCAGATGGGCCAGCTCCACCGTGCCCTGGCGGGTCGGCTGCTTGCTGTACACGTACCAGCCGGCGCCAACCATAAGGGCTACGAGCAGGATGGCCAGCGCGGTCAGGATGCGTTTCATGGGTTGTCCCTTATTAGTCGGTCACCGTGAAGATTCGGGCAGTTTAGTGGGTTTGGCGAGCGCTGCGGAAAATGCTCTCGGGTTCGTGCTCCCTGAACCTGAGCTGCATGAAGTGGGGGTTCTGAAGTGGGCCGCGGGTAGGCGGAGTATTATGTTTACTCTGTTACATGAAACCAGCGGCGCGATGATTCACCCCGTCATCCGGGCGCGCCTTTGCTATCACTTTCGGAATGCAATTTATGACAGATCCCAGCCGTGCACAGGTGCCTTATGCCTGCTGCATGGAAACGCCATCGCTGATCAGCAATTTTTTGCGATACCCGCCGGTGGGTTTCACTGCCCAGCTGTCAGCACAGGGACTGCCGTACTTTTTCACCCGGTTCGACCTGCAGACCACCGCCGACGATGAGCTGCGTAGCCGCCTGCGCAGTTGGCCGGGGTACCGTTTGTGGCAGTCATGGCTGCATATCGACACCTGTTTTATCGGCACCACGGTCAGCGAATATTCCCCGTTCCCGCTGAACGTACCGCCACAGGACATGGCGCAATGGCTGCAACAGGAGTGTGCACCGCAACGCAAGCTCACCATCGTCAAGGATGTGCCGCTGGATTCTCCGCTGCTCAGCGTTGAGGACAATCGCTACGCACACGCGTTGATCGAGGCCTGCACCCAGCGCGGATTCATCAATGTAGAGGGCCAGGCGCTGGCCTATGTACCGATCGACTTCAGCTCGACGGATGAGTATCTGTCGCGGTTGTCCCACAGCCGTCGCCGCAATATCCGCCGCAAGCTGCGCAGCCGTGATGAGCTGCGCATCGAGATCCTGGACACCGGCGATGCCCGCTTCAGCGATGAGCAATGGCAGCAGGAACTGTATCGGCTGTACAAGGCGGTGTACGCACAGAGCGAAATCCACTTCGACTTGCTCACGCCCGAATTCTTCATCCAGTTGCTCACCGATGCCGACAGCGGCGGGCATGTGTTCTGCTACTGGGACGAGGACGAACTGGTTGGCTATAACCTGTGCTACCAGCAAGACGGCAAGTTGCTCGACAAGTACATCGGCCTGAACTACCCGCTGGCGCTGGAGCACAACCTGTACTTCGTCAGCTGGTTTGTGAACCTGGAGTTCGCCCTGGAAAAGGGCCTGCAGTTTTATGTCGCGGGGTGGACCGATCCGCAGGTCAAATCCAGCCTCGGCGCCAAGTTCACGTTTACCCGCCATCTGGTGTGGGTGAGGAACCCGCTGCTGCGCAAAGTGATGAACCGTTTCCGGCACCATTTTGAAAGCGATACCCAGTGGCAGCAGGAGCAAACCGCATGAGCCAGGCCCGTCCCGCATTGATCCTCGATTTTGACGGGGCCGTGAATAACATTCCCGGCGCCCTTACCCTGCCGTTGCAAGCCTGGCAGGAGAAAATCCGTTTCGGCTGCCGCTGGGCGCAGTTCAAGGAGCTGGAGAGCGCCCTGCACGCGCAGATGCCCAGCGATTACGGCTGTGTGTTTACCGGCAGCGGTGATTATCACCACCTCAGCCAGCTGTTGTTGAACCGTCTTCCCACCCAGCAAAAGATCCAGCTGATCATTTGCGATAACCACCCGGACAACATGCGTTATCCGTTTGGTATCCATTGTGGGTCTTGGGTCTACTGGGCCAGCCGCCTGCCGCAGGTCGAGCACGTTCACGTGCTGGGCATTGGCTCGCCGGACATTTCCCTCAAGCACGCCTGGGAGAATCACTGGTCGCCGCTGGTGAAACGCAAGCTGACCTACTGGAACACCAACGTCGATACCCGCTGGTTGAACTGGATCGGCGCAGGCCGCAGCAATCGTGCATTCACCAGCGCGGACGAGTTGATGAGCGCGTTCCTGGCGCAGCTCGACCCTTCGCTGCCGGTGTATCTCTCCATCGACAAAGACGTGCTGAGCCCGCAGGTGGTGAATACCAACTGGGACCAGGGCGAGTTTCTGGAGAAGCATTTGAATGCGCTGATCGATGCCTGCCACGGCAGCATTATTGGCGCGGACATTACCGGCGACGTGTCCGCCTACCACTACCAGAGCAAGTTCAAGCGCTGGCTGAGTGCGTCGGATGGCCAGGAAGAGCTGCCGGAGAACCAGGTGGTGATCTGGCAACAGCAGCAGAATGAGCTGAATGCGCGCTTGTTGACCCGTATCGATCAAAGCTGGGCCTAGCGTTTAAGAATCCGCCGCAGATGATCCAGCACTTGCTCGAACAGCTCGTCCGTCAGCCAGTGGCTATTGCTGATCGACAGTGTCTGGGCGGCGAAGCTTTGCGCGCGGGGGATATCGGCGCCTTGCTGTAACAGCGGGGTGAGTGCCGGGTAGCCCGGCAATACGTGGATGAACAGGCGGGTCACGCCCAGGCCTGCCGTCCACAGCTGCGCCATCGCGGTATCGCGGGTTTGTGCGCTGGGCATCACCACCATCAGGAACGGCCAGGTGCCTTGCTGGCCCGGGCTGTCGGTCAACACCGACACGCCGGGCAAGCTGCTCAGCTGCGCCACGCGACGCAAGGCCCGCAGGCGGCCTTGCTGCAAATGCTCGGGCAAGCGTGCCAGGGCTGCGGCGCCGACCTTCTGGCGATAGCCGCCCAACCGGTGCAACGGAATATCGTTGACGGAAAAATCATCGCCCACCGCCGCCACTTCATCGCCCCGCGCCAGCGCCGCCCGCAGCGGTTTGCCGTACACGTACTTCAGCCCGCGGGGCTGATACGCCGCGGCATAGCCCCACAGCTCGGCGCTGCGTTGCACTTCCCAGCGCAGGCTGAAGGGCAAGTCCTGCCGGCATTGCTGGTGCAACGCCTGATGCAGCGCCGGATCCCGGCTGAACAACACACCGCCTTCAGCCGTCGTCAGGCCTTTGCCCAGCGCCATGCTGAAAAAGCCGATGTCGCCTTTCAGTCCGACGCTTTTTCCATCATCCAGTGCGCCCATGGCTTGGGCGGCGTCTTCGATCACCGCAATGCCGAGTGGCTCGGCAATGCGCTTGGCAGCCTCCACATCCGCCACACGCCCGGCCAGGTGAGTGACGACGATCGCCAAGATGTTTTGGTTGCACAGCTGCGCCAGCTGGTGTTCGTCCAGGTCGATGCTGCCGGGCTGCAGATCGCACGCCACCACGCGCAAAGGCGGGCAGTGATGGGCCGCCAGGGCCACCAGCGGGCAGGTATAGGCCGGCACGATAAGCTCGGTGCGCCCCGGCGTGCGCTGCTGCAACACCCGCAGCGCCATGATCAGCGCGGCGGTGCCGGAGCAGGGCAGGGCCGGCAGCGGGATGTCGAGCTGTCGGGCCAGGTCGCGGGCCAGGTCGCCCGAGCGGTTGAACAAGTCCTGCCAGCGCAGGGGAAGCCCCGCCGTTGGCGGAATCTCCCGCTGGCTGACAACGGGCGTCATGACGCCAGCGTCTGCGAGGGTTCGGCCTCGACGGTCTTGCTTTCTTTGTCTTCGCTGCGCGCCAGGCACAGGATGCCCGCAATGATCAGCGCGCCGCCGACGACCTTGGGCAGGGTCAAGGTGTCATTGAATAGCCACACGGAGATCAGCGTCACGCTGATCAGCTCCAGGTGTGACGCCGCAAACGCCGGGCCCACCGGGGCGTATTTCAACAGCGTCATCCAGGTGAAAAACGCGCCGATGTAGCCCACGAATGCGCCGTAGATCCATGGCGCACCGAACACGCGGATCAACCAGGCGGCGTCCATCGTCAGCGGTTCGGCATGAATCGAGGCGAACTTGAAACTGACCTGCGCCAAGGTATCGAAAATGATCAGCGACAGAAAACCCAGGATATAAAACCGTTTCATTACTCGAACCCCACGACGGTCACGCCACAGGCGATCAGCATGATGCCGATCAACCGCCATTTGCTCAGGCTTTCCTTGAACAGGAAACGCCCGGCAATCATGATCACGACAATATTGATGGAGCCCAGCATCACCCCGACCGACAACGGCACCAGTGTCAGGAAGGCCAGCCACAGCACGAATTCGAACACATAGCAGATGATTCCCAGCCAGATCCACGGACGCTTGAGCATATGGCGCCAGTGGGCCATGCCGTCATGCTCGGCGCTGGCTGAGGCTGCGGCTTTGAACGCCAACTGGCCGGACGTATCAACGATGACGTTGAGTATCCAGAGGATGATGGTTAATTGGCTCATGTGTTCCCGTGTCGTCTGCTTGTACGGCTAGTTGCTTACGATACAGGAGCGTGCCGATACAGTTGTTCGAGTTTGTCGAACGAACAGCGTCTGTTCAGCTTGCCGGGTCAGGGTGGAGACGTTTCCCCGTTCCACTCGCAGTAACAGCCGACCGCCAGGGTGTGGGTCGCATTGACCTCGCGTCCGCCTTCGAGGGCTTGCAGGATCGGCTCGATAAAGCTGTTGCTGGAGTTACACGTCAACCCTTCGCTGTAGGGCCCGAAATACGCCAGCTTGCCGCTGCGGTCCCAGATGCCCACGGCAGGGCTGGCCGGCAGATGCTGGGCACCGGGCACGGCCTTGAGGGCCTTCATCGAGCCCAGGGTGGCGGGCAACTGGCCGTGGCTGCCGGCTTTCTGCAGGGAATAGAACTCCACGCCCTGGGGGGCGTACTGCTCGATCAACTCGCCAAGGTGCTGCTGGTTGCCGACATTGCACGGGCAGGCGGGGTCCCAGAAGTGCACCAGGCGGATCGGGCCCGGGCCGGCAAGCTCGGCCGGCAGGCTCAGGCTGTCACCGGAAAACACCGCCGTATGTTCACTGAATGCCCGCAGGTAGCGTCCCTGGAACCAGTCATACGCCGCCCACAACACCCCGGCGCAAATGATCACGATCAGGCTGGCGAAGAGGGTGGTGCGGTAGGGCTGTCGCATTTGGATCAATCCTCGGAGGACGCGTAGCTTGCCATGCTTGCCCTGACAGATGAATATCGCGGCTCGATATTCATCTGTTCAACGCGTTGAAGCCACAGTCTGGAAGTTCTTATGCCCGTTACGTTTGACCCTGATCATCTACGCGAAAGCTTGCGCCCACTGGTGGACGCGCAGCCGCTTTCAGCCGAGGCCCGGGTCTACCAGCGCTTCTACGGCCTGGACCTCGCTGCCCGCAAGGTGCCCGCGACAAGCCGCCTGGGGCGGTTTGCGGTGGATGGGTTCGACGTGGTCTGCCAGGTGTGGTGGCCACCGGTGCCGGTGGCGACGATGTTCCTGTTCCATGGCTTCTACGACCATATGGGCCTGTACCGGCATGCCGTGGACTGGGCGCTGGACCAGGGTTTTGTGGTGATCGCCTGCGACTTGCCGGGCCATGGTCTGTCCAGCGGCGAGCGGGCCAGCATTGATGACTTTGCGGTGTACCAGGACGTGGTGCAGGCGTTGTTTGAACAGGCCAGGGCGCTGCAATTGCCGCAGCCGTGGCACTTGTTCGGGCAAAGCACCGGCGGCGCGATTGTGGTGGATCACCTGCTTAGCCATGGCGTCGACAGCCCGGCCCAGGGCAAGACGTTCCTGTTGTCACCGCTGGTGCGGCCCCGCGCCTGGGGCTGGTCGCAGCTCAGTTATTACCTGCTCCGGCCGTTCGTCAAAGGCATTGCCCGGCGCTTCAGCGATAACACCAACGACCCGCAGTTCAAGCCGTTCCTGGAGGCCGACCCGTTGCAGCCACGGCAGTTGCCGACTGCCTGGGTGGGCGCCCTGGCGCGCTGGATCAAACGTGTTGAAGCGGCGCCACGCAGCACGCGGCGGCCGTTGATCGTGCAGGGTGAGGAAGACATGACGGTGGACTGGCAGCACAACCTGAAGGTGCTGCGCAGCAAGTTCGACCAGCCGGAGGTGTTGATGCTGCCGCGCGGCAGGCATCACTTGGCGAATGAGATTCCGGAGATTCGGCAGCAATACTTCGGGTTTCTCACCGATCACCTGAAATAACGCAATCCAAATGTGGGAGCGGGCTTGCTCGCGAAGGCGGTCGATCAGTTAGCATAACCAGTGACTGGCACACCGTCTTCGCGAGCAAGCCCGCTCCCACAGGGTTACTGCGCCAGGCTTGAAGTGCTTTGGCCGACCGCCAGCCCGGCGCGAATCGCCGCCAGTGCCGCCTTGTAGTACGCCTTGCCCTCCGGCGACTCCGCGAACGTCGCGAACTCTTCCAGCTCCGGGTCGGACAAATCCCGGTAGACGTACAACAGCGTGTTGTTCAGATCATTGCCGATCTGCTGCATCAGGCGCTCACGCTGGCCGTTCAACATGCCCTGCGCCTGGCCTCCGCCCAACAGCCCGGGGATCATCTGGCTCAAGCTGTCGGCCGCCACGCCGGCAATCGCCAGGCTGACTTCAGCCCCGGCTTCCCGCGCAGGCAAGGCCTGGGCCAGGTGGCCGATGATCAGGCTGCGGGTGGCATCGGCTTCCATGTGCGGCAAGCCCTGGGCGTTCTTCGCCAGTTGATCGCGGCGGGTGGCCAGCAACTCGGCGGCGACAATCTTGCGGCCCAGCGGCGACTGGAAGAAGGCCAGTGCCGGCTTAGGGTCTGCCAAATTCTTGCGCAGTTGCGCTTCGGCGCGCTGGTCTACCGACTGGGGCGCGAAGCGTTTATTGCTGTTGTCCACCAGCGCCTGATACACCGCCGGCGGCAGGCTGTTGCGGTAGCGTTGCTGGGCGGCACTGAGGGCGTCATTAAAATGCGCGCGCTGGTCTGCCCAGCCGGCGACCTTGTACAACTGGTCATGGCTGTCTGCCCAGGCGGGCAAAACGCAGAACATCAGCAAGGAAAAAAACAAACGACGCATATGGACTCCTGTCAGTCGGCCACTATTGTCCGTGTCGGGCGTAGGATTTGTCGAGAAATCCTATCGGTCACCTGACTAAAGTGTATTCAGACGCTCGGCGGCTCTGTCGGATTCACAGGCGTATGGATACTATGCGCGCCATGCCCATACCCTCCGATCACCCGCTGCTGTTACGCATTGTCGATGACCTGGCCGCACAAGGCTGGTCGCAGCAGAATATCTTCCTGCCCGAGGCTCTGACCCTCGAACTGGCGGCTGAGTGCCAAAAACGCGCCGCCGAAGGTGAATTGGCGCCCGCGGCGGTCGGACGGGGGCCTTCCCAGGAGATTCGCGAGGGCATCCGGGGTGACCATATCCAGTGGCTGGAGCCGGGCGAAGTGGTGGCCTGCGATAACTACCTGGAGCTGATGGACAGCCTGCGGGTGGCGATGAACCGTGGCCTGTTCCTGGGCCTGGAAGACTTCGAAAGCCACTTCGCGATGTACCCGCCGGGGGCGTTTTACCTCAAGCATGTGGACCGTTTTCGCGATGACGACCGGCGCATGGTGTCGGCGGTGATCTACTTGAACAACGCCTGGCTGCCGGAACATGGCGGCCAGTTGCGCATGTACCTCAAGGGCGACGTCGAATACGATGTGGTGCCCACCGGCGGTTGCCTGGTGGTATTCCTGTCGGGGGAAATCCCCCATGAAGTCATGCCCGCCACCCGCGAACGCCTGTCCCTCACCGGCTGGTTTCGCCGGCGGGGCAACGAGCCGTTTTGATGATGCAAAAGATTCTGGTCAGCCGCTGCCTGCTGGGGCACCGGGTACGCTACGACGGAGGCGCCAGCGGGCCTTTCGACCAACTGGCCGCGTGGCAGGCCGAAGGCCGGGTGGTTGCCGTGTGCCCGGAAGTGGCGGGTGGCTTGCCGACGCCACGGCCGTCTGCCGAAATCCCGGGCGGGCAGGGGATTGATGTGTGGGAAGGCCGCGCCCAGGTGCTGACGGCCCAGGGGGAAGACTTCAGCGAAGCGTTCCTCGATGGCGCCCGCCAGGCATTGGCGCTGGTACAGCGTCACAATATCCGCGTCGCCGTACTCAAGGCCAACAGCCCGTCGTGCGGCAATCTGCTGACCTATGACGGCACCTTCACCGGCGTGAAGGTCACGGGCGAAGGCGTGACGGCGGCATTGCTCAAGCGCCATGGGGTGCTGGTGTTCAGTGAGCTGGAATTGCCCGAAGCGGCAGCGGCCCTGGCAAAATGCTCAAGCCCG